>NZ_JAAQWU010000014.1:0-189640 GCF_012985695.1 Pseudomonas sp. WS 5027 | reverse complement strand
GCGCTGGGCTGCGAAGCAGCCCCAAAACCAGCCGCTGCGGTGTATCTGGTACAACGCATTCGGGTTATTGGGGCTGCTTCGCAGCCCAGCGCGGGCGATGCGGCGTTCCGACAAGCCCGCTCGCCACGGAGGAGTTCGTCAGTTTCTGAAAGTTGTGTAGATACCTATGGCTATCGCAGGCAAGCCAGCTCCCACACAGTGTCTTGCGCGGTGTCAGGGCCGGTAGAGGTGGGCATGGCCTGCGCGATACAGCGAGGATTCGCTAAAGCTGTCACTGGCCAGCACCCGGCCCACCACAATCAGTGCCGTGCGCCTGAAACCCTTCGCCGCGACTTTTTCGACAATATCCGCCAAGGTGCCAATCGCCCAATCCTGATCCGGCCAAGTCGCCCGGTGCACCACGGCTATTGGGCAGTCTGCACCGTAATGGGGTAACAGTTCGCTGACGATCTTCTGCAGATGATTGACCCCCAAGTGCACCGCCATGGTCGTGCCATGGCTGGCCAGACTGTCGAAGGCTTCACCCGCCGGCATCGTGGTTTTATCGGCATAGCGGGTCAGGATCACGCTTTGGGCGATATCCGGCAGGGTCAACTCGGTCTCCAGCAAGGCGGCACAAGCGGCCACCGCCGTGACGCCTGGAATGATCTGGAAGGCAATCCCCAGCTCGCGCAAATGGCGGATTTGCTCGCCAATGGCCCCATACAGGCTCGGGTCGCCTGAATGTACCCGCGCCACGTCCTGGCCTTTTTCATGGGCGTCCTTGATCAGGTCAATGATCTGCTCCAGGTGCAATTCGGCGCTGTTGACCACTTTTTCAGCCTGATGGCCTTCGAGTACAGCGGCGGGTACCAGGGAGCCGGCATAGATAATCACCGGGCAACTGCGGATCAGCCGCTGGCCCTTGACGGTAATCAGTTCCGGATCGCCGGGGCCGGCGCCGATGAAGTAGACGGTCATGGGGACATTCCTGTGAAAAAGCGGGTGAGGCGGGCTGTAGATGAAGACCGCTCATGATCAGGGTGGGGGATTATCGGGAATTCATCCGGCACACGCCAATGCAAAGGTGGCTTGCGGGCTCTTTTGGCGCGGGATCAGCAGCCGGGCGGGGCGCTGGGCCAGGCGTTCGGCCAGCGCCAGGGCGGCGCTTTCGGCGATGCCGTAGCAGCCGGTGTGGGCAAAGGCGACAGCGGACCGGTGACTCAGTTGCGCCGCGTGGCTTGCCAGTTGCTCGGCACTGAAAAACTGTAGCGGTAAACCCAGGTCGGCTGCCAGCGCCAGTAATCCGGGCTCATCCTGCTTGCGGTCGATGCTGGCCAGCGCGGTGATTTGTCGAGGGTCGATGCCAGCACCAGCCAAGGCTGTATTAAACAGCGCTAATAACGCCTCGACGCTGCAACCGCTCTGGCAACCCAGGCCGACCACCAGGGCCGGCGTAGTGTTCATGCCGAGTACTGATCGTCGCGATTACGCCGGAACCACCAGGCGCTGATCAGGCCCAGGGCCAGCCAGAACGCGATGTTGGTCAACTGCGAAGCGATCTTGAACTGCGCTTCCAGGGCTTCTGGGGCGAGCATCGAGTGCACTTGCGGTTGTGGTGCGCCGATCACATGGGGCACGGCCAGGATCGCGATGCCAAGGATCTTCAGCAGCCAGTTGCGGCCAAACACGATCAGCGCAATGCCGGCGGCGGTGGAGGCTGCGGTGCCGATCCACCAGATCTGCCGTTGCGCCAGGTCCGCCGCCGCGGTGCCGGGCAGTTCCGGGGGCAGGCCAAGGGTCGGCGCCAAGACAAAGGTCGCATAGCCGGCCAGGCCCCAGAGCAAGCCCTGGGCGGTGCGGGTCGGGGCACGCAGGGTGTAGAGGCCGGCGAGCATCAGCGCAAAACCTACGGCGACCACCAGGTTAGCACCGGTGGTAGACAGCACGCGCTGCCAGCCATCTTCAGGCTCCCAGGCTTGGGCGTCGTGGCTGTGGGCCGCAGCGCCAGGCGCATGCTCATGCTCATGCGCCTGGGTCGCGACCGGGGCGTTTTCGAAGGTTTCCGCCTGCAGAATCAGCGGAGCCACCCAGAAACTTTGCAACAGGGTCAGTAACAGGGCGGCCAGCAGGCCGCTGAAACCTGCGGTTTGCGCAATTCGCTTGATCATGTCGGCAGGTCTCAATGGCACGGGAAGGCGGCGCTGTGGCGCGTATCGTGGGCGGCGTTGTGGACGGCCTCGATATGCGAAAACCCGGCGAAATACACCAGGCACGCGCCGAGGATCGACGCACCGATGGCGGCGGTCAGGCGTTGGCTCAGGGTGGCGGTGTGGCTGGCGGAGTGCGAGGTGCTGCTGATGATTGACATGGCGCGTCCCTTTCGAGTGTCAGGGTGGTACGAGCGCATGAAAACCACGCGAGCCAGGCAAGCAGGGTTCTGAACAGCGCCCGCCCACCGCGGGTTTGTTATCTGATTTTTCGGGCCGGTCTCCGGGCTTGCGAGGGACACTGGGTCATAAAAGCATCGCCTTCCCATGCCGCTAGGCACAGTGGATCTGATACTTCGCTCGCTTACCGTTGCGGGGGCAGCACCGGACTGTCATGCAGGCATGGGTCACCGGTTTCCCGTTTCACCCTGTGAAGGGCACCTGAAACAAGATGTGTAGGAGAGCATGGCCAGGGTGATTCCGTCAATTGAGCGAGTGCACTCGCGCAGAAAAGTCCTGAGTTTGATGCCCGATTCATATCAAAAAATATGAAAAGATATTCGTCTGTTGCCGAAATATAAAAATATCTTCTGAGCATATATGTAGCTGCACCGGTTCTAGGCGCGATAGTTGGGTGGTGTTGCGCGCAAACGGTTTGCTAACGTCGCCTCAACAACTAATAGTGAGACAGCGTATGTAGGGCTTAACGGTCGAGCGAGGAACGCCAAACTTCTTTTCAGCGAATCATGACGGTGACACTCCTGTCGATTAACTGAAACTAAAGGTGGTTATCTTGAATATTTCAAGCAGCACGCAACATCCCCAATACGCTGGGGCCTCGCTCCCGCAAGAGCCAGAGGGTGAGAATCCTTCTACAGCGGCGCGGCATACCAAACCGTCTTATACCGTCCTGCAGGCCGCCCAGCAGATCACGCGCAACGACCTGAGGTGGTCGGATCGAAATGGTGACGGCGTGACGCAAATCTGCGTTTCATTCGACAAACTGGCACCGGGCGAAACGGCGTTCAATACCGTCCAGAAACACCAGGCCAGGCTGGTCATGCAGTCGTGGGCCGATGTGGCGAACGTAACATTCCAGGAGGGTATCGCTGAACCGGAAGGCCTGCTGGCATTTGCCAATAGCCAGAATGTAGAAGATGGGATCGCTGGTTGGACAATGCTTCCCGGGCAGGTCGGTAAGGTGCTGGTGAATTCCAAGTACAAAGAACATGCGGCACCGGCACTTCACAATAATCCGCGCGGCACCCTGCTCCATGAAGTGGGTCATCGTATCGGCCTTTTGCATCCAGGTGATTATGACGGTGTTGGAATGAACTACCGTGACCACGCCGAATATGCGCAGGATACGGAGAGTTATTCGGTCATGAGCTACTTCAGAGCAGCGGAATCTGGCCACAACATTGCAGGTTGTCGCCCTTCGGCACCCATGCGCGATGATATTGCGGCAGTCCAGCGACTGTACGGTTCTAACTACCAAACACGTAACACCGATACCACCTATGGTTTTAACTCCAATGCCGGGCGCGACTATTACCAATTGGATCGCCCCAGAGATGTGGCGTTGTTTTGCGTTTGGGACGGTGGCGGGGTCGATACATTGGACTTTTCCAAATATAAGCAAAATCAGCTGATCAACTTGCGAGCTGAGGAGCTTTCCAATGTAGGCGGGTTAGAGGGGAACGTCTCGATTGCCAGAGGCGTGACCGTGGAAAATGCGATTGGAGGCTCGGGCAATGACGTGATCATCGGCAACCACGCGGACAACGTGATCAAGGGGGGCGCAGGCGCGGACCACCTGCGGGGCGCAGAAGGCGCGGACACCTTTGTGTACGACGACGCCAACGACTCCACGTTGAGCGCGCCCGACTTTATCGTGGACTTTGTCAGCGGCAGCGACAAGATCGACATTTCGACCCTGCTGAGCAAAGCCGGAATCGACAAACTGACGTTCGTCCGGCAACTGTCCGGCAAAGCGGGTGAGACCTTTCTGGACTACAACCGCAGCAAAAATCAGTCGACATTGGCCATCGACCTGACGGGAAAGGGGCGTTTCGACTTTTTTGTCAGAAGTCATGGCCCGATCAATCCGCCCGATCTCATCACCAAGGCTGCGGGCGCACAGCACTACACCTGACGAATTGAGATCCAGGGCAGTGAGCAAGGCCGCTGGTCGCGTGCCTTGCTCGTTGTCCATGCACTGCGCGATCCGTTCTCCAACCCCATCCTGTCTGGTTTTATGGGGTTGGTATTCCCCTGCAAGGGATGTTTTCAGTTCCGTCAGGCCTATCGATTGCTAGTGGGACAGGTGCCTGGCTGATCAGGTTTTATCCTTAGGATACAAATCTGATTCTGGGCTTGTTAGGCAGCCTGTTAATCAGGGAGTCAAGGTTGGCATGATCGAACCTTTGGTCTTGCAATCCTCGCCCATCCCAAGTGAAACCAACTCCGATATCCAACTCGTTAAGCAGGCGAGAACGGTTGAGAAGTTCCTTGGCAACTGCTGACGCGTGTGTAGAAAAGGTTCGAGTGGTAGGCAGCAGGCCGGCGGCTTCTTTCAATTCATTGAAGTTAACGTACTTGTCACCGGCCCCCGCTGCATACTCATTAAAGTGGTTCTTCACTTCTTGGAGTAGGCGCTTGTTGCTGTAGGACGAAGGAGAACTCACTTGAGATGATGCCCTCGGTGTCGCACGCGTTGTGCGACTGCTGCCACTGGTGTCATCCGTCCACTGGTTCTGGGCGGTGTCGGTTTTGGCGGGGATTTGCTGGTTGCGGTTGTCGCCCAGCGTGAGGGGCGGGGTGTAGATGCTATTGGGTTGAAGTATTGAAAGTGTCATGACAGATCCTCGAATGTATTGCTGTATTGGGCGCTCACCGCAATTGCACTCCTGTAGCAGTGCCGACAGGGCTGCAACGGGACGAGCCGATAGGTGTGTGGCGCTCGCAACAAATCCGTTCCTCGTCGAGATGCGCAAAGTCATACAGAGTTTCAATCCAAGCTGGCGTGTAAATTTTTGATCTCGGCTTGCCGACATTGACCCGCTCACTAGCACTGCGTAGCCTTGTGCCTTCGAGGTTCTTCGGCCCAGGTCGAAGCTAAGAAGGGAACGCGGTCGATGCCGCGGCTGCCCCCGCAACTGTAAAGGGTTCATCTGACTGCCACGCCACTGCCTGAACAGGCGGGAAGGCGCAGTCAGCGCCAGCCACAAGGCCAGCAAGCCCCAAGCCAGGAGACCTGCCTCGCAACCGATTTTCCAATTCAACCGGGCGGGGTGATCCGGTGACGAAATCTGCCGCTGCGCGCCGTCGCAGGGCCTATCGTCCCGTATGCCCGCCCCAAAGGGCATCCGATGAAAACACTGGCCAAACTCCCCGTCACTATCGTCACCGGCTTTCTGGGTTCGGGCAAAACCACCTTGCTGCGCCATATGCTGGACAACGCCCAGGGCCGCCGCATTGCCGTGATCGTCAACGAATTCGGCGAGCTGGGCATCGATGGCGAGATCCTCAAGCAGTGCTCCATCGGTTGCACCGAGGAAGAAGCCAACGGTCGGGTCTATGAGCTGGCCAACGGCTGCCTGTGCTGCACCGTGCAGGAAGAGTTCTTCCCGGTGATGCGTGAACTGGTGGCGCGCCGTGGCGACTTGGACCATATCCTCATCGAAACCTCCGGCCTGGCCCTGCCCAAGCCTTTGGTGCAGGCCTTCCAGTGGCCGGAAATCCGCAGCGCCTGCACGGTAGACGCGGTGATCACCGTGGTCGACAGCCCGGCCGTGGCTGCCGGCACCTTTGCCGCGTTCCCGGACCAGGTCGACGCCCAGCGCAAGCTGGATCCCAACCTGGACCACGAATCGCCACTGCACGAGCTGTTTGCCGACCAACTGGCCAGCGCCGACCTGGTGATCCTCAACAAAACCGACCTGATCAGCGCCGAAGACCTGGCCCGTGTACGCCTGGAAGTGGCCGAAGAACTGCCGCCGGCAGTGAAAATCGTCGAAGCCAGCAGCGGCCGTCTGCCCCTGGACGTGTTGATTGGCCTGGGCGCGGGTTCCGAGGAGCATATCGACGGGCGCCATAGCCATCACGATCACCACCACGAAGGTGAAGACGATCACGATCATGATGCGTTTGATTCCATCTCCATCGACCTGCCCCAGGCGGATGAAGCGCTGCTGCTCGACGCCCTGACCCAATTGGTGGTGCAGCACGGCATCCTGCGGGTCAAAGGCTTCGCCGCGATCCCCAACAAACCGATGCGCCTGCTGATCCAGGGCGTGGGTACGCGCTTCGACAAGCACTTTGACCGCGCCTGGGGGGCTGACGAAGCACGCATCACGCGCCTGGTGCTGATCGGCCAGGACCTGGACGCAGCGGGCCTCGAAGCGCAATTGCGCGCCGCCCTCAGCGTTTAACCCATGCATCTGCTCAGGACCCAGCCCGGTGGTTTCGTCTCCGATGACAACATCGCCGACCTTGGACAAACTCCCGCCGAGCTGGTGATCCTGTGCAGCGGTGATTCCAGCCTGGCGCTATTGGCCGAAGCGGCCCAGCAACTGCCCGACGACTACCCGAGCCTGCGCCTGGCCAACCCGATGCAGGTGCAGAACCACGCGTCGGTGGACCTGTATGTGGACGAAGTGCTGCGCCACGCCAAGGTCATCCTGATATCCCTGCACGGTGGCATTGGCTATTGGCGCTACGGTATCCAGCGCCTGGTGGAATTGGCCGAGCAGGGCGTGCAGTTGATCCTGGTGCCGGGGGATGATCGTCTCGATCCCGAACTCAGTGGCCTGAGCACCGTGGATGCGCCGGCGCGTGACCGCCTGTGGCACTTTTTGCGCCAGGGTGGACTGGGGAACGCACTGGATTTCTATCGCTGCCTGGCCAGCAGCTATCTGGAGCGAGATTACGCCTGGGACGAGCCACAAACCCTGCCGCGCACGGCGATTTATCATCCGCACAAGGCCAATGCGCGCCTGAATGACTGGCAGGCAGACTGGAACGCCGCATGGCCGGTGGCGGCGGTGCTGTTCTACCGCTCGCACTTGCAGGCGGCCAATACCGCTTTTATCGATGTGTTCTGCCAGCGCCTGCAGGCCGCGGGCCTCAACCCGCTGCCAATGGCGGTGGCCAGTTTGAAAGAGCCCGGCTGCCTGACGGTGGTCGAGGATCTGCTGGACGAGGTGGGGGCGGCGGTGATTCTCAACACCACCGGCTTTGCCCAGTCCAGCCCCGAAGCGCCCCATCTGCGCCCGTTCCGCCGCAATATCCCGGTGATACAGGCCATCTGCGCCCAGGACAACCAGCCCGGCTGGGAAGCCAGCGAGCAAGGCCTGGGCCCGCGCGACCTGGCCATGCACATCGCCTTGCCAGAACTGGACGGGCGGATCATCAGCCGCCCCATCAGCTTCAAGGACCTGGCCTGGCGCAGCGAGCGCAGTCAGTCGGATGTGGTGTGCTATCGCGCCGCGCCCGAGCGTATGGATTTCGTGGCCGAACTGGCACGGCGCTGGGTCGAGCTGGCACGGGTGCCGAATGCCGATAAACGCATCGCCCTGATCCTCGCCAACTACCCGACCCGCGACGGGCGCATCGGCAACGGTGTGGGCCTGGATACCCCGGCCGCCGCCTTGAATATCCTGCGCGCTCTGCAAGCGGAGGGTTATCCGCTGCCATCTACCTTGCCAGACAGCGGCACGGCCTTGATCCACGAGCTGCTCGGCGGTGTGACCAACGATCTGGACAGCCTCGACCTGCGCCCCTGCCACCAAAGCCTGGGCATGGACGATTACCAGGCGATGTTCAATCGCTTGCCCGAGGCCAACCGCCAGGCCGTGTTGGCACGCTGGGGCTCGCCCCATAACGATCCGATGTGCCGTGACGGGCGTATGATGATCGCCGGCCTGCGCCTGGGCCTGACCTTTGTCGGCATCCAGCCGGCGCGGGGTTATCAGGTGGATGCCAGCGCGGTTTACCACGACCCGGACCTGGTGCCGCCCCACGCTTACCTGGCGTTCTATTTCTGGTTGCGCCACACCTACGGCGCCCACGCTGTCATTCATGTGGGCAAGCACGGCAACCTGGAGTGGCTGCCGGGCAAGGGCGTCGGGTTGTCCGAAAACTGCTGGCCGGATGCGCTGCTGGGGCCGCTGCCCAATATCTATCCGTTTATTGTCAACGACCCGGGCGAGGGGGCCCAGGCCAAGCGGCGCACCCAGGCCGTCATCATCGACCATTTGATGCCGCCGCTGACCCGCGCCGAAACCTATGGCCCGCTGCGTAACCTGGAGTTGTTGGCGGACGAGTATTACGAAGCGCAATTACTCGACCCACGACGCGCCCTGGAGCTACAAAAGGACATCCTCAAGCTGGTGCGCGAAACCCGTATCGACCAAGAGCTTGAGCTGGATAACGATGCCGACGCTGCCGTCTGGCTGCCGCGCCTGGATACCTACCTGTGCGACTTGAAGGAGTCGCAGATCCGCGACGGCCTGCATATTTTTGGTGAATCGCCCGAAGGTCGCCTGCGTATCGACACCTTGTTGGCGCTGCTGCGCATCCCGCGTGGCGACGGGCGCGGCCCGCAATCGAGCCTGCTGCGCGTGTTGGCCAAGGCTTTTGAACTGGGCTTTGACCCGCTGGATTGCGCCCTGGCCGAACCCTGGACCGGGCGCCGCCCCGAGGTGTTGCAGAAGATCGACGACCAGTTGTGGCGCACCGCCGGCGATACCCGTGAGCGCCTGGAGTTGTATGCGGCGCGGCTGATCGAACAGGCGCTGGAAGGGCCGCTCGAGCAGCTTGAGGTGCCCGGTTGGGAAGATGTGAAATCGGTGATCGAAAGCCTGCGCATCGTCGTCGCGCCGCGCCTGGATGCCTGCGGTCCGGCAGAAATGCGCGGCTTGCTGGATGCCCTGGGCGGTCGTTTCGTGCCGGCGGGCCCCAGTGGTGCGCCGAGCCGTGGGCGCCTTGATGTACTGCCGACCGGGCGTAACTTTTTTACCGTCGATGTGCGCAATTTGCCGACCACCACCGCCTGGCGGATCGGCTTCCAGTCCGCAGACCTGATGCTTGAACGGCACCTGCAAGACCATGGTGACCATTTGCGCCAACTCGGGCTTTCGGTGTGGGGTACCTCGACCATGCGTACCGGCGGTGACGATATTGCCCAGGCCATGGCGCTGATGGGCGTGCGTCCGGTGTGGGCCACGGGCAGCCAGCGGGTCGATGACTTTGAAATCCTGCCCATCAGCTTGCTCGACCGCCCGCGAGTTGACGTCACGTTGCGGGTGTCCGGTTTCTTCCGCGATGCCTTCGCCAACCTGATCCGGCTGTTCGATGCCGCCGTGCAGGCGGTAGCGGCGCTGGACGAGCCGGACGACATGAATCCCCTGGCAGCCAAGGTACGCAGCGAGCGTGATGCGCTGCTCAAGTCTGGCCTGGATGAGGAGGCAGCGGCCAAGCAGGCTGGCTGGCGTATCTTCGGCGCCAAGCCCGGCGCCTATGGCGCGGGCGTACAGGGTGCAATTGACGGTCGCCTATGGCAAAGCCGCGAAGACCTGGCCGAGGTCTACCTCAATTGGGGCGGCTATGCCTATGGCGGTGCCGATGAGGGCACCGCCGCTCGCGAACAGTTCGCCCAGCGCCTGAGCCAAGTGCAGGCGGTGTTGCAGAACCAGGACAACCGCGAGCACGATCTGCTCGACTCCAATGACTACTATCAATTCCAGGGTGGCATGCTCGCCGCCGTGGAAACCCTCAGTGGCACCAAGGCCGCCAGCTACCATGGCGATCATAGCCAGCCGGACCTGCCGAAAATCCGCACGCTGAAGGAAGAGCTGAACCGTGTGATCCGTTCCCGCGCGGCCAATCCCAAATGGATCGAAGGGGTCAAGCGCCACGGCTATAAAGGCGCGTTCGAGATGGCGGCAACGGTGGACAATCTGTTCGCTTTCGACGCTACCACCGCGCTGATCGACGATCATCAATATGCATTGCTGGCCGATGCCTATCTGCTCGACCCCGACACCCGGGCGTTTGTGCAACAGCACAACCCCGATGCCCTGCGTGACATGACCGAGCGCATGCTCGAAGCCCAGCAGCGCGGCATGTGGCAGGAGCCTGGGGCGTATCGCGAGGCATTGGAAAACCTGTTGCTGGACATAGAAGAAGACACCTGATGTTGATCGTATGCCGTGATGCTCAGTGCCACTGTAGGAGCGAGCTTGCTCGCGAAAAACCCAAGGGCAACGCGCTCATCAATACTCGCGTCAACGTTGACTATTTTCGCGAGCAAGCTCGCTCCTACAGGGGCGCGACAGAAATCATCGAGATATCAGTATGACTGACACCCCGCATTTTCCACTGTCGGCTGTAGTCGGCGCCGACGACCTGAAGCTTGCGCTATGCCTGGCCGCCATCGACCCGAAGATCGGCGGCGTGCTGATCGAAGGTCCGCGTGGCATGGCCAAGTCCACCCTGGCCCGCGGCCTGGCGGATCTGTTGGCCAGCGGGCAGTTTGTCACTTTGCCCTTGGGCGCCACTGAAGAACGGTTGGTGGGCACCCTGGACCTGGACGCGGCCCTGTCCGAAGGTCGTGCGCAGTTTTCCCCGGGCGTGCTGGCCAAGGCTGACGGCGGCGTGTTGTATGTGGACGAAGTCAACCTGCTGCCCGATCATCTGGTGGACCTGCTGCTCGACGTCGCCGCCAGCGGCACCAACCTGATCGAGCGCGACGGTATTTCCCACCGGCATCCGGCGCGTTTTGTGCTGATCGGCACAATGAACCCGGAAGAGGGCGAATTGCGCCCGCAACTGCTGGACCGCTTTGGCTTCAATGTGGCGTTGAGCGGGCAGACCCTGCCGGCCGAGCGTGGGCAGATCATCCGCCGGCGCCTGGATTTCGACAGCGACCCTGCGGCCTTCTGTACACAGTGGGCCGATCAACAAGCGGCATTGCGCGAGCGCTGTACCCAGGCCCGTGCGCGCCTGGACAGCATCGCCCTGGATGATCAGACCCTGGCGCAGATTAGCCAGCGCTGTTTTGCCGCCGGGGTCGATGGCCTGCGTGCCGATCTGGTGTGGTTGCGCGGGGCGCGGGCCCATGCGGCGTGGCGTGGTGCTGCGGCCATCGCTGAAGAAGATATAGAGGCCGTTGCCGAATTTGCCCTATGTCACCGTCGCCAGGAACACTCTTCGCCTGCCAGCACGCCCGATCAGGGCCAGGCGCCCCAACCATCAGATACTTCTTCGGGCCAAGGCCAGTGGGGCGATATGCCCGCGCCTGCGTTGCCCATGGGCGCTCGCCGAGAGGTGCCGGCCTGGCCAAAAAAGCCCTAGGCATCCGCCCCCGATCTGACACGGGGGCGGATGCCCGCCCCAAAGCCGGGCGATTGGCCAGGGGCCGGCAGGGTAAGGCGCGTAGCGCGCAGCAGGGCGTGGTCAACTGGCCGGGCACCTTGCTGGCGGGCAGACCGCAGTCCCGCGAAGACTTGCGCTTTCACCTGCGCAGCCGCTCGGCCCATGAGTTGTGGCTGGTCATTGTCGATGCCTCGGCGTCCACGCGGCGCCATCAGGCGTTGAGCGATGCCAAGGGCTTGCTGGCGCAGGTGTTTGACGATGCCTATCGGCAGCGGGCGCGGTTGGCCTTGTTGACCGCCAGCGGGCAGGTGCCGAACTGGCAGGTCCAAGGCTTGAAGGCCGCGAGGGGCTTGGGCCGCTGGTTGGATGGGCTGGGCGCGGGCGGCGGGACGCCGTTGCTCGCTGCATTGACCGAGGCCGGGCATTGGCTGGTAGCACGGCGCAAGCGGTATCCGGCTGAACAGCAGCGATTACTGGTGATTACCGATGGCCGGTTGAAAGACATCGGCGCATTGCCAGTGCTGCAGTGCCAGGGCTTGCTGGTGGATATCGAACGTGGGCCGATACGCTTGGGGCGGGCCCGGGAGCTAGCTGCGGGGTTGTGCGTGGATTATCGGCATATTGATGGTTTGTAGGGCTTCTGTGGCGAGCGGGCTTGTCGGAACGCCGCATCGCCCGCGCTGGGCTGCGAAGCAGCCCCAAAACACCCGCCGCGTTTCTTCAGATAAACCGCGATGTCCGGGTTTAGGGCTGCTTCGCAGCCCAGCGCGGGCGATGCGGCGTTCCGACAAGCCCGCTCGCCACAGGGGAGGTCGTCAGTGTCTGAAAATTGTGTAGATACCGATGCTGCGATGAGGCCTTCAAATCCCCCACCGGAATATCAGCCCGCCCCCGGCACATTCGGCCAAAGATCCGCCACCAGAAACAGCCGCTCCGCTTCCTCCCACTCCTCGCCATTCTGAATCATCCGCACCAACAACTGCGCCGGCGCCATCGGGTCAAGGTCGGCGAGCCAGCATTGCATCTGTTCTGCCGTCCACACGTCCTCTGTCGGGTAATGCGCCGGTGCGAGCCAGGCGTGGCGGGGCAGGGGTTGCCTGCGGCCCGTCGGGCTGTTGCGGATAAAATCCAGCCAATCACGCTGATGCAACCAGCGCCCGCGCAAATGCTGGGGATGGGCGCCGAGGGGCGGCGCCGCCTCACCGGGCCAGGGGTACAACAAGTAACCTCCCAGCCACAGATGGGCATCGAACTGCTGGATATCCAGGGCCGCCAGCACCTCCCGGCTTTCGGCTCTGGCCGAGATGGGCAGTTGATGATCGGCCAGGTGCGCCAGCTTGCGGTCGAGGCGGTCGTGACAACCTGGGCCGAGCCATTGCGCGGGATCACGACCGTCACCGTCTTGCGGGCCCAGGTAGAGCTTGATCGCCAGTTCCAGGTGATGCACGCCGTCACGGTCGCGCAGCAGCATATCCAGCTCACCCAAGGTATGCCCGGCCTGGCGGATCGGCAGGTTGGCCGCCAGCAATTGCACGCCGGGGGCGTGTTGCACGGCAAACTGCCACAGACGTTCGTAATACAGGCCCAGGCGGCGGGTGCGGGCCAGGCTCAGCCAATGCTGCAGGGGGCTGCTGTCCTGGTCCAACTGCCTGACCCATTGCTCCAAAGCCTCGGGCCGCTGTACCCAGTCACTGCCGGCCAGGGGGTGGCGTTGCGGCCAGGGCGTCTGGGCCAGCATCGGCGGGGCGAGGATGACCCACGCCAGATCCCGCACCTCGGGATGACGCAACTGACGGGGCAGGTAGTACAGGTCGGGAAACGGATTCATGGTCCGAGCATAGCTGTTTCCTACTCGCCGCGGGACTGTGGCTGGCGTTGAGAACTGTTGTCGTCTGGGCCTTGCGGCGACAAAGGATTTTGTCTAATGCGGCCTTTCGCCCATAATCGTTCTTTTTTGCCAGACCCAAACCCTGCAGGAGCCCCATGGAGCAATTTCGCAATATCGGCATCATCGGTCGCCTGGGCAGTACCCAGGTTCTGGACACCGTCCGCCGGCTGAAAAAGTTTCTGCTTGAGCGCCACCTGCATGTGATCCTCGAAGACACCATCGCCGAGATTCTGCCTGGCCACGGCCTGCAGACCTCGTCGCGCAAAATGCTCGGTGAAGTCTGCGACATGGTAATCGTGGTCGGCGGCGACGGTAGCCTGCTGGGCGCCGCCCGGGCCCTGGCGCGGCATAACGTGCCGGTGCTGGGGATCAACCGGGGCAGCCTGGGGTTCCTCACCGATATCCGCCCCGATGACCTGGAAGTCGAAGTGGCCAAGGTGCTGGACGGCCATTACCTGGTGGAAAACCGCTTCCTGCTGCAAGCCGAAGTGCGCCGCCACGGCGAAGCCATCGGCCAGGGTGATGCCCTCAACGATGTGGTGCTGCACCCTGGCAAATCGACACGGATGATCGAGTTCGAGCTGTACATCGACGGCCAGTTCGTCTGCAGCCAGAAGGCCGACGGCCTGATCGTCGCGACGCCCACCGGTTCCACGGCCTACGCGCTGTCGGCGGGCGGGCCGATCATGCATCCCAAGCTCGATGCCATTGTGATCGTGCCGATGTACCCCCATATGTTGTCGAGCCGGCCGATTGTGGTCGATGGCAACAGTGAGCTGAAAATCGTGGTCTCCAAAGACATGCAGATCTACCCGCAAGTCTCCTGTGACGGGCAGAACCACTTTACCTGCGCCCCCGGTGACACCATCACTGTGAGCAAAAAGGCGCAGAAGTTGCGGTTGATCCATCCGCTGGATCACAACTACTACGAAGTGTGCCGCACCAAGCTGGGCTGGGGCAGCCGCTTGGGGGGTGGAGGCGACTGATGCTCGATCCCGCGCGTAGCTACGACCTGATTGGTGACGTGCACGGTTGCGCTCATACCCTTGAGCACCTGCTCGACCAGATGGGTTACCACAAGCAGGGCGGCACCTGGCGCCATCCTTCACGCATGGCGGTGTTCCTCGGCGATATCATCGACCGTGGTCCGCGCATTCGCGAGGCACTGCATATCGTCCACGACATGGTCGAAGCCGGCCAGGCGTTGTGCATCATGGGCAACCATGAGTTCAACGCCCTGGGCTGGAGCACCCTGGCACCGCCCGGCAGTGGCAAGCAGTACGTGCGTGAACATTCGCCACGCCATGAGCGGCTGATCCACGAGACCCTGACCCAGTTCGAACATCATCCGGGCGACTGGCATGACTTCCTCGGCTGGTTCTACGACATGCCGTTGTTTGTCGATGCCGGGCGTTTTCGCGTGGTGCATGCCTGCTGGGATTCGGGGTTGATCGAGCCGCTGCGCAGACAATTCCCCGACGGATGCATTGACGAGCACTTCCTGCAGGCGGCAGCGGTGCCTGGCAGTTTTGCCTGCAACGCCTTCGACCGCCTGCTGCGCGGCACCGATATGCGCCTGCCGGACGGCCTGACGCTGACCGGCGGCGACGGCCTGACTCGTTCGTTCTTCCGCACCAAGTTCTGGGAGGACGACCCGAAGACCTACGGCGACATCGTGTTCCAGCCTGACGCCTTGCCCGACCCGGTGGCGCGTACGCCTTTATCCTCGACTGAGAAAAACTCCCTGCTGCGCTATGGCGTCGATGAGCCGCTGTTGTTCGTCGGCCACTATTGGCGCAGCGGTAAACCGGCGCCGATCCGCCCGAACCTGGCCTGCCTGGACTACAGCGCGGTGCTCTACGGCAAACTGGTAGCGTACCGGCTGGATCAGGAAACCCGCCTCGACCCGCACAAGTTCGTGTGGGTCGATGTCGAGCGCCCCGAGGTGATTTCATGAGTACCGTAGCGGTATTGCGCTTGCCACTGAGCGTCGACCTGGGTGGCTTCGTCAAACTGTTGCAGCGGATGCAGGTGCCCCATCGCGTCAGCGAAGAGGCCGGCGAGCAGGTGCTCTGGGTGCCGGACGCGATCAGCGAGGACGTGCGCAGCCTGTATCAACGCTTTCCCGCTGGCGACCCGGACCAGCAGCTGGATATTCCTCAGGAACCGGTAGCCAAGCGCCCCGGTTTTGTCCAGCAATTGCGCCATAGTCCGTTGACCGCTGGTGTGTTGCTGCTGAGCCTGATCGTCGGTGCCGTCACGATGCTTGGTGACAACCTGCAAACCATGAGCTGGCTGACGTTCCTGAATTTCCACGTGGCCGGCGAATATCTGTACTTCACTCCACTGGCCGACAGCCTGGCGGCGGGGCAGTGGTGGCGGTTGGTAACGCCGATGCTGATCCACTTCGGCATCCTGCACCTGGCGATGAATGGCATGTGGTACTGGGAACTGGGGCGGCGCATTGAGTCGCGCCAGGGCAGTATCAACCTGCTGGGCCTGACCCTGCTGTTCAGCCTGGCGTCCAACTTCGCGCAATATACCTTTGGCGGTCCTGGCCTGTTTGGCGGTTTGTCTGGCGTGCTGTACGGCCTGCTGGGCCATTGCTGGATCTACCAGATGCTCGCGCCCAATCCGGCGTATCGCCTGCCGCGTGGTGTGCTGGTGATGATGCTGGTGTGGTTGTTGCTTTGCCTGTCGGGGCTGGTCTCGATGATCGGTTTCGGCGAAATCGCCAATGCGGCCCATGTCGCCGGCTTGGTAGTCGGATGCCTGACGGGCTTGCTGGGCGGCTTGTACAGCCGTCGCAGGCAGGCCCGGTAACCCTCCTATTTGTTAAGGAAGAGTCTTATGTCCTCTTTTGCTGAAATGATCGAAAACATCACGCCGGATATCTACCAGAGCCTCAAGCTTGCCGTGGAAATCGGCAAATGGTCCGATGGCCGCAAGCTCACCGCCGAACAGCGTGAACTGTCCCTGCAGGCGATGATTGCCTGGGAGCTGCAAAACCTGCCGGAAGACCAGCGCACCGGCTACATGGGCCCGCAGGAATGCCAGTCCAAATCGACCCCGGTGGAAAACATCCTGTTCAAGTCGGATGCCATCCATTGATTGAGATTGGCCGTGGTGCAGTCAGCAAGATGTCGGCGCAACTGGGTTCGCCGACGGTTCAATACGCCTTTCGCCTGGGTGATACCGAGGTGCCGGTCAACCCGTTGATTGGCACGCATATACGCCTGGAATACCTCGGTGCGATCCACTGCACCCATTGCGGACGCAAGACCAAGACCAGTTTCAGCCAGGGCTATTGCTACCCGTGCATGACCAAGCTGGCCCAGTGCGACCTGTGCATCATGAGCCCCGAGCGCTGCCATTTCGATGCCGGCACTTGCCGCGATCCGGCCTGGGGCGAAAAATTCTGCATGACCGACCATGTGGTGTATCTGGCGAATTCGTCGGGGATCAAGGTCGGCATCACCCGCGCCACCCAGTTGCCCACGCGCTGGCTGGACCAGGGGGCAAGTCAGGCGTTGCCGATCATGCGCGTGGCCACGCGCCAGCAATCTGGCTTTGTCGAGGATGTGCTGCGCAGCCAGGTCGCCGACAAGACCAACTGGCGCGCCTTGCTCAAGGGCGATGCGGCGTCGGTGGATCTCAAGCAGGTGCGCGACGAGTTGTTCGTCTCCTGCGCCGACGGCCTGCTGCAATTGCAGGAACGCTTTGGCCTGCAGGCCATCCAACCGGTTAGCGATATCGAGCCCCTCGAAATCCGCTACCCGGTGGAGCAATATCCGGCCAAGATCGTCAGCTTCAACCTGGACAAGAACCCGATTGCCGAAGGCACGCTGCTGGGGGTCAAGGGCCAATACCTGATCTTCGATACCGGCGTTATCAATATTCGTAAATACACGGCTTACCAGCTCGCCGTGCATCAGTAGAAGGATTTCACGCATGCGCACCGAACAACCGAAGATGATCTACCTGAAGGACTATCAGGCGCCCGAGTACCTGATCGACGAGACCCACCTGACCTTCGAGTTGTTCGAGGACCATAGCCTGGTCCACGCGCAGCTGGTGATGCGCCGCAATCCCGAGCGCGGCGCCGGCCTGCCGCCGCTGGTGCTGGACGGCCAGCAACTGGAACTGCTGAGCGTCGCCCTGGGCGACCAGGAGCTGAGCGCCGCCGACTACCAGTTGAGCGACAGCCACCTGACATTGCAGCCAATCAGCGACAACTTCACTGTCGACACCAGCGTGCGCATCCACCCGCAAACCAATACCGCCCTGGAAGGCCTGTACAAGTCCGGCGGCATGTTCTGCACCCAATGCGAGGCCGAGGGCTTTCGCAAGATCACCTACTACCTGGATCGCCCGGACGTGATGAGCACGTTCACCACCACGGTGATCGCTGAGCAGCACAGCTATCCGGTGCTGCTGTCCAACGGCAACCCGATCGCCAGCGGCCCCGGCGAAGACGGTCGGCACTGGGCAACCTGGGAGGACCCGTTCAAGAAACCGGCCTACCTGTTCGCTCTGGTGGCCGGTGACCTGTGGTGTGTCGAAGACACCTTCACCACCATGAGCCAGCGCACCGTCGCACTGCGTATCTATGTCGAGCCGGAAAATATCGACAAGTGCCAGCACGCCATGAACAGCTTGAAGAAGTCCATGCGCTGGGATGAAGAGGTCTACGGTCGCGAATACGACCTGGATATCTTCATGATCGTGGCCGTGAACGACTTCAATATGGGCGCCATGGAAAACAAGGGCCTGAATATCTTCAACTCCAGTGCGGTGCTGGCCCGCGCCGAGACGGCGACCGACGCCGCGCATCAGCGGGTCGAAGCAATCGTCGCCCACGAGTATTTCCACAACTGGTCGGGCAACCGCGTGACCTGCCGCGACTGGTTCCAGCTGTCGCTCAAGGAAGGCTTCACCGTATTCCGTGATTCGCATTTTTCTGCGGACATGAACTCGGCCACCGTCAAGCGTATCCAGGATGTGGCCTACCTGCGCACTCACCAATTCGCTGAAGATGCAGGACCCATGGCCCACGCCGTGCGCCCGGACAGCTTCATCGAGATCTCCAACTTCTACACCCTGACCGTGTACGAAAAGGGTTCGGAAGTGGTCGGCATGATCCACACCTTGCTCGGCGCCGAAGGTTTCCGCAAAGGCAGCGACCTGTACTTTGAGCGCCACGACGGCCAGGCCGTGACTTGCGATGACTTTATCAAGGCCATGGAAGACGCCAACGGCGCCGACCTGACCCAGTTCAAACGCTGGTACAGCCAGGCCGGTACGCCACGTCTGGCGGTGAGCGAGTCCTACGACGCCGCAGCCAAGACCTACAGCCTGACCTTCCGTCAGAGCTGCCCGCAAACCCCGGACAATGTGGAAAAGCTGCCGTTCGTGATTCCGGTGGCCCTGGGCCTGCTGGACGCCGATGGGGCTGACCTGCCGTTGCGTCTGGCTGGTGAAGCCGTCGCGACGGGCACCTCGCGGGTGTTGTCGGTGACGCAGGCCGAGCAGACGTTCACCTTCGTTGATATCGCCGAACAGCCGTTGCCTTCGCTGTTGCGTGGTTTCTCCGCGCCGGTGAAGCTGAGCTTCCCCTACAGCCGTGACCAGTTGATGTTCCTGATGCAACACGACAGCGACGGTTTCAATCGCTGGGAGGCGGGCCAGCAACTGGCGGTGCAGGTGTTGCAGGATTTGATCGGCCAACACCAGCAGGGCCAGGCCCTGGTGCTGGATCAACGGCTGGTCAATGCACTGCGCAGCGTGTTGAGCGACGACAGCCTGGACCAGGCCATGGTTGCGGAAATGTTGTCGTTGCCGGGCGAAGCCTACCTCACCGAAATCAGCGACGTGGCGGATGTCGACGCGATCCACGCCGCCCGCGAATTTGCGCGCAAGCAGTTGGCCGACCACCTGTTCGAAGGCCTGTGGCTGCGCTATCAGGCCAACCGCGACCTTTCGCGCAACACGCCTTACGTGGCGTCGGCCGAGCACTTCGCCCGCCGTGCCCTGCAGAACATCGCGCTGTCGTACCTGATGCTCAGTGGCAAGCCCGAAGTGCTGGCCGCGACCCTGGAACAGTTCGACGCGTGCGACAACATGACCGAGCGCCTGACCGCATTGGCGGTACTGGTCAACTCGCCGTTCGAGGCCGAGAAGGCCAAGGCCCTGCAAGTGTTTGCCGAGAACTTCAAGGACAACCCACTGGTCATGGACCAATGGTTCAGCGTCCAGGCCGCTAGCGTATTGCCGAACGGGCTTGCGCGGGTCAAGGCGCTGATGCAGCACCCGGCGTTCAATATCAAGAACCCGAACAAGGTGCGTGCGCTGGTTGGCGCCTTCGCCGGACAGAACCTGATCAACTTCCACGCGGCCGATGGCTCAGGCTATCGCTTCCTGGCTGACCTGGTCATCGAGCTGAATGCCTTCAACCCGCAGATTGCCTCGCGGCAGTTGGCGCCGCTGACCCGCTGGCGTAAATACGATAGCGCCCGCCAGGCGCTGATGAAGGCTGAACTGGAGCGCATCCGCGGTTCGGGCGAGCTGTCCAGCGATGTGTTTGAGGTGGTCAGCAAAAGCCTTGCATAGGGCTGACTATCCAGCAGGGGCTCCCGGTAATGAAGGTGCTTGTCTGTAGTGAAGGTGCCGTCTGTAGTAAAGGGGCTTGTCTGTGGCGAGGGGGCTCGTCCCCCGCTGGGCTGCGCAGCAGCCCCTGTAGCCCCTGAGCTCTATCTGACACACTGCTTTGCAGCCCTGCGGGGGCGATACGGCGTTCCGGCAAGCCCCCTTGCCACAAACAAACCCCTCTCCACAGATGAGCTCTCTGGCCATGGAACGGTATGATTTTTGATTCACCCCTGGCCGCGTATCAGCAGGCCCTGCACGCGGGTTTTGTCGAGGACGATGCCCAGCGCCATGCCGTGCAAATCTTGCAGGATTGCCATGAGGCCTTGCATCAGGGCGCCCATGGTCCCGTGACCGGCGTTTATCTCTGGGGGCCGGTGGGCCGTGGCAAGACCTGGTTGATGGATCAGTTCTACCAAAGCCTGCGGGTGCCTGCGCGGCGTCAGCACTTTCATCACTTCATGGGCTGGGTCCACCAGCGCTCGTTCCAACTGACCGGCACCCCCGACCCCTTGCAGGCCCTGGCCCGTGAGTTGGCCGGGGAGGTGCGGGTGCTGTGTTTTGACGAACTATTCGTCAATGACATCGGCGATGCGATCATCCTCGGGCGTTTGTTCCAGGTGATGTTCGACGAAGGCGTGGTGATGGTCTGCACCTCCAATCAGCCGCCGGAGCAACTCTACGCCGATGGTTTCAACCGGGAACGCTTCATGCCGGCCATTGAGGCAATCAAGGCCCATATGCAGGTGGTGGCGGTAGCGGGCAGTGAAGATCACCGCCTGCATCCCGGCACCGCTGAGCAGCGCTACTGGGTCGATGAGCCCCAGGCACTGGCACAGGTATTTGAGCGGTTGAGCTCGGGACAAGCCTGCAGCGATGCACCGGTGGTCGTGGGCTCACGCAGCATTGCCACGGTGAAATCCTCTGCCACGGTGCTGTGGTGTCGCTATGCCGATTTGTGCGAGCAACCGTTGGCGGCCATGGATTTCATGCAGCTGTGCGATCGTTACAGCGCCATATTGCTCGGCGAAGTCCCCAGCTTGAGTGCTCAGCAGCGTTCTGGACGGATTGCCCGTGGCACCGAAGACGGCGCCCAGCGCGTGGAAGCGGGGGATCGTGAGTTGCCGCAATTGTCTGTGCACGACGACGGTGTGCGGCGCTTTATTGCCCTGGTCGATGAGTGTTACGACCGCAAGGTACCGTTATACATCGAAGCCAAAGTGCCTCTGGTGTCGCTGTACACCGAGGGTTATCTGGAGTTTGCCTTTCGACGGACCCTCAGCCGCTTGCAAGAAATGCAGCTACAGCGCTTCGGCAGATAATGGCTTTGAGCCACCTTTTGTCGATTGCAAGCGTGATAGCGCTTTCCTGCACAAACCTGTAGTTAATCTCCTTCATCTATGGCCGACGGCCCGCTTACAATCGAGGTTTTGTGGGGAGGTAATCCCTGCCTAACTGCTATCGAGGAAGGAAATGGAAGCCGCAGAAATACTGGTGCTGCAAGCCAGCTACAGCAATCCTGTGCAGGCCGAGGCCATTGGCCTGTTACTCAATCACTACGCACAAGATCCCATGGGCGGGGGCAAAGCCCTGTCCGCCGATTTGCTGGCGCAACTGCCGGCTGAATTGGCCAAGCGTGCCCATGCATTCAGCGTACTGGCCTTTGTCGGGGGTGAGCCGGCCGGGCTGGTGAACTGCTTTGAAGGGTTCTCGACCTTCGCCTGCCGCCCGTTGGTCAACGTGCATGACGTGGTGGTCATGGAGCAGTTCCGTGGCCTGGGCCTGAGCCAGAAAATGCTGCAAAAGGTCGAGGAAATCGCCCGTCAACGTGGCTGCTGCAAGATCACCCTCGAAGTGCTGGAGGGTAATCCGGTGGCACAGGCTTCGTATCGCAAGTTTGGTTTTGATGACTCGGTGTTCGACCCGGCCCATGGCCGCATGCTGTTCTGGAGCAAGGCGCTTTAAAGCCGTATCTACGCGAGTCGCTCTTCTGGGGGGGGACATAATCGTCGCACCGCCGCTCCCACAGGGGAATGTAGCTCCGCACTCTGGTTTTGCTGTTGCTCTGCTTTTGATCTTGATTTCAGGCGCCCCGTCAAACCACGATGGCCGATCGCGGCGGGCCGCCGTCAGGGCCGAACCCTAAGTGGCCGTAACCGCAGCAACGCAGATGTACACATACCAAGAAGATAGTTGTGTAGATACTCATGCTGTATTGAGGGACAAGCCCTCACCACAAACAGGTCACCACCGGGGCACGAGTGGCGCATCAGCTCTTGGGTTGCTCGCTGTCCCGCGCCTGTTCGACGGAGCCGGCTTCGGCGCCCTTGGCATCGGTCGCCGCAGTCTGTTCAGCATCGCTGTGGGTTTGCTTCTGGATGAAGCTGAAGTTGTTGAAGTGCTCCTTCACGCGTTCCGCGCCACCTTCGGCGAAGGCCGCAGCCGAGGTCAGGCCCAGCAGGCCGGCGAGCATCAAGGTTGAAAGTTTCATCGCATGTATTCCCATTAAAAGTGATCGGTATCTGCACCGTCCCTGATCAGATTTATGGGAATAGTCTGTAGGAAGCTTATTAAATGAGAATTAACGTCAAGAACATCCAAAGTTAACCACCCGGTTAACTTTGGACGGGGTGAGGGGCGTTTACTTCAGCACCACATTCGTGGGGGCGGCAATCACCTTGGGCTTGATCAGGCTGAAGTCGATCAAGGCCTTCTGCGGACGCTGGTAGGGATCGCCAATCAGCAATGGCCGTGGCTTGAAGCTATCGCTGACCAGGCTGCGGCTGCGGTCCAGTTCGTCGAAGCTCAGGCCGGCAAGGTCGGCCCAGGTGTGAATCAGCTGGGAGCTGCTGTAGGGCCGTTGTACATCGCCTTGCATATTCCAGTCGTGGGTAGCACGCCACTTCGGCGAGGCCCAGGTCATGAAGGGAATGGTGTACATCGGCGCCGTCGGCTTGCCCTCGTTGCGGCCCAGGGTTTCGTGGCCCGCCGAGTCGAACACATCCTCGCCATGGTCGGACAGGTACAGCAGGAAACCGTTGGGGTCAGTCTTGGCGTAGTCCTTGATCAGGCTCGACACCACGAAGTCGTTGTAGCGCACCGCGTTGTCATAGCTGTTGTAGGTGGGCAACTGGTCGTCACGCACGCCATCCGGCACGCCCTGGCGGTCGGTAAAGGTGTCGAAGCTCGGCGGGTAGCGGTACTGATAGCTCATGTGGGTGCCCAGCAGGTGTACCACGATCAGCTTGCGCTCGGCCTTGTCGGCGAGGGCCTTGGAGAACGGCTCCAGCACGTCGCCATCGTACTGGCGGGCGTTCTGGTTGCGGTTGTTATTGAGGTACACCTGCTCGTCGGCCTGCTCCGAGAACGTGGTGAGCATGGTGTTGCGCTTGGTCATGGTCTGCTGGTTAGTGATCCAGAACGTCTTGTAGCCGGCCTGTTTCATCATGCTGACGATGGATGGGGTCTTGAGGTACAGGTCCGGGTGGTCTTCGTCGGCAAAGGTCAGCACCTGTTGCAGCGCCTCGATGGTGTAGGGGCGCGGGGTAATGACGTTGTCGAACACGTCCAGTTGGTCGCGCAGCTTGTCCAGTTCCGGAGTGGTCTTGCGTGGATAGCCGTAGAGGCTCATGCGCTGGCGGTTGGTGGACTCGCCGATCACCAGTACCAGGGTCGACGGCTGGCCGGCCATGCTGTCCTTGAAATTGCTCAGGGGCGGGATCTTGCTGACGTTGTCGAGCATGCCCTGCATGTTGTTCAACTGCTGGGTATAGCGACGATAAGCGACGATCATCTGCCACGGCACCGCAGGTTCGACACGGGTTTCGAAACCATCGATGGCCCGCTCCAGGGTGTCGTTGGTAGCGATCTGCTTGACCAGCGGATAACCGACAATCGCCAGCACAATGGCGGTCGCCGCGATCATCGCCCGACCCTTGGGCAGATAGACCGGGCGCACGCGGGTCCAGAGGAAGATGGCCAAGGCCGTGTGGGCAATAAAGGCCAGCACGATCCACCAGGCAAAATATTGGGTTGCGTACTCGCCGGCTTCAGAGATGTTCGACTCGAACATGATGAAGATGACGCTCTGGGAAAATTCCTGCTGATAAATAAAGAAATAGCCCAGGCTGGCCATGGAACAGGCCCACAACACCACGCCGATCAACGCGGCCAGCAGTCTGGCGCGACGCGGGAATAGCAGCATGGGCGCCAACCACAGCGCGCTCATGAAGAACGCCTGGCGGAACCCACTGAAGCCGGAGGTGCCGGTCAATTGGATCAGTAGCTGGGTAATACCCGAGAAATACCAGAAAAACAGGAACATCCAGCCAAGGCCGGCCCAATCAAACCCCGTCGCAGACTTCGTGCTGCGTTTGAACATCGCCATGCAGCGCTCCAACCCAATAATTGCCACCGCCCATGGGTGAGACGGCGTTCTGGCGAAGGATTATCGGGAAGGGCTGGTGAAAACTTCGTGAGTTGGGTCTGAGGTGGCGAGCATTGCAGGCGCCGGCAAAAGCTCAGCAGGTGATGGCTTGATTCGTGAGCTGGGCCTGCAACTGCGCACGCAGACGGATCACTTCCTGCTGCAACTGTTCACGTTCGTCTTTCAACTGGCGCAATTCGTCGCGGCGGATGGTGACGTAAAGGGTTTGTGGCGGGCGTGTGATCTGTGCAGTGCGCATTGCTTACCTCGCAAATAGCCGGTGTATCGCGGTGCCAGGGGGCTTGAGTCGAGGCCCTTGGCAGGAGTCAGGGGCGATTCTGATTTCTTTTTTGGCTCAAGGGAACTTTTTTATTTTTCGGGGTCGTTGTGACTTTTCAGCCAGTGATGGTGAAACGATGGCCTGTTTTTGTGATGAAACTAGTGCGATTGGCGCCGGACTAATTCGTCATTGCGCTATAAACTGTGTCACACATTTTTTATTTGTAGTTGGGAGCATCAATACATGCAACTGGGGATTATCGGACTAGGCCGCATGGGCGGGAATATTGCGCGCCGCTTGATGCTCAATGGGCATACCACCGTGGTCTACGACCGTAATGAAGCATTCGTAAAAGGCTTGAGTGAAGAGGGCGCGACCGGCGTTGCGGATCTCGCCGCCCTGGTCGCTGGCCTGCAAAAACCGCGAGCTGTCTGGGTCATGTTGCCGGCGGGCGAACCCACCGAAACCACGATCAACGACCTGAGCCAACTGATGGAACCCGGCGATGTGATTATCGACGGCGGCAACACCTTCTATAAGGATGACGTGCGTCGCGGCAAGGCCCTGGCGGAAAAGGGCCTGCACTACATCGACGTCGGCACCTCCGGTGGCGTCTGGGGCCTGGAACGTGGCTACTGCATGATGATTGGCGGCGACGCCGAGACCGTCAAGCACCTGGACCCGATCTTCGCCACCCTTGCCCCAGGCCTGGGCGACATCCCGCGGACCAAGGACCGTAAAGCGACCGACGACCGTGCCGAGCGTGGTTACATCCATGCAGGCCCTGCCGGTTCCGGGCATTTCGTGAAGATGATCCACAACGGCATCGAGTACGGGATGATGCAGGCGTTTGCCGAAGGGTTTGACATCCTCAAGACCAAGAACTCGGAAAACCTGCCAGAAGAACAGCGGTTCGACCTGAACGTGGCAGATATCGCCGAAGTCTGGCGTCGCGGCAGCGTCGTATCTTCCTGGTTGCTGGACCTGACTGCCGATGCCTTGGCTTCCGACCCCAAGCTTGATAACTATTCGGGTTCCGTGGCCGACAGCGGCGAAGGGCGCTGGACCATCGAAGCCGCCATGGAGCAATCGGTGCCGGTGCCGGTATTGTCCAACTCCTTGTTCGCACGGTTCCGCTCGCGCCAGCAAAGCACCTACGGTGACAAGCTGCTGTCGGCCATGCGCTTTGGCTTCGGCGGCCATGTGGAGACTTCCAAAAAATGACGGCCAACGGCAAGAAACCCAAGGCCGAGCCCGCTCCACCCACTACCTTGTTCCTGTTCGGTGCCCATGGCGACCTGGTCAAGCGCCTGCTGATGCCGGCGCTGTACAACCTCAGTCGCGATGGTTTGCTGGGTGAGGGTCTGCGGATTGTCGGGGTGGATCACAACGCTATCAGCGATGTCGACTTCGCCAAGAAACTCGAAGACTTCATCCGCACCGAAGCCGCGAGCAAGGTCAAGGGCAATGCCGAACATGCACTGGACCCACAATTGTGGGCCCAGTTGGCCAAGGGCATCAGCTACGTGCAGGGTGATTTTCTCGATGATGGCACCTATGCCGATATCGCACAGAAGATCGCCGACAGCGGCACCGGCAATGCGGTGTTCTACCTGGCCACTGCGCCGCGCTTCTTCAGTGAAGTGGTGCAGCGCCTGGGCCGGGCCAACCTGCTGGAAGAAAGCCCCGAGGCGTTCCGCCGCGTGGTGATCGAAAAGCCGTTTGGCTCCGACCTGGCGACGGCCGAGGCATTGAACGCCTGCCTGCTCAAGGTCATGAGCGAAAAGCAGATCTACCGCATCGACCATTACCTGGGCAAGGAGACGGTGCAGAACATCCTGATCAGCCGTTTCTCCAACGTGCTGTTCGAAGCGTTCTGGAACAACCACTACATTGATCACGTGCAGATCACCGCCGCCGAGACTGTCGGCGTGGAAACCCGGGGCAGCTTCTTCGAAAACACCGGCACTCTGCGCGATATGGTGCCCAACCACCTGTTCCAGTTGCTGGCGATGATTGCCATGGAACCGCCGGCGGCCTTTGGCGCCGACGCGGTACGTGGCGAGAAGGCCAAGGTGATTGGCGCTGTGCGCCCCTGGTCGCTGGAGGACGCACGGGCCAACTCGGTGCGCGGCCAATACACCGCCGGCGAGATCGGTGGCAAGGCGCTGCCGGGTTATCGGCAGGAGGCCAATGTGGCCCCGGACAGCAGCACCGAGACCTTCGTGGCACTGAAGGTGATGATCGATAACTGGCGCTGGGTCGGCGTGCCGTTCTACCTGCGTACCGGCAAACGCATGAGCGTGCGCGACACCGAGATTGTGATCTGCTTCAAGCCGGCGCCGTATGCGCAGTTCCGTGACACCGAAGTCGACGAACTCAAGCCGACGTACCTGAAGATCCAGATCCAGCCCAATGAAGGCATGTGGTTCGACCTGCTGGCGAAAAAGCCCGGGCCGACCCTGGACATGGCCAACATCCAGTTGGGCTTTGCCTACAAGGACTTCTTCGAGATGCAGCCCTCCACCGGCTACGAAACCCTGATTTACGACTGCCTGACCGGTGACCAGACGCTGTTCCAGCGCGCGGACAACATCGAAAACGGTTGGCGTGCGGTACAACCGTTCCTCGATGCCTGGAAGGAAGACGACGGGATCCAGGCCTACAAGGCTGGCGAAGACGGCCCGGCGGCGGCAGATGCGTTGCTGGCCCGTGATGGCCGCGCCTGGCATAGCCTCGGATGAGTGCAGACGCGATTCAACCCATCCGTTTTTTGTTGAGTGATATGGACGGCACGTTGTTGTTGCCCGATCACAGCCTGAGCCAGCGCACCATTGATGCGGTGCGGGCGCTGCGTGAGGCCGGGGTGTTTTTCAGCCTGGCCACCGGGCGACCGCCCAGGGCCATGCTGCAGCAGATCGAAGCCCTGGGCGTCGATGTGCCCACGGCCGGGTTCAACGGCGGCACCCTGGTCAACCCGGACGGCAGCATCCTGGTTGCTCACCACTTGCCCGCAGAGGCGGCGCTGATCACCTTGGCGTTGCTGGGCGAGCAGCCGGAGGTGGAAATCTGGGTGTTTGCCGAGGGCGACTGGTTGCTACGCGATGCAACGGGCCCCATGGTGCCTCGGGAGCAGCAGGGCCTGGGCTACGCGCCGGTGGTGGTGGAGAGTTTTGAGCCGGTCCTGGGGCGGATCGACAAGATCGTCGCCGCCAGCGCCAATGCTCAGTTGTTGATTGAGCTGGAGGCGCAGTTGCAGCCCAAGGTCGCAGGCCTGGCTCAGGTGTCGCGTTCGCAGCCGGTCTATCTCGATATCACGGCGATGCAGGCCAACAAGGGCGATGCCCTGAAAACCCTGGCCGCGCATCTTGGCGTGGCGCTGGAGCAGACAGCGGCCATCGGCGACGGCGGCAATGACCCGGCGATGTTTCAAGTGGCCGGGTTATCGATTGCCATGGGCCAGGCCGAAGAGGCGGTCAAGCGTCAGGCCGATGTGGTCACCGCCAGCAATGTCGAGGACGGTGCGGCCCAGGCTATTGAGCGGTTTATCCTTCACAGCCAATAACTGACCGCGTACCAGCCCAGCACGCCCATCACCACGGTATACGGCAGCGCCATCCACACCATGCGCCCGTAGGACAGGCGGATCAGTGGCGCAATCGCCGAGGTCAGCAAAAACAGGAACGCCGCCTGACCGTTGGGTGTCGCTACGCTGGGCAGGTTGGTCCCGGTATTGATTGCAATGGCCAGGGTCTCGAAATGCTCGCGGCTCATATGGCCGGACACAAACGCCTGCTTGACCTCGGTGATGTAGATCGTTGCGACAAACACGTTATCGCTGATCGCGGACAGCAGGCCGTTGGCAATGAACAGCATGCCCGGCTGTTGTTCGGCGGGCAGTGCCAACACCCACTGGATCAATGGCGTGAACAGCTGTTGATCGTGAATCACCGCAACCACAGCGAAAAACACCACCAGCAATGCGGTAAAGGGCAGGGCGTCCTTGAAGGCATTGCCGATGCGGTGCTCTTCGGTAATCCCGGTAAAGGCGGTGATCAGTACGATCACCAGCAGTCCGATCAAGCCAACCTCGGCGATATGAAAGGCCAGGCCGGCGATCAGGATCATTGCTGCCAGGCCTTGGACAATCAGGGCCGCACGTTGGCGCGGGGTGCGTTCGGCGTTGTCTTCGCGGGCGTAGTTGGCCAGCACCTGACGCACGTTGTCCGGCAGTAGGGTGCCGTAGCCAAACCAGCGCAGCTTTTCCAGCAGTACGCAGGTCATCAGGCCGGCTACCAGCACCGGTAACGATACCGGGGCAACGCGTTGGAAGAACTCGCTGAAATTCCAGCCCATCTCATGGCCGATCAACAGGTTCTGTGGTTCTCCCACCAGCGTGCATACGCCACCCAAGGCGGTGCCGACGGCGCCGTGCATCAACAGGCTGCGCAGGAAGGCGCGGAATTGCTCAAGGTCGCTGTGGTGCAAGGTAGGTAGATGGCGGTCGTCGCTGTATTCGCTGTCCTGGCGTGGATCATTGCCTGAGGCCACGCGGTGATACACCGAATAGAAGCCCACGGCGGCACTGATAATGACCGCAGTGACCGTCAAGGCATCGAGAAAGGCTGAAAGAAAGGCCGACAAAAAGCAGAACATCAATCCCAGCAGCGCCTTAGAGCGTACGCCCAGCAGTAAGCGCGAAAACAGGAACAGCAGCAAATCCTTCATAAAATAGATGCCGGCCACCATAAACATCAGCAGCAGAATCACCGGAAAGTTATGCAGCAGCTCGTCGTACAGCGCCTGGGGCGTGGTCATTCGCAGCAACAGTGCCTCGACCATCAACAACCCGCCGGGCATCAACGGATAACAGTGCAACGCCATGGCCAGGGTGAAAATGAACTCGGCCACCAGCAGCCAACCAGCCGCAACCGGGCCAAAAGCCCAGAGCACCAGGGGGTTGATGATGAGGAAAGCGAGGATGCTGGCCTTGTACCAACGGGGCGAGTGCCCAAGGAAGTTATGGGCGAAGGCCTGGGCCATTGAACCGGACATGGGGTGCTCCTGGGGGCGAGAAGCGCGCAAAGTGCCCGATGCTCGCAGGAAGATCAAGCGGTCATGGCATGGCAGCCATATAAAGAAGGGAGATACTTAAGTGTCAGGCACGCAAAACCCGTGGCGGGAGTCGAACTCACGCGCCACGGGTTTAATAGTCTTAACAAGTTGCAGCCAATATAAGAAGCGACGGTATGTCGCAGTGGCTGCCTTAACTTACTTGGGCATTGCCCAGGACTGTAGTTGATAACCTTCGCCATTGAGTTCGGCGCGGGCTTGTAGCAGCAGGGTTTCCAATTGTTTTGGATCGGAATAAGTGCTGCAAGGAATTTGTTTGCGCCCGATGCGTTTCTCGGTGCGGTCGATCACGGTCAGGCTCAGTTCGCCAGTGCCGTCTTGTGGGGCCCAGGCCACGCAGTGAAAAGGTTGGAAAGCACGGTCTGCGATCAAAAGAGCTTCGTTGATACGGAGCGGGGCGTTCATGGGGTCTTCTCTCTAAGTGCCCAATCAAAAGATGTGCCGTCGGTTGGGCTTACCGTTCGGCTAGTACCTGTACTGATGCACGATGACGGGGTACGGGTCACATGTTAGAACAACAAAATTCAACTTTTCGTGATTAACGTCATGTAAGGCGCGATTTTGAAAGGTGAATGAAAGATTGAAGTAGCGCTCGCCGGGGGGGCTGATCGCTAAACGCTGTATCGGTGATGGTTTTATCGCGAAACGATACAAGGGTAGCGTCAAGATCTTGCTAGGGTTATGAGCAGCTTGCCCAAACTGTTGTTTCTAAATAACTTTAATGATTTTGACGCCAAGGAATAGTCATGGTCGTTACACCAGCCCTGCGTCGCGTGCTTGTGGTCGATCCCTGTGACGACTGCCACCGGTTATTGCCTGGTTTGCGGGCGGCTGGCTGGGATGTGGACAGTTGCGCCCTGGATGCATTGGGGGATCGTACCTGTGATGTGGGGCTGTTGCGGCTCCTGCCCATGCACTTGGAGCGACCTGAGGCGGTCAAGGAGTTGATCAGTCGTAGTGGTACCGAATGGATTGCGGTGCTCAGCCCCGAAATGCTGCGTCTGCAGAACGTCGGCGACTTTGTCTGTGAATGGTTTTTTGACTTCCACACCTTGCCCTTCGATGTGTCACGGGTGCAAGTGACCCTGGGCCGCGCCTTTGGCATGGCACGCCTGCGGGGTAAAGGCGCCGCCCACGTGAACGAACTGGAGCATGAGTTGCTGGGTGACAGCCGGCCAATCCGTGAGCTGCGCAAACTGTTGGCCAAACTGGCCCCCACCGAATCGCCGATTCTGATCCGTGGCGACAGCGGCACCGGCAAGGAATTGGTGGCCAAGACCTTGCACCGCCAATCCCAGCGCCACGCCAAGCCGTTTGTGGCGATCAATTGTGGCGCGATCCCAGAACACTTGATCCAGTCCGAACTGTTTGGCCATGAAAAGGGCGCATTTACCGGCGCCCACCAACGCAAGATCGGGCGTATCGAAGCAGCCAATGGTGGCACCCTGTTCCTCGATGAAATCGGCGACCTGCCCATGGAGTTGCAGGCCAACCTGTTGCGCTTTCTCCAGGAAAAACACATTGAGCGGGTTGGCGGTAGCCAACCGATCCCGGTGGATGTGCGGGTGCTGGCCGCGACTCACGTCGACCTGGAAGCCGCCATCGAGAGGGGGACTTTCCGCGAGGACTTGTACTACCGGCTCAATGTCCTGCAAGTGATTACCGCGCCGCTACGGGAGCGGCATGGCGATGTCGGCATGCTGGCCAATCATTTTTCCAGGTTCTACAGCCAGGAAACCGGGCGCCGCCCACGCAGTTTCAGCGAGGACGCCCTGATCGCCATGAGCAAGCATGGTTGGCCGGGCAATGTGCGCGAATTGGCCAATCGGGTGCGGCGTGGCCTGGTACTGGCTGAAGGGCGGCAAATCGAAGCAGCCGACCTTGGCTTGCAAAGCCAGCAGGCTATCGTTCTACCCATGGCCACACTGGAAGACTACAAGCACCGCGCTGAACGCCAGGCGCTGTGTGATGTGCTGAACCGGCACAGTGACAACCTGAGTGTCGCCGCCCGTGTGTTGGGGGTTTCCCGGCCCACGTTCTACCGGTTGCTGCACAAACACCAAATCCGCTAGGGCGGGTAAAAAAAGCCCCGTCGCGACCCTTATCGCGGCGGGGCTTTTCCTTTTCTACTGCATGGGGGCGCAGCGGTTTTAGAAGTAGTACGGGAATTTCAGGCTGAAGGTAAAGTCTGGTGCGTCATCCGTCATACCGATCGCCAGGTTGGGCACGATGGTCAGGTTTTCACTGGCGGCGATGGTCATGCCGACGTTGAAATAGCCTGCGTTGGCGTCGCTGGAAACAATCGACTGCCAGTCGCGGCCGTCAGGCTTGAGCTTGCTCTTGCGCTGGATCAGGTCGGACACTGAGAACGACATACTCATGCGCTCGTTCAAGGCAAACGCCACGCCCACGCCGAACTGGAAGCTGTCGCCCAGGCGGACCTTACCTCCGAGCTTTTGGTTGACGTCGCTGCTGATGTCATCAAACGACTCTTCGAGGTTGTGGGTGTAGGACACCGAACCAAACAGCACAGCCGGATCGAAGGTCTTGACCAAGGAGATCCCTGGGGTGATCGACCACACGCCGTTGCCGGTGGGCAGGCTCTCCGGTACATACAGGTTGTCGTTGGCCGTCGAGCGCAACAGTTTGATTCCGAAAGGCTCTTTGCCGGTCGGGGCCTTGACCCTTACCGAAACCACGGCATCCGGCATCGTCGGCGATTCGTCGAGGAACTTGTAGGCGATCCCGAAGTTGACGTCGCCGATGGTCGGGTCCCGGCTCACGGTCTCTTCGGAAGTGGCCTGCGGGTCGCCGCCACTGGCACCGCCGGACTGATAGGTCGACTCGCGGTATATCACCGGTACGTTCACATCAAACTGCCAACGGTTGTCGAGGTTGTAGCGGCCGGTCAAGTCCAGGGTCCAGTTATCGGCCTTGATCCGGTCGAGGTTAATATTGCCGAGAAAGATCGAATCCAGTGCGAGGAAACCATTGAGGGTCAACTGGCGGGCGTCGTATCGCGCGTAGCTGATGCCGGTTTCAAAACTGAACTTACCGTTGCCGAAAAAGCCGCTGGCTTCGTTATACAAGTTGCTCACGCTTTGCGCCGGCGCCGAATCATCCTTGAGCGATTGGCCATAGGAACTGCCGCCGGCCGCACCGTCCTTGGCGTCTTTGGCGCCGCTGGCGGCCACCGTGCTGCCGCTTTGCTTGAAGTCCGCCGGCGACTTGGCCAGGCGTTTGGGCGCGGGTACAGCGGGTTGGTCTTCCACCTGGCGCACCCGTTGCTCGAGGACGGCCAGGGCTTTTTGTTGGACTTCGTAGCGCTGCTTGAGCTCCAGCAGTTCTTGTTTGAGGGTTTCGATATCCGCGTCTGGCGCTGCGTACAACATACTCGCGGGCAAGAGCGTACTTAAACAAACAACGGCACGTAGTGATAACGATCGGTGCATGAAGTAAGCCGTCCTTTTCTAATGCGTAAGTGTCGAGGGTCAGCGTAGTTCAATAACCGAGTGTGCGTAGGCCCTTGAGTTGATCCAGATTGCAGTTCAATGCCCCGGCGTTCAGGCCATTGCTGCCAAGGGCGACATTGAGCTGGGTCATGTTATTGACGAAGTTGCTATTGCCTTGCAAAACCGTGCCTTGCAGCACGTTGCCGCCGCCGATCTGCTGCAGCGCATTGCCCTGGTTGTTGTGGGCCGCGATGGCCATTTGCACGCCGCCATTGTTGGCGGACACACTGACCCGGCCAGCCGCGCTGTCTGTTGTAAAGGAGCCACCCGCCATCAACGCATGCCCTGATTGCGAGACGTTGGCCGGTGACAGGCCGTTTTCACTGACATTGATCCCAACGTTATTATACGCCGTGTTGCCATCGCCGGCGGCACGTACGGTCTGGGTCACACCCTGGCCGCTGCCCAGCCCTGCGCCACCGATCACGCTGCCGGTGCCCGGGTCGCGGTTAGTGCCGTTACCCACCGATCCGGTGGACTGCACATAGAATTGCGGAGTGATCGTCGATGAGTCGATGTGCATGTTGGCGCTCACCGTACTCGTGTCGCCCGCCGCATTGGTCCAGGTGGTGCTCATGACAATGCCGAAACTGACAATGCGCCCCGGCATCACGAAGCGGCCGCGCAGTTCAGCCAGTTCCGCGTCGTTCATTTCAATGGGCTTGAACGCCGAGGCGGCATAAGCCGGCATCGAGGCTGCCAGGCACAGGGCCGTGAGCCAACGGGAAGTGTTCATCATCTGCTCCTAGGGCGTCCTGCCCCTTATGGCGCTTCTAGAAGAAGTCGCTCTGGATGAAACCGAAGTCCATCAGCTCGGCGTCGCCCACGGGCCGGAACTCGTTCATTTTGGTCTTGGCGGTCAACGGCGTAGGGGGATCAAGCAGGGCGTTGGTCTTGTCATAGCCTTCACCGAGTACGGCGAACACGATGCCATTCCACCCTGCGACGAAGTCATCCCGCGAAAGGCGTTTGTTGCCCAGGACCGGATCGCCGATATAGACCCAGCCTTTTTCGGCGCGCTGCATCACCACGAAGTGCTTGTAGCCACGGATCTCCACCAGCACCACTACCGGAATCTTTACCGTCAGCAGGGTGTCGGGGCCGATCTTGTAGCCCCTGGCCCGCATGCCGATGCTTTCCAGGTAGCGCTTCATGTCCAGCATGGAAAAGCCCTGGGTGCGTACCAGATTCTGGTCAGCGTTAATCAGCATGCCCTTGATGACATGTGCTTCATCGACGTCCAGCCAATAGGCCTGGCGCAGGATGGTGGCGAGTGCCGCCGCACCACAGCTGAAATCGGTTTTCTGTTCCACCAGGTTGGCGAACCGGCGCTCGCGGATGCTCTCGACCTTCTTGAAGATCACTGCACCGCCGGGCATGGCGGAAATCGCCATTTGCCCTGCCCAGGACGGGCCGGTGAGCAATAACAGGAGGCAAAGGGTCGCGAGGCGCATGATCTATGACCTGTTGGACACTGGAAATAAAGAAGGGCCTTGTTGCCAAGGCCCTTTTGTATCAGAACGCCAGTTTGCTGCCGCCACCCGCTGCGCATTGGGTGCAGCCGCTGCCCAGGGTGAGGGTGTTGCTTTGTTGGTTGCCTGAACCCGCCGCCACGTTCACGCCGATGTTGCCGGACGCATTGTTGGCGGAGTTGAGCAGGCCTGCGTTGTTGACCACATACTGAGGGTTGTAGCTGTATTTGGAGGACGCTTCGTTGAGGAAGTGGTTATCCAGGGACACTTGCTCGGTGTTCGAGGCAGCCGCGACGTTTTTGCCGTCAGCTGTCACGATCGCCAGGTTGTTTTTCTGCTGGTTGCCTTGACCGGCCGCCACGTTCACGCCCACGTTGCCGGAGCTGTTGTTGGCCGAGTTAACCAGTGAAGCGTTGTTTTGCGTGCCTTTGTTAATGAACTTGTTGTCTTTGCTTTCTTGATAGATATCAGCTACGGCGAAGACGCTGGCCGCATCATCAGCGCTACTGGTGATGGCAGCAGCGTTGTCTTGCTGGTTGCCGGAACCGGCTGCGATGTTAGCGCCCAGGTTGCCTTTGCTGTTGCTCAGCGAGCCGTTGGCCCCTGCATTGTTGAGGGTCTTGGTGTCTTCGAACTTGTTGTCCTTGCTCACTTGAGTATCAGTCACAACCGCAGCCACAGTGCCGGTGGGCACAGAGGGTGTTGTCCATTTTTCGGCAGGACCTGCCTGTGCAGCAACAGCCATGAGCGCAGCCAGAGCGAAAACCAGTGGTTTGAGAGCCATTGTAGGTTTCATGGTGTATCTCCTTGCTTCTAGTTGGTTAAGTGTTGGTACGGTCTAACAAACACCTATCAAGGGATTACTTGATAGTGACACCGAGGGTGTTAGCCATTCGGTTCCCCACCCCTGCACTCTGATTCACCTGTACCACTCCACGGCTGCCGGTGAAGGCCTGGTCGCTGGTAACGACCTGGCGGCTGCCAGTGGTAGAGGGGGATCGTGAGTCTGGTAACAGCGTCATGTTCTGTTGCGACAGGACGCTGTCATCGATGCTTTGCGGACCTGTGCTGATCCGCACCGCATTGATCATCTGATTGTTGGCCCCGGCCGACTGGTTGACGCCCAGGATGCCGTTGCCGTTGCTAAATGAGCTGCCCTGAATCGCCGCGCTGGCGTTAAGGGCGGGATCAACCTTGCCGTCGAGTTTCTGGATAAGCGCGTCGCTGGCCTGGCCACCGAGGCTGACCGCGCGGCTGTTGATCTGCTGTTGTTGATTGCCGGCGGCTTGGTTGACTGACAGCACACCGGTGTATTGCTTGCCGGCGTTGTCGATCAGCGCCTGGTTGCTGCTATCGGCCATGGCCGCCGAACAACCGATTACGGTGAGGAACAGCCACGAACGGTTCATTGCTGGACCCCCATCATCGCGCCGATGTTGTTCAACGGCGCCAGGCCGCGCTCGATCGAGCCGCTGATCTGCCCGCCCAGGGTGTTGCCGCTGGCATGTCCGGCCGCCGCACCGGCGCCCAGGCCAGTCGAGTTGTTGCCCAGGGTATTGCTCAAGCCGGGAAGGTCGCCGCTGGGCAGGATGGTGCGGGTGATGGTCGAGCCGCTGCTGACCCCGGCGAAATCGTTGTCGCTGAGTTCGCCGCCGGTAGCGCGCAGGATCTGTTGGCTGGGGTTGGCGTTGACGGTGGATGGGTACGGGTCTTTGCCAAAGGAGGGCCGACCGACCATAAACCCCTGCACATTACGCCCCGTCACGATGATGCCGTCCTCGGCAGAGGCGGGCAGGCTCACGCTGGCGCTGAGTACACAGCTAATCAGCAGCAGGCCTTTGAAGCCTTGATTGAGAGTTGCCACGGCATCATTCCTTGTTTTGTGACGCTGACCCTAAACAGCGCTGCAAGGAATAGAGCAGAAGCTGTGCCGCTTTTTAAATTTTCCGAATTTTCAACGGCTTGGGATTTAAGTCCGGGTGGACGTAGGGCGGGGTGTATCAGGCCTGAAACAGCAAGCCGGCCAATGACCAGCGCCTTGCAGGGGGAAGGGGGTGTTTCAGCAAAGCAACACTATCGATGACGAATCGATGAATCCGCAGCCACAGGGCGGTTGCGCGGCGTTGAGTGTTTCAAAAGTGGACACAGCGGCGCGAGCAACACCCCGGGCAGAGCGTGCTGCTCAGATCTTGGGAGCTTTGCGCGGTATGGAGTTGAGCACGGTGTTGCCATCCTGGTTCTGCGTCAGATAGACCGGCAGCACCTTGGGCAGGGAGGCCACCAGATGGGTGACTTCATGGATGTCGTAGATCCCGCCAATACGGATATTGCCGGTCCCGGTATCGGCCAACATCACCGGTTTGCTCAGGTAGCGGTTGATCAGGGGCAAGGCATCCACCAGCGCCAGGTTATCGAGGATCAACTTGCCCGTGCGCCAGGCCAGTGCCGGATCCTGGGCAGAGAACGCCTGGATCTGCGGCTGCGCGTCACCGCGGTTGTAACTGGCTTGCATCCCGGGCGTGAGATTCAGCCCGCTGTGGCTGGCATCGCTGGAGATCTTCACCGAGCCTTCCAGCAGCATGACCCGCACCCGATCGTCATACTTCCAGACGTTGAACTGGGTGCCTGTCACACGGATCTGCCCGGCGCCGGCGCGCACCACAAACGGGTGTTCGCGGTCATGGCTGATCTTGAAGAATGCTTCGCCCTTTTTCAGGGTGGCCCGACGTTCGTCTTTATAGTTGCTGTAGACCAGCTCGGTGCCCAGGTTCAGCTCCACGACGCTGCCATCGTTCAGTGTCACCTGGCGCAGGCCGTTTTCGGCATCGTAATGCTCATAGGAGCTGGGTAGCCAACCGGCCTCCCAGCCAGCGAAGGCGGCGAGGGGCAGGCCCACCAACGAGATGGCTGCCGCCACGGCATAGTTGCGCCAGCGACTGGGCGGCGGTGCCAGCGCAACCGGCGGGGACGGTTGGCCAGTGCGTGGCAAATGGTCGGCCACATCCCAGATTTCCAGCATGGCGGCATATTCGAAGGCATGCAGGGGGTGCGCATCGTGCCACTGTTCGAAAGCCTGCCGCTCGGCCTCTGTGCAATCAAAAGCGTGCAAGCGCATGCACCAATGCGCGGCGGCATCGGTGACTGCATCATATTCGGCTTCTGAAAGGGGCTGTTGGGTCATTGGTGCTTCCTGATTTCCTACATTCTACCCTTCCCGGCAGGGTGCCGAGAACAGCCATCATGGCGAATGAGCATCAATGTGGAACTAATTCGGCCGGCAAACACCCTAAAAATCTGGATCTGTAAGTCATTCTCTATAACGGAGTAAGAAAATGCTGAAGAAAACCCTCACTGCCATGCTTGCCACTGCCACCTTGCTCGGCGCCGGCGCCGCCTTGGCCGATAAGCCAGGAGCGGGCTGGATCACCATCGAAAAAGCCATCGAGACAGCCAAAACCAAGGCCGGCTACATCGAGCTCTACAGTATCGAAGCCGATAACGACGGCTACTGGGAAGGCAAGGGCCGCAAGTCTGATGGCAGCGTCTACGAGTTCCGTATCGATGGCGCCTCTGGCAACGTTCTGCGTGACCAGAAAGACTGATCGCAAGCCGGTCAGCCCACCGACGCCTTTCGAGTGGAAGGCGTCGGGTCCAACTGGCGTCCCAGGTTGGTAATCAGGAACGCCACCGAGTCGGCATTATCCAGGATAGTGTCGACTCGTTTGTTTAGATCGGTCATGAATATGCCCCTGGCGTTACTCAGGTCTACGCCGCCGGTGGTGCGCAGGGTCTGGTCCCCGTGGCATAGCAACGAATGACGCAGTTCAGACGGTCGTATCAGCGCCAGATGTATAAGGTGCGAGCCCTCACAGGTGTTGACAGGCGGGTCGCCGGGCGTTGTTTAATCAGTGCGTTGAGTCCAGCAGGCTGTAGCCCCCCTCCAATAACAATTCAGGAGCTTCAGATGTCAGCCACGCCCGTTTGCGCAGTAACTACATCAATGGCCTTCAGCGAACTGGTGGCCCTGCTCACACATATCTTCATCCGCCATGGCACCTCGGCCGAAGTCGCCGCTGTGCTGGCCGATAACTGCGCCCGTGCCGAGCGCGATGGCGCACACAGCCATGGGGTCTTTCGCATTCCTGGCTACGTCTCGACATTAAATAGCGGCTGGGTTGATGGCAGGGCCGTGCCACAGGTCGAGGATGTTGCCTCGGGTTTTGTCCGCGTCGATGCCGGCAACGGTTTTGCCCAGCCAGCCCTGGCGGCGGCGCGCCCGCTGTTGGTGGAAAAGGCCCGTAGCGCCGGAGTTGCGGTCTTGGCCATTCGCAACTCCCATCACTTTGCGGCGCTCTGGCCCGATGTCGAACCCTTCGCCGAAGAGGGCCTGGTAGCCCTCAGCGTGGTCAACAGTATGACCTGCGTGGTGCCACACGGTGCGGATCGCCCCTTGTTCGGCACCAATCCCATCGCGTTCGCCGCGCCCCGCGCCGATGGGCCGCCGATTGTGTTTGACCTGGCCACCAGCGCCATTGCCCATGGCGACGTGCAGATCGCCGCGCGCAAGGGCGAGCGCGTGCCACCTGGCACCGGTGTCGACAGCCTGGGCCAGCCGACCCAGGACCCTCGGGCCATCCTTGAAGGGGGCGCGTTGCTGCCGTTCGGCGGGCACAAGGGCTCGGCCTTGTCGATGATGGTAGAACTGCTGGCGGCCGCGTTGACGGGGGGCAATTTCTCCTTTGAGTTCGACTGGTCCAACCACCCCGGCGCCAAGACGCCTTGGACCGGCCAGTTGCTGATCGTCATCGACCCGAGCAAAAACGTTGGCCAGGGCTTTGCCGAACGCAGCCAGGAACTGGTGCGCCAGATGCATGCAGCAGGGTTACGACGTTTGCCGGGCGACCGCCGTCATCGGGCGCGGGCCAGGTCTGAGGAGGAGGGGATTATCATCGACGGTCAAGAGTTGGAGCGCTTGCGGGCGTTGGCCCAGGCCTGAACACCGGCGCGGACGACACCGCGCCAGTGATGACCGTTATCAGTGGCGACGGCCCAGCAACAGGCCGACGACCAGGCCGAAACCGGCCGAGATTGCCACCGTCTGCCACGGGTGGCCACCGATGTAGGTTTCGGTAGCATCGACCACCGGCTTGCTGCGTTCACGCACGTTGGACACCGAGTCCAGGGCCTGCTTGAGCTTGATCGCGACCTGCTCGCGCAGGGTTTCACCTTCTTCTCCCACCAGCGACGCGCTGCTTTTGAGCAGCTTGTCCGATTCTTCGATCAGGGCCTGGAGTTCGCTGAACGCCTGGTCCTTGATTTGCTCTTCGACTGCTTGGGCGGCGGTTTTACGGGCCATTGAGTAGCTCCTTGCGGGGTAAGTGGGCAGTGAACAATGGAGTCTTGCAGTGGGCTAAAAGTTGCAGTTTTTTTTGCTGACTCTCAGCACGGCGCAAAATCCGAATTCGGACCTTTCGACCTACAGTGTAAGATGTCACCTATTTGTGCAGCAGGTAATTCCACATGAGCTTCAATCTGGCCAACAAGCCCCTTGCCGAGCGCGCTGCGCTTGAAGATGAAAAGTCCCGTCTGTACGACCTGTGGCAAAGCAATCTGGGCAAAGCCAAGGGCGAAGGCGCCCGGCTGTTTGGCGAACGCTCCAAACGCAAGGGCAAATGGGCTGAATGGGTCCGCTCGGAGTTGGATGGCATGTCGCCCCCGGAGTTTGCCAACATGGTGCGCAGTGAAGTCAACCGACTGATGGCGGCCAAGTAGGGGCCGGCGATTGCGGTAGTTCAGTCACTACATGTGCTGGCTGGTATACCGCTATCGCGGGCAAGCCCGCTCCTACAGGGATTGTTTCAGCCATTCTTCGCGGGTGATTTCCCAAATGTCCTTGGGAAAAACCCCCGCCACGAATTGTCCTTCTTCCGTACGGATCAAGCGCATGCCGGTTTTTTCCGAAATCCTGCGCGAGCCCAGGTTCGGCGCGGCCTTGGGCACCCGCAGCAGTGGGCGCCGGAGCACCTTGAACCAATACTCGGTCACCGCCGCACTGGCTTCGCTCATTAACCCCTGTCCTTGCCATTGCGGCGCCAACCAGAATCCGCGGTTGTTATCCTCCTCGTCCATCAAACTGGCGTTACCGATCAGTTGCGCCGGTGCTTGGCGTAGGCGAATCGACCAATGCCATTCACGGCCCGCCGCCATGGCCGGCAAGGCCAGATCCTCCAGATAACGGCGGGCGCCATCGGCCGGGTAGGGCCAGGGCACCAACGCATTGAGGTAACGCACCACCTCCCAGTGGGCAAACTGCTGTTGCACGCCCTCGGCGTCGTCCAGGGTCAGCGGTTGCAGGATCAGGCGTTCGGTGTGCAGGGTGGGCAAGGTGACCATGTTGTTTACCACGTCACTGTGCTGGGCAGGTCCAGCGTCCCGCGATCAACAAAACGCACGGTGCCAAACAACCCGCCGGCCAGCTTGCCGCGCAGCACATACGGCAGGTTGTTCAAGCTCTGGGTCTGGCTCAGGCCCAGGGTCTGGCGCAGCACGGAAAACGCCGAAACGCTGACCGGGACTGTCAGCACCGTCTCGGAAAAACGCGGGATCGATCCCTGCTGATCGCTGACCCCGGCCGCCAGTGGCCGCCCATTGACCTCCAGGTCCAGGGCCACGCCGTTGTAGTCGATCGCTGTTTCGTTGGGGTTCTGCACCCGCAACTTGACCGCAAACCGCACTTCCAGGTCCTGGCTTTGCAACGGTTCGATGCCCACCACATTGATATGCAGCGCGTCACGGTTGGGGAACAGCGCGCAGGCGCTCAGGCTGAGCAACACCAGGGAGAGGGTCAGGCCGATCAATCTGCGCATAAGGGTTCCTATTTCGTCGGGGCCGGGTCCTGCATCACTTTGAGGGTGGAGGCTTCCGGATCAAATTCATCTTCTTGCAGCTCTATGAACTCTTCAGGCAGGAAGATGTTCAGCAGGATCGCACAGAATGCACCGACGGTAATCGGCGACTCGAAGATGTTATGCAGGGCCTTGGGCAACTCGCGCAACACTTCCGGTACCGCCGCCACGCCCAGGCCCATGCCCAGGGAAATCGCCACGATCAGCACATTGCGTCGATGCAGCCCGGCCTCGGCGAGGATCTTGATCCCGGCCACCGCTACCGTGCCGAACATGATCAGAGTCGCGCCACCCAGCACCGGCTTGGGCATCAATTGCAAGACCGCGCCAATCATCGGGAACAGACCGAGCAACACCAGCAGGCCGGCAATGAAATACGCCACGTAGCGGCTGGCGACGCCAGTCAACTGGATCACGCCGTTGTTCTGGGCGAAGGTCACCATCGGCAGGCTATTGAAGGTGGCGGCCATCACCGAGTTCAGGCCATCGGCCAGCAGGCCGGACTTGATGCGTTTGATGTACAGCGGGCCTTTGACCGGCTGCTGGGAAATCATCGAATTGGCTGTCAGATCACCGGCCGCCTCCAGTGGGGAAATCAGGAAGATCACCGCCACTGGAATAAACGCCACCCAGTCAAACGAGAACCCGTACTTGAATGGTACGGGCACGCTGACCAGCGGCACCTGGGGCAATGCCGCCAGGTCGACCCGCCCCAGCCACCAGGCCACGACAAACCCCAGGGTCAGGCCGATGACAATCGAGCCCAGACGCAGGAACGGGTTATTGAAACGGTTGAGCACCACGATGGTCACCAACACCAGGGCGGCCAACCCCATATTGCTGGCGGCACCCAGGTCGGCGGCGCCGTAGCCGCCGGCCATGTCAGTGACGGCGACCTTGATCAACGACAGACCCATCAAGGTGATGATGGTGCCGGTCACCACCGGGGTGATCAGTTTGCGCAATTTGCCGATGAACTGGCTGAGCACCACTTCGATAAACGCCGCAAAGAAGCAGATCCCAAAGATCGTCGACAGGATCTCATCGGTGCCGCCGCCCCGGGCCTTGACCATGAATCCGGCACTGAGAATCACGCTGATAAAAGAAAAGCTGGTGCCTTGCAGGCACAGCAAGCCCGAGCCCACCGGGCCAAAGCGCCGCGCCTGGACAAAGGTGCCCAGGCCCGAGACGAACAGGGCCATGCTGACCAGGTACGGCACTTCGCTTTCCAGGCCCAATACGCCGCCGACGATCAGGGTCGGGGTGATGATCCCCACAAAGCTGGCGAGCACGTGCTGCAGGGCGGCAAAAATCGCCGCCGTGAAGTGCGGACGGTCTTCCAGACCATAGATCAGGTCTGATTTATAGCGGGGGCGGGGGGCTTGAGCGTCAGACAAAATACGTGCTCGGGTCAGAAAATGGACGCGCAGGATGCCAGAAAGCGCCCGCTGTCAAAAGTGTGAAAATATATTTCTACGATCCGTGCAAAAAGCCTCAAGCCTGCCGATATCTTTTATAGGCCCACATATCCCTTATAACAGTGGGGCCGAACAGCCATCTGTGTGCGTTGACGCACAGTGACCGTGTCGCGGCAAGGACGCTCGCAGCCATCCCTTTTTGAGAGCTTTCCTATGTCCCTCCGTAATTTGAATATCGCACCTCGGGCGTTTCTCGGTTTTGCGTTTATTGCGTTGCTTGTGATTGTTCTGGGGGTGTTTGCTGTCAATCGCATGACGTTGATTCGCCAGGCCGCGCTGGATATGGGCGCCAACCAACTGCCGAGTGTCGGCTACCTGGCCAATATGACCGAGAACGTGTTGCGCCTGCGCATTCTGTCCTTCCGTGTCCTGGTCAATCGTGAACCGGCCGCCCTGCAAGATGCCCAAACGCGTATCGGGGTTTTGGTCGATAAGGCCCGCCAAGCCCAGGCAGGCTATGCCGCGATGCCGGCTGGCGCCGAAGAGGCGGCGCTGTACAAGACCTTTGCGGCCACGCTGGACAGCTACGTCAAAGCCCAGGCGCAAATGCTTGAGCTGTCCCAGCAGAACAAGGTCGAGGAGATGCGCGCACTGATCAACAGCCGGATCAAGGACGGCACCGATCAGATGGGCGAACAGCTCAATAAGCTGATTGCAATCAATGCTGCCGATGCCAAACAGGCCGGTGAAGACGCCGGGCGCAGCTATAGCGATGCGATCACAGGGATTATCGTGGTGTCGGTGGTCGCGGCGCTGATGACCGTATTGCTCGCCTGGCTGCTGACCCGCAGCATTGTCGCGCCCCTGCGCAAGGCAGTGGCGGCCGCCGAGACCATCTCCAGTGGTGATCTGAGCAAAGTCATCGAGGACGACGGCCAGGATGAACCGGCCCGCCTGATCGGCGCCCTGGCTAGCATGCAGAACAACCTGCGCCAGACCATCCAGCACATCGCGGGCTCTGCCACACAATTGGCCTCGGCTGCCGAAGAGCTGAGCGCAGTCACCGAGGAAGCCTCCAAGGGCTTGCAACAGCAGAACAATGAGATCGACCAGGCCGCCACGGCGGTCAATGAAATGACCGCCGCCGTGGAAGAAGTGGCACGCAACGCAGTATCGACCTCCGAGGCCTCGACCCAGTCGAACCAGGCCGCGCGGGAAGGGCGCGACCGTGTGGTGGAAACCGTGGGCGCGATCCAGACCATGACCCAGGACGTGCAGAACACCTCGGTGTTGATCGAAGGCCTGGCGACCCAGGGCCGCGATATTGGCAAGGTGCTGGATGTGATTCGTGCGATTGCCGAGCAAACCAACCTGCTGGCCCTCAACGCGGCCATCGAAGCTGCACGCGCCGGTGAAGCCGGACGCGGGTTTGCCGTGGTGGCCGATGAAGTGCGCGCCCTGGCCCATCGCACCCAGCAGTCGACCCAGGAGATCGAGAAGATGGTCGCCGGGATCCAGAACGGCACGGGTGAAGCGGTGCAGTCCATGCAGCAGAGCAACCAGCGCACTCAAAGCACCCTGGAAATGGCCCGCGCTGCGGGTGTGGCGCTGGAGCAGATCACCCAGTCCATCAGCCTGATCAACGAGCGCAACCTGGTGATCGCCAGCGCCTCTGAAGAGCAGGCCCAGGTCTCGCGGGAAGTGGACCGCAACCTGGTGAACATCCGCGACCTGGCTACCCAGTCGGCGGCCGGTGCCAACCAGACCAGCGCCGCCAGCCACGAACTGTCGCGCCTGGCGGTGGACTTGAACGCCATGGTGGCACGTTTCGTGATCTAACTGCTGGTGTGGAAGGGGGGCAGCGGCGGCAGCCCCAAAACCAGCCACCTCGGTGTACCTGGCAGAACATGGTGAGATTATTGGGGCTGCTTGCTCCCCCTTGTGGCGAGGGGGCTTGCCGGAACGCCGTATCGCCCCCGTTGGGCTGCGGTAGCAGCCCCAAAACCAGTCACCGCGGTGTACCTGGCAGAACATGGTGAAGTCATTGGGGCGGCTTCGCCGCCCAGCGCGGGGCAAGCCCGCTCGCCACATAAAGCCAGTGGTCCACAGTAAGTTCGAGGGTGTGGCAAGTTCCCTGTGGCGAGGGGGCTTGCCGGAACGCCGTATCGCCCCCGTTGGGCTGCGGTAGCAGCCCCAAAACCAGCCACCGCGGTGTACCTGGCAGAATATAGTGAGGCTGTTAGGGCGGCTCCGCCGCCCAGCGCGGGGCAAGCCCGCTCGCCACATAAAGCCAGTGGTCCACAGTAAGTTCGAGGGTGTGGCAAGTTCCCTGTGGCGAGGGGGCTTGTCCCCCGTTGGGCTGCGGCAGCAGCCCCAAAACCAGTCACTGCGGTGTACCTGGCAGAATATAGTGAAGTCATTGGGGCGGCTTCGCCGCCCAGCGCGGGGCAAGCCCGCTCGCCACAGACAAGCCCTATCACCAATCAGGCCCTATCACCAATCAAGCTTTCTCACCAATCAGGCCCTATCTCCAATCAGGCTCTCTCAGCACTCAGGCCAGGCTCAGCGCTTCCAGGTGCTGGTGTTCACCAGGTTTTTCGGGCGTTCGCCGGCCAGTGCTGCCAGCAGGTTGTCTACCGCGCATTTGGCCATGGCTTCGCGCGTTTCATGGGTGGCAGAGCCGATGTGCGGCGTCGCCACCACATTGTTCAAGCGCAGTAACGGCGAGTCATGGTTCAACGGCTCACGCTCGAACACATCCAGACCCGCAGCGCGAATCGTACGCTGTTGCAGGGCTTCGACCAGCGCCGCCTCGTCTACCACTTTGCCCCGGGATATATTGATGAAAATCGTCTCCGGCCCCATAAGCGCGAACTCCTTGGCGCCAATCAACCCCTGAGTCTCGGTAGTCAGCGGCAATGTCAGGCACACAAAGTCGGCTTGCTGCAGCAGGTCGGGCAGGCTGCGGTATTGCGCGCCAAACCGCTGTTCCACCGCAGGCTTGGGCGAATGGCTGTGGTAGATCACCGGCATGCCAAAGCCAAAGTGGCCCCGCTGCGCCAGGGCTTCGCCAATGCGCCCCATGCCAATGATGCCCAGGGTCTTGCCATGCACATCGCTGCCAAAATGCAGCGGGCCGATGTTCTGGTTCCAGTTGCCGGCACGCACCATATTCGCCAACTCCACCACGCGTCGGGCGGTGGCGAGGATCAGCGCAAAACCGGTGTCGGCGGTGGTTTCGGTGAGTACATCAGGGGTGTTGCTCAGCAGAATGCCGCGCTGGGTCAGGTAGTCGATGTCGTAGTTATCAACGCCCACCGAAACACTGGCCACCGCTTCCAGCTGCGGTGCCAGGTCCAGTAGGGTCGCATCCAGGCGCAGGCTTGCCCCCAGCAAGCCGTGGGCGCCGGGCAAGGCATCACGCAACTGTGCCAGGCCTGTGGGGTCGAGGGTTTCGATCAGCGTCACCTGGGCCGCCTCATGCAGGCGGGCCATCAGCGGCGCGGAGAGTTTCTTGTACAACACGACATGTTTTTTCATCAGGTTCTTACCTTCAAATCCAGGGAGTGCAACGGTGCTGCCGGGGAGGGTTCACGAGCACCGGTCTTGAGAAAAATCGTCAGCACTACCGACAGCAGCAATGCGCCGCTCATCAGCAGGTACGATGCGCCTGGCGAGCCGGTGCTGCTGTTGAGGTAGCCCACCAGGTATGAGCCGCCAAACGAGCCGAGCGCGCCCATGCTGTTGATCAAGGCCATGGCGCCACCGGCGACGTTGGCCGGGAGGATTTCCGGGACGATGGCAAAAAACGGCCCGTAGGGCGCGTACATGCACGCACCGGCGATCACTAGCAGGGTGTAGGACCACCAGAAATGTTCAGCCCCCAACAGGTAGGAACCGTAGAAGGCGATGGAGGCGATCAACAGCGGCGGCCACACAAAGCGTTTGCGTTTTTGCAGCTTGTCCGAGCCCCAGGACACCGCCAGCATGCCGATCACCGCCGCCAGATACGGCAGCGCCGAGAGCCAGCCGGCTTCGACCATGTTCATCTGCAGGCCGGCCTTGAGGATCGATGGCAACCACAACACGAACCCGTAGACCCCAATGCTCCAGCAAAAAAACTGCAGCGCCAGGATGATCACCTTGGGTGAACGAAAGGCTTCGGCATAGTTTTTTACCGCCTTGAGCCCGACCTGTTCGGCGGCCAGGGCGGTTTCCAGGTCGTGTTTCTCGCCGGCGCTCAGCCACTTGGCGTCCGCTGGGCGCTCATCGGCCAGGCGCCACCAGATAAAGGCCCAGAACACCGCCGGCAGGCCTTCGACGATAAACATCCAGCGCCAGCTGTAATGCTGCACCAGGTAACCCGACACCACCGACATCCACAACATGGTCACCGGGTTGCCGAGGATCAGAAAGGTATTGGCCCGCGAGCGTTCGGCGCGGGTGAACCAGTGGCACAGGTACACCAGCATCGCCGGCATCACGGCGGCCTCGACCACCCCGAGCAAAAAGCGGATGGCGATCAACATGTAGGCGTTGGACACAATGCCGGTCAATGTGGCCAGGCCGCCCCAGAGGATCAGGCTGACGAAGATCAGTTTCTTTACGCTGCGCCGTTGGGCGTAGATCGCTCCCGGCACTTGGAAGAAAAAGTAGCCAAGGAAGAACAGTGCGCCGAGCAGTGAAGACATGCCCGGGGTAATCATCAGGTCTTCGGCCATCCCGGAGGCGGCCGCAAAGCCGTAGTTGGCGCGGTCCAGGTACGCCAGGCTGTAGGTGATGAAGACGATGGGCATGATGTACCACCAACGGCGGGTGGCGAGTTTCAGGTTATTCATGGGGTTGCTCCTGAGCTTGTTGTAGTTGTGGCAACAGGTAACGGTGTTTCGCGCCGGGGGTCAGCCGGCTTTTTGCAAGGCTGGCAGGTCGGCGCGCAGGGGCAGGCCTTCCATATCGCCACGGCTTTGTACCGCGCGGCTGCCGATCCAGTTGGCGCGCTGCACTGCCTGGGTAAAGCTGAGGTTTTCCAAAAGGGCGCTGATCAGGCCGACAGCAAAGCCATCGCCGGCGCCGACTGTGTCCACGACCTTGGCCACGGGCACGGCGGCGACAAAGCCCTGGTCCAAGTGGTTGCGGTAATAGGCGCCGTGAGGGCCGAGCTTGATCGCCACGGCTTCCACACCCTGGTCGAGATAGAAGGCGGCAATGTCCGCAGGGTCTTCGAAACCGGTCAGCAGGCGACCTTCGCTCAAACCCGGCAATACCCAATGGGCCAGGCTGGCCAGGGCATTGATTTCGCGGATCATTTTTTGCTCGCTGGGCCATAGCGAGGGGCGCAGGTTAGGGTCGAAGGACACACTGCGGCCCGCTGCGCGCATCTGGCTCATCAACTGGCGCGACAGCTCGGCGGCGGTGTCTGACAACGCCGGCACAATGCCGGTGGCGTGCAGATGCCGCGCTTGCAGCAGCTCAGGCGTAATCACGGCGCTGGACAGGTGACTGGCCGCCGAGCCACGGCGAAAGTACTCGACCTTCGGATCGGCGCCGCTCTCTTCCCGGGACTTGAGCTGGAAGCCGGTGGGGTGCGCGTGATCGACCGCCACATGCCGGCAATCCAGGCCCTCGCGCTCAAGGGTCTGCACCACAAAGCGGCCTAATGAATCATCGCCGACCCGGCTCAACCAAGCCACATTGAAACCCAGGCGTGACAAGCCAATTGCCACATTGCTGTCGGCGCCGGCGATTCGTTTGTGAAACTGGCCGACCTGGGCCAGGTCGCCGGTTTGCTCGGCGACGAACATCGCCATGGTCTCGCCAAAGGACAGGATATCGATCTCAGACATGGGCATTCTCCACACGCGGTTGGCCAAGGACGCTGAGGGTGGTCACCTGCTGGGCAGTAACCTGCAGCAGGTCGTCGCCTTGCAGTGGGAATTCCACCGCGCGGCTGATTCCTTGGGGCATCAGCCCGAGCAATTGTTCCCACTGATGCAGGTCGGCGGCGCCCGGCGGCAGCGCCACCAACTTGCCGTCGGCGCGCCGGGCCACCGCCTTGCAATGCAGGTAATCGACATGCCTCCCCAGCAGGCGTGCGGCGGTCTGGGGCGATTGGTCCTGCCAGTGCCAGTTGCCGATATCGAAGGTCATCTTCACCGGCACGCTCAGGCGTTCGGCTTCATCGAAAAAGCGTTGCATCGGCTCGATGCGCCCACCGTGCAGGGTCTGGTCGTTTTCCACCAGCAAGCGCACCGGGTGGCGGTTGAGCAGGGCGCTGAGGCTGTGCAGGTCGTTGGTGTCGGTGAAGTAACCGAGCGAGACCTTCAACCAGCGCGCACCGAAGGCCTGGGCTCGGTCCAGGGTGGCGGCCAGTTCGTTGTTCGCTTGTGCACGCCCGGCCACCCACAGTTCCAGGGGCGAGGAAAACACGCACTCCAGGTCCTGCTCAGCGGCAGCCTGGGCCAGTGCGCTGGGTTGTTCGGTGGTCAGCAGTTCTTCACGCCATTCAATGCGTGTGGCGCCGGCAGCGGCCAGCAGCTCGACGAAGCTCAATTGGCCGCGCTGGCGAACCAGGTCGGCGCCGTAGCTGGAGAGGCTGATGGAAACGGGATATTTGTGCATTGTTATTGATCTCTGAAACCGGTTTCATTTTTAGGCAAAAAAAGCCCACCCATGTCGGCAGCGACGCCTATATCGGGTGGGTGGAACCTCGCACGATAAGCTGCGGAGCGAAATCCACGGCGTGGGTTGGCGAAGTATCACCACGCAAGCGCTTGAGCAGGCACTCGAAGGCGCTGGCGCCAATAGCTTCGGTGGGCTGGGCGAGGGCGGTGATGCCGCTACCGACCAACGGGAACCAATCCAGGTCATCGAGGGCAATCACCCCCACGTCTTCGAACAGACGACAACCCAATTCACGCAACGCCCGAGTACAGGCCAGCGCGGCGACGCCGTTGGCACAGAACAGCGCTTTGGGGCCTGGCTTGGGGGCGGCCAGAAACGCCTGTAAACCGCGGTTCAAGTCAGGGTCAATTTCCAGCACGCTACCGCGTAACGCTGGGCGGCGGCTGATTTCGGCCTGGAAACTGTCCAGGCGCTCCACCCGCGAACTGGTGCCATCCGCTGTTTCGCTGACCAGCAAGATGTCCCGATAACCCTGTTGCTCCAGGTGTTCCAGGGCCATGCGCACGGCCAGAGGGTTATCCAGACCCACCAGATCGCTGTGCAATGCCTCCACCTTGCGGTCTACCAGCACCAGCGGCATTTCCCGCTGCAACTCCAGCAGTTGCGCAAGGTGATGGCCAAGGGTATTCACGATCAAACCTTCGATGTTGTACGCACGCAGCGCCGCCAGGTGCTGGCGCTCCTGCTCGTCATCGCGGTCGGTGTTGCACACCACCAGGCTGTAGCCGTGTTGCCGGCAGGCGGTTTCCACACCATGCATCACGGCAATGGAATAGGGGTTGCGGATATCGGCCACCAGCATGCCGATCAGGCGTGTGCGCCCACGCTTGAGGCCCCGGGCCATCTGGTTGGGGCGGTAACCCAACTCATCGATGGCCTGCTCGATACGCAGGGCGATGGTGTCGGAGAGCAGGGCGCGGTCATCGCCGATAAAGCGCGACACACTGGCCTTGGACACACCGGCACGTTCGGCTACATCAAGCATGGTCACGCGGCTGCGCTGGGCGGCAGAGAATGAAGTCACGGTAGCGGGCCTTTCTTATTTTGGAATAGACGGTTCATGAATCTAGCTGAAACCGGTTTCAGTGGACGCCATGTTCAATGCCTCGTCAAGAAATTTTCTGAAAGCCAATGGCATTGAGAGGGGTTGGATCCGACGAGTGGCATGCATCACCTGTTAGTTTTGACAGTTACGGACAATGAAAATCAGGAGTTTAATTTGCGCAACAGTCAACCGTTCAGGCACTGCCACATTCTGGTTTCATCGTTGAGGTAATCGTCATGTCCGGCACCTCCAAGCCAATCACTCAAGCTGCTATCACCCGATCAGAGCAAGGTGTGCTGTCTCTTTTGCCGATGATCATTCCTGGTGTGGACCCTTTGGACCCGAATGGGTTGATTCCCGCAGCATTGATGCTCGCGCCGCTCGAAGTGCAAATTCCCATGTGGGCACCGTCCCCTGAGCCTCTGGATACCCCCCATATCCTCACGCTGAATTGGGCGCGCGCAGGCATTGTGGTTTACAGCGACTCGGTGACGATTCACTCGCCGCCGCCACCGGTGCCGACCATGCACACCCTGTTCATCCCTTTGCTTGTGCTGCGGGCGCAATCAGGTCCCGTCGAACTGTATTACAGCGTCACTGATTCATTTGGTGGGACCAGCGTACTGGATCCCAAAAGAACACTGACGGTGGACATGGACGCGCCGCAGTTATTAAACCCTGCCGACCGACTGGCGTTTGTCGTGCTTCCTGCACCGGTAGTTGATGAGCCGTACTTGGGCAGTAATCCGCAGGTGGCGTTTCACGTTCCGCCCTACAGCGGTCGCGATGACGGCGACAAGATTCATTTTTACGTGTCCAATTCAGCCAACCCGCCGGTTGCGGGTGAAGATGGTGTTTATGAACTGGTGTCCAGCGCTGATCCGTTGATTGCCACCCTGGATGCAGACGAGTTTCGCAAGCTAAACAATGGCGACGCTTACATATTTTTCAGGATTTTTGACAAAGCAGGCAACTTCAGCGACCGCAGTGCCGGCCTGCCATTTCAGCTGATGCTGACCGCGTTACCGGGGCCACGGCCTCTTCCGCAAATCGTGCCGCCCCGCTACGACGACTTGCTGATCAATCGCGAAGACGCCAGGGCTGGCGTATTTGTTCGGATAGGGCTCTACACCGACTGGGCTGCGGGGGATGAGGCCATTGTGTATTGGAAAGGCCGTCCTACTGCCAGGCATCCGGTCAACGGCTTCCCCACCGATGTCGAGGTACCGTGGAGCGTTATGCGAGGTCCGCTGACCGATCCGCTGGTGCCCGAAGCGGTGCCGGTACGCTATGAGATTATCCGCGGTGGCCTGCCGCCATTTCCTTCGTTCAATATTCTGGTGAATGTGAACCTCACCGTCGCCGGGCAGGACCACGGGAATGCACCAGCGCTGTTCAACCCGGATTTGCCCGTGCCGCAAGTCTGGGGGCTTGTTTCCAACACCCAGAACGTAGTCAACCATGATGACAACCCCGCCGGCGCCCGTGCCCGCGTATTGCTTTATGAGAACCCGGTGCCAGGAGAGATTCTGCGGTTTTACTGGAATGGTATCGGGCCGGTTGCCAGTTACACGGTGCAGTTTGGGGATGTAGCAGGGCAACTAGTGTTTTCCACGATTATCCCTTGGGCTGTCATGGCGGGTTCTATTCATCCAGCATTGCCGGTGTATTACACCACCAGTAATGGAGTGAATGATCAGCAATCGGACAATGCGCTAGTAGCTGTCAATACGGGTGCATTGATTGCATTCCCGGCCCCGATTCTAAACCATACTTTAGTGGGGCCTGCGGGTTACTTGGGCTGTTGTTCTAAGCCTGAAATATTTGAGGGGGTGGAGTGGTCTTTGGCGCCAGATGATCGCTTTGAGCTTAACGATGTTGTGACTTTTTTTTGGGAGGGCTTTCTCGTCAATAACTGGGAGCCGCCGGTTATTGAAGAGTCGAGGTATGACGATACTCAAGCGTTCAATACTACCGCAGACTTGATGAATGGATTGCACTTCAGGGTCGCGCCCTATGAGGAGAAAGTCGTGCCGATGCGTAACTTCGGTTCGGCTCGAGCCTGGTATCAGGTGAGGCGTGGCGGGGCCCTTATAGGTGAGTCGCTACCAAGAAGGATTCGTGTTGATCTGCTATTCCCAGGCTCAGGACGGTATTGTCAGTTAGGCGATGTCATTTCGTGTTCAAACGACGGAGTGGCAACCATTATCGGAAGCAAGAGTCACTAGTTTTTATACTGGCTTGGTCGCAATGCTGTAGTTGTTTTTAAAGTGTGTAGTCAATCCTGCGCCCAATGGGCGAACCCGTTCGCAATGTTGCATTGGATGCTGCTGCACGCCCTGGAAAAGCTGTAATACTCAATCAGTACTGGAGAAAGAAATGGACAGGAAAACGTTAGAAACTATCCAAAGGTTTCAAAGTCGTTGCACCGCAAACAATACAGTTAATAGTTTGCCCCCGGGGAGCTTGGAAGGGCAGGTTCCGGGATTCCCTGGGTTGATTTATCGCAATAACGCACTTAAAGAGACATTGGAGTTTTTAATTCCCCGTTGGGATGACTTCAGCACGAATCCGGCTTTTCCAGACACCGTTAGAGTCTGGATGTGGCCATTGGATGACGCCCAGCCGTCCGAGCCTTTTACGACATTTACCGTATCTTCACCTGCAGCGGGTGGAGTGCCGGTCAATATTGCGTTGGCTCGACGTCCACCTGGCGCTCACCTGATCAGGTATGAGGTGTTTGTCGACAATATCGGCAATGCCACCCAGTCAGATCAGCAACTGCTGATCGTAGACCTCGCGGGTCCCTATTCCAGTCATGTGGGGCCGATTCCCGCACCCTTGCCCCCAGCAGGCCTGCCAACCCCCGCGTCATTGGCTTACTTCCAGGGTTTACCCAACCAAACGGCTATGTTTCGCATTCCTGGCTATCCTGACTACGCAATCGGGGACTATGCGTTGTTGTTCTACAACAATTCGGACGAACCCTATCTGCCTACTGCAGGCAGTACTGACCCGAGATGGTTGCTGCCTGCCGATTTAAGCTTCCCCTTGCCCTTGTCGGTCGTCCAGGGGAGCCCGGATGGGCTACGTAGCTTGCGCTATGAGTTGTACGACGCCGCCGGCAACCCTGCGAGGTTGTCGTCCCAGTTTGCATTTGACGTGGGGCTGTTTCCTGCGCCGAGTAACTTCAGGGCGCCAACCATTGATCTGGCGGTTCCCGGTGACCTGCTGATTGATCGCATGGATGCTGCACAGCTCAACGGCGCTATCGTCCGCATTCCCGCCTATGAGAATTTTCTGCGAGGTGACGAGGGAGACATAATCAGTGTGACACTGACCACCTCCCTGGGCACCGCGACCCTGCCCGATGTGCCGTTGGGCAGTAACACCTTCCCGGTGCAGGTACATGTTGGATTCCCTACGCTGGCTCTGCTTTATGGGCCACCGAAGGGTTATTGTCGATGACGGTGTCCTACGCGGTGAAGCGCCGTTCGGTCAGCTACCCTTCGACGTTGACAGCAACCACTGACCTTGACCTTTTCGTGGTTGGGCCAACAAACCCGGACGAGCCGGATCTGGTCAACCCTGATCTGAACCCGGTAGTGGTCAGGGGGGAGGATGCGACAGGCGTCGAGGGACCGCCTAATGAGCTGCTGCCTGAACATGCAAACCGGCCAGCCAATGCCTATATCACGCTCTGGGACAAACCTCCGACTCCGGACGCGGGGCCATTTACGATCTATCTGTTTTATGAAGGCGTACAGGTGGATACACAGTTTGTCCCAAGTGGTATCGCCAACCAGGTCGTCAAGTTGCAGATCCCCGCAAGCGCCGTTTCTGACCATAACAACGGTACGAAGCGGGTGAGTTACACCATCGGTGCCGCAGGCAGCTCGAATCGACAATACGCCCCCACCACACTGGTTGAAGTCACGGCCAATATCATATTCCTGGCGCCTCCGGTCGTTCGAAAGCTTACAGGCAGCGGCGCGGGGATTATCAACTGCACCAGCTTCGAGCCAGAAGCGCCGATCCCCGGCAATATCAAAGTGTTTATTCCGCCCTCGGAGCATTTCTCGCTGAATATGATCGTTACCGTGCATTGGCGGGGTTACCGGGATGATGCTGGCTTAGACGAGGTTACTTCCGTCGCTGCCAGCAAACCTTCGGTGCCACTGACGCAGACGATGATCAACCTGGGATTCGAGATTGAATTGGAGGACTACTTCACCCTCTTCAAGCCGATTCAGCCGACCACGGATGACCGGCTTGCCGGTTCAGCCAAGATTCACTACAGCATCGTGCTGCCCTCGGGCACGGTTAACTCCTCTGACGCTACGCCGCGAGTGCGTGGACAAAAGATCGGTGGTGTAAGTCCGGTTTTTTGTGATGAGACGGTCGTGCCTGCACCTTGATCTTTTGTTTTGTGGACAAAGGGGAGCATTGCTCCCCTTTCGCATTTTGATGAGGATGACCGAACGCCTGAAGTCAGTTGGCTACGATTACAGGCCTTGAGCCCCAATAATACGGACACTTAAGGATAATCCTACATAAAGCGGTAAGTACTCTGGATAAGGTTGGCGCCGCTCGATTGGCAGGGTCCCACACAGTTTGGAACCGGCCCGTTTCTTGCGAATTGGAATGCCAACCCAGAGGTCCGCTAAATGCCATCCGTATTCAATTTCAAACCTTCACCGTTGAGCCTCGCATTGAAGGCCAATACTGTAACTTTGCTTATGCTTATGGGCCACGTAGCCGAAGCCCGTATCGTCACGGGGCCCGACGAGTTTGTGCGCCCAGGTCCGGCGCCGGATCGTTTTGAACTGCGCACGGGTTCGGGCCTGACCGTCCAAGGGACCGAAACCCTGGAAATCCGTGCCCAATCGGCCACCCTGGTAGTTACGCCAGGTAGCTTGACCAAGGACATCGTCGCTTTTGATTCCCAGATCCGTGTAGACGGTTCGGATGTCATTGCTCGTAGCACGGCAGATGCCGCTATTCGCGCTACAGGCAGCAATGTGCTGGTCAGCAACAGTAATCTCATCCACAACAATGGAACCGGCCTGATTGCCGGCCGCTCGCTGGGCGGTACTGATGGTTCCAGCGTCAAGGTCATCAACAGCACCATTACCGGCACTAACCGTGGTGCCAGCGCCAGCGCGTACAGTGTGCTGGACTTCAGCGGTTCCCATATCGAAGCGACGAACGACAATGGCATGGGCCTGTCGCTGATGAGCGGGACAGCGTTTGCAACCGATAGCCAAATTGTAGGTGGCGCCAACGGCGTGCAAATGGCCGTCGATGGATCGTCCGGAATCATGGACAGTACGTTGCTGCTGGACGGTTCCAGCGTGGTAGGTACGAACGGTGCTGCCATCCTGACAAGAGCGGGTACCAACGCTGATATTCAGGTACTGAACGGCTCGTCCCTGACCGGCGGCAACGGCAATATCCTGGAAGTCACCGGTGGCTCCAGCGCCAACATGAACGTTGACCGCAGCGTCCTGGTGGGCGACGTGGTTGTCGAGGATGGCAGCAGCGCCAAGGTGCAGCTCAACAACGGCTCCTGGTTGACCGGCCAGTTGAAAAACGTTGCCGAGTTGAGCGTGAACGATGCCTCCAACTGGGTGCTGGTGGGCGACAGCAATGTCGACGCCTTGAAGATGGGCGGCGGCGCCGTGCACTTCGGCGGGGCGGATGAGTTCTACCAATTGAACGTCAAGAGCCTGGAAGGCGAGGGCACGTTCATCATGCACACCGACTTTTCCACCCACCAGACCGATTTCCTCAACGTCGAGGGCAAGGCCGACGGCAGTCATAGCCTGCTGCTGGCCGCCACCGGCTCGGAAATGGCCCGCGGCGAGCCGATCAAGGTTGTGCATACCGAAGGCGGCAATGCGCACTTTTCCCTGCTGGGTGACACGGTGGACGTCGGTGCCTTTGCCTATGGCTTGAAGCAGGAGGGTACCGACTGGTTGCTCGACCCGACCCGTCGCGGCACCAGCACCAGCGCCCACTCGGTACTCGCCCTGTTCAACAGCGCGCCGACCGTGTTGTACGGCGAGATGAGCATCCTGCGTACGCGCATGGGTGAATTGCGCTTCAGTGAAGGGGCTGGCAACGGCCTGTGGATGCGCAGCTACGGCAATAAATTCGACGTAGCGAGCAACAAGAACGGCGCGGGCTACAAGCAGGTCCAGAAGGGCTTAACCATCGGTGCCGACGCGCCGTTGTCCAGCGGTGATGGTCAGTGGATTGCCGGCGTGATGGGCGGCCACAGCACCTCGGACCTGAGCCTGACCCGAGGCAGCAGTGGTGAGGTCAAGAGCTACTATGTGGGCGGTTACGCCACCTGGCTGGACGCTGAAAGTGGTTTGTACTTCGATGGTGTGGCCAAGCTCAACCGCTTGCACACTGAGAACGACGTGACCATGAGCGATGGTAAAAAAGCCAAGGGAAGCTACTCGCAAAACGCCGTGGGTGCATCGGCCGAGTTCGGTCGCCACATCAAGCTGGATAACGATTTCTTCGTTGAACCGTATGGCCAGTTGTCGGCAACGATCACCCAGGCGCAGAGCTATGAGCTGTCCAATGGCTTGAAGGCCAAAGGTGATCGCTCCAGCAGCGTGGTCGGCAAGGTGGGTGTGACGGCTGGCAAGAACATCCAGCTGGAAAGTGGCGGTGTGCTGCAGCCTTACCTGCGTACTGCCGTGGCCCATGAGTTTGATCAGAGCAACAAGGTGTTTATCAACGGTCAAAGCTTCAACAATGATCTGTCCGGTTCGCGGGTTGAATTGGCCGCCGGTGTGGCCATGTCGGTTTCGCAGAACGTCAAGGTACATGCAGACTTTGAAACCAGCCAAGGCAAGAAGATCGACCAGCCCTGGGGTGTCAACTTCGGTATTCGTTACGACTTCTAAGACACCCGCTCAAAAAAGGAAGCTTCGGCTTCCTTTTTTTGTGGGCGCTCTTGGCGGTTAACCGAACAGTCCGGCAGCGATATTGATCGAGAACCCCAGGATCGCCGTGTTGAACAGGAACCCGATCAACGATTGCCCCAGTACCACCTTGCGCATGGCGCGGGTGGCGACACCCACGTCCGAGGTCTGCACGGCGACGCCGATGGTGAAAGAGAAGTACAGGAAATCCCAGTAGTTGGGCGTCAGCGGCCCCTCGGCAAAACGCAGCGCCGGCTCCTTGCCCTCCCAGGTGTAGTAGAGGCGGGCGTAGTGCACGCTGAAAATCACCCCGATCAGCAACCACGAACCAATCACCGTAACGCCGGTAAAGCCGTAATGCAGCAGGCGTTCGGCGGTGTCCAGGTGTTTAGTGCCGGCCAGGCCAAAAGCGATGGTCGCCAGGCTGGCAATCGCGGCAATACACACCATGAACAGCACCAGGCCGGCGTTCTCGTCCTCGATTTCGGCGATACGCTTAACGTCTTCGGCCTTGGCCCGGATGGTCAGGCGCAGCATCAGGACCAGGTAAGTCCAGACTCCGGCGTTCCAGCCGATGAGGATTTTGGTGAGGATCGAATCGAAGGGCGCGAGGATGCCGATTGCCAGGCCCAGGACGGCGGCGGCGGAAAGGCGAGGGTGGGTTCGGGCGAGAAAGGGCATGGTGCTCACAAATGCAGGTGTGGTGAGCAACCATAGCCTATTCCTGTAGGAGCCGGCTTGCCGGCGAACAACCAGAGAACGCCTCGGGCCATCAGGATAACCGCGTTATCGTTGACGATTTTCGCCGGCAAGCCGGTTCCTACAGGGTGGTGCGATCAATCTTTGCGTTTGCGCACCAGTTTCATCACCACCACAAAGAACACCGGCACAAACACCACTGCCAATGTCGCGGTGATCATCCCGCCGATCACCCCGGTGCCGATCGCCTGCTGGCTCGCCGAACTGGCACCGGTGGCAATCGCCAATGGCACCACGCCGAGGATAAACGCCAGCGAGGTCATGATGATCGGGCGCAGACGCAAGCGGGCCGCTTTCAATGTCGCATCGATCAGGTCTTCACCCTGGTCATACAGCTCCTTGGCAAACTCGATGATCAGAATCGCGTTTTTCGCCGACAGGCCGATGATGGTGATCAAGCCGACCTTGAAGAACACATCGTTGGGCATGCCACGCAGCGACACCGCCATCACCGCGCCCAATACCCCCAACGGCACCACCAGCAACACCGAGGTGGGGATCGACCAGCTTTCATACAGCGCCGCCAGGCACAGGAACACCACCAGCAGCGACAGCATCAACAGCAGCGGCGCCTGGGAACCCGACAAGCGTTCCTGCAGCGACAAACCGGTCCATTCCTGCCCCAGACCCGCCGGCAGTTGGCTGACCAGGCGCTGGATTTCCTCCATCGCCTCGCCGGTGCTGTGGCCCGGTGAGGCTTCGCCGGAAATTGCGATGGCCGGGTAGCCGTTGTAACGGGTCAACTGCGCCGGGCCCTGCACCCAACGTGCTTCGACAAACGCCGACAGCGGCACCATCTTCCCGGCGTCGTTGCGCACGTGAATCTTCAGCAGGTCTTCGACCTGGCTGCGTTGGTCACCTTCGGCCTGTACCACCACCCGCTGCATGCGGCCCTGGTTGGGGAAGTCGTTGATATAGGCCGAGCCAATGGCCGAGGACAGGATATTGCCTACATCGGCAAACGACACGCCCAAGGCATTGGCACGCTTGCGGTCCACTTCAAGCTGCACTTGTGGCGCTTCGGCCAAGGCACTTTCGCGCACGTTGGCCAGGATCGGGCTTTTTTCCGCCGCCGCCAGCAACTCGGTACGCGCCGCCATCAACGCGGCATGCCCCACGCCACCACGGTCCTGCAGGCGGAACTCAAAGCCGCTGGACGTGCCCAAGCCGTCCACCGGTGGCGGCAGCACGGCATAGGCCATCGCATCCTTGAGCTCGGTAAAGGCCATGTTGGCGCGATCGGCAATCGAGGCTGCCGAATCGTCGCTACTGCGCTCGGACCAGTCCTTGAGCGTGGTAAACGCCAGCGCCGCGTTCTGCCCAGCGCCGGAGAAGCTGAAGCCCATGATCATCGTCGTATCGCCGACGCCTGGCTCGGTGGCGTTATGCGCCTCGATCTGCTCAGCCACCAGTACCGTACGGTTTTTGCTCGCGCCTGGTGGCAGCTGAATATCGGTGATGGTGTAGCCCTGGTCTTCCACCGGCAGGAACGAAGCGGGCAGGCGGCTGAACAGCAACCCCATGCCCACCAGCAATACCAGATAGATCAACAAGTAGCGGCCGCTGCGCTTGAGGGCATAGGCCACCCAGCCTTCGTAGCGGTCGGTCAGTTGCTCGAAGCGGCGGTTGAACCAGCCAAAGAACCCGCCCTTGGCGTGATGCTCGCCCTTGGCAATCGGCTTGAGCAACGTGGCGCACAGGGCCGGGGTCAACGACAGGGCGAGGAACGCCGAGAACAGGATCGAGGTGGCCATCGACAGCGAGAACTGCTGGTAAATCACCCCCACCGAGCCGGGCATAAAGGCCATCGGCAGGAATACCGCCACCAGCACCAGGGTAATCCCGATGATCGCGCCGGTGATCTGGCCCATGGCCTTGCGTGTGGCTTCCTTGGGCGACAGGCCCTCGGTGACCATGATCCGCTCGACGTTCTCCACCACTACGATTGCATCGTCCACCAGAATGCCGATGGCCAGCACCATGCCAAACATGGTCAGCACGTTGATCGAGAACCCCAGCAACAGCATGGTGGCGAAGGTGCCCATCAGCGCAATCGGCACCACCAGCGTCGGGATCAGGGTGTAGCGGATGTTCTGCAGGAACAGGAACATCACCGCAAACACCAGCGCCATCGCCTCCAGCAGGGTGTAGATCACTTTGGTGATCGAGACCTTGACGAACGGAGAGGTGTCGTACGGGATCTTGTACTCGACATTGGCCGGGAAATAGCGCGACAGCTCATCCATCTTCGCCCGCACCAGGGTCGCCGTGCTCAAGGCATTGGCGCCCGGCGACAGCTGCACACTGACGGCGGTGGAGGGCTTACCGTTCAGGCGCGTGGAGAACTGGTACTCCTGGCTGCCGATCTCGACCCGCGCCACATCGCCAATGCGCACGGTGGAGCCGTCCGGGTTGGCCTTGAGCACAATGTCGGCAAACTCGGCCGGGGTGGAGAGCTGGCCCTTGACCAGAATCGAGGCGGTGATTTCCTGGGTGTTGGTGCCCGGCAAATCGCCAATGCTGCCCGCCGAAACCTGGGCGTTCTGCGCGGTGATCGCGGCATTCACGTCAGCCGGGGTCAGGTTGAAACCGATTAGTTTCTGCGGGTCGATCCAGATCCGCATCGCCCGCTCGGCGCCATACAACTGGGCCTTGCCCACCCCGTCCAGGCGCTTGAGCTCGTTCATCACGTTGCGCGCCAGGTAATCGCTGAGCGCCACGTCGTCGAGCTTGCCGTCACTGGAGGTCAGGGTCACCAGCAGCAGGAAACCGGCGGACACTTTCTCCACCTGCAGGCCTTGCTGGGTCACGGCTTGCGGCAGGCGCGGCTCCACGGCCTTGAGGCGGTTCTGCACATCGACCTGGGCCATTTCCGGGTTGGTACCTGGCTGGAAGGTCGCGGTGATGGTGGCCGAGCCGAGGCTGCTCTGGGATTCGAAATACAACAAGTGGTCGGCACCGTTGAGCTCCTGCTCGATCAGGCTGACCACGCTTTCGTCCAGGGTCTGCGCTGAAGCGCCCGGGTACACCGCGTAGATTTCCACCTTCGGCGGCGCGACGTTGGGGTACTGCGCCACCGGCAACTGCGGGATGGCGAGGGCGCCGGCCAGCAGGATAAACAGGGCGACCACCCAGGCGAAGATCGGGCGGTCAATAAAGAACTGCGGCATTGTCTCTGATCCCTTTGATTACTGGCCGGCTGCCTGGGCGACGGGCTCGGGGCTGGCATCCACTTCGACTTTTTCACCGGGGCGCGCATGTTGCAGGCCCTCGACGATGATGCGGTCACCGGCCTTCAGGCCGCTGTTGACCACCCAGCGGTCGTTGACCGCGGCGCCCAACTCCACCGGTTGCTGGCTGACGTTCTGTTCGGCATCCACCAGCAACACCATGGGGATACCGGCGCTGTCGCGGGTGATTGCGCGCTGCGGCACGCTCAGGCCTTGCTGGTCGACCGCCTGCTCCAGGCGCACGCGGATAAAGCTGCCGGGCAACAGGTCGAGGTCCGGGTTGGGGAATTCGCTGCGCAGGTTGATCTGCCCGGTACCGGGGTCCACGGAAATCTCCGCGAACAGCAACTTGCCCGGCAGCGGGTACAGGCTACCGTCATCCTGGATCAGCGTGGCCTTGGCCTGGTCCTGGCCCACTTGCTTCAAATGCCCGGCGCGGAATGCCCGGCGCAGGTCATTGAGTTCGCGGGTGGACTGGGTGAGGTCGGCGTGGATCGGGTCCAGTTGCTGGATCAATGCCATGGGCGTGGCTTCGTTCTGGCCCACCAGTGCGCCTTCGGTCACCAGCGCCCGGCCGATGCGCCCGGAGATCGGCGCTGTCACCGTGGCATAGCCGAGGTTGAGCTTGGCGCGTTGCACCGCGGCCTGGTTGGCCGCGACATCGGCGGCAGTCTGCCGGGCGGCGGCGCGGGCGTTGTCGTAGTCCTGGGCGCTGATGGCATTGCCTTCGACCAACTGGCTATAGCGCTGCTCTTGCAGGCGCGCCTGGAAGGCATTGGCTTCGGCCTTGCGCAGGCTCGCCTGGGCGCTGTCGAGGTCAGCCTTGAACGGCGCCGGGTCGATACGAAACAGCACGTCGCCCTGTTTGACGTCGTGGCCTTCGTTGAACACCCGCTGCAAGACCACGCCGGCCACACGTGCGCGCACTTCGGCAATGCGCGGTGCGGCAATTCGCCCGCTCAGTTCACTGCTGATGGACAGGGGTTTGGCTTCGAGGGTTTCGATCCGTACCTTGGCGAGGGGCATTTGCGGGGCCTCGTCCGCGGAGTTGCCACAGGCACCCAGGGCCAACGTCAGTGCCAGCAGGCAAAACGGCGCAAACAGATTCTTTGACATGCTCTTATCCCAATATTGACTGGCGCATCCTACGGACGCGCCCGGCTCAGTGCTGTGAAGCTGTGTAGGCGGTGTGTGAAGAAATGTAAGGTGCGGCGCACACCGAGGCGCGTGCGTATATCCTTCACGGCTGTGGATCCTAACAAGCTCTTCTGAACAATGACGATCTAATGTGGGAGCGGGCTTGCCCGCGATAGCGGTGTGTCAGTAGATACATTCGCGACTGATGCACCGCCATCGCGGGCAAGCCCGCTCCCACATTGGATTTGTGTACGACAAAAAACCGTATTAATTGGAAACACCATGCCCAACATCCTCCTGGTCGAAGACGACGCCGCGCTGTCCGAGCTGATTGCCAGTTACCTTGAACGCAATGGCTATCACGTCAATGTGCTCAGCCGTGGCGACCATGTGCGCGAACGGGCCAGGCTCAATCCACCGGACCTGGTCATCCTCGACCTGATGCTGCCTGGCCTTGATGGCCTGCAAGTCTGCCGCCTGCTGCGCGCCGACTCGGCGGGCCTGCCGATCCTGATGCTCACTGCCCGCGATGACAGCCATGACCAGGTGCTGGGCCTGGAAATGGGCGCCGATGACTACGTGACTAAACCGTGCGAGCCACGGGTGTTGCTGGCCCGGGTGCGCACCTTGCTGCGCCGCAGCAGCCTCAGCGAGCCACAGGCGGCCAATGACCAGATCCTGATGGGCAACCTGTGCATCGACCTGTCGGAGCGCTCCGTGACCTGGCGCGAGCAGGTGGTGGAGCTGTCCAGCGGCGAATACAACCTGCTGGTGGTGCTGGCCCGGCATGCAGGTGAAGTACTCAGCCGCGACCAGATCCTGCAGCGCCTGCGGGGTATCGAGTTCAACGGCACCGACCGCTCGGTGGACGTGGCCATTTCCAAACTGCGCCGCAAGTTCGATGACCATGCCGGCGAAGCCCGCAAGATCAAGACGGTGTGGGGCAAGGGCTACCTGTTCAGCCGTTCCGAGTGGGAATGCTGACACCATGTTCCGCGTCCTGATCCGTCTCTACCTGCTGACCATCGTGACCTACAGCGCGGCGATCTACCTGATCCCCATGGGCATCATCGAGGTCTTCCACAACCGCTACATGAACTACAACATCGAGCAATCCCGGGGCTTGCAGAGCCTGATCGTGCGCCAGTACCACAGCCGTCCGGTGGAGCGCTGGTCGGAGGTCACCGACCAGTTGGGCCGGGACTTCGCACCGTTGAAGGTGCAATTGCTGCATCGCCAGGACGCGCGCTACACCCCAGCCGAGGAGCGGTTGCTGGAACAGGGCAAACCGGTGATCCGCCTGGGGGAGTGGGGCTGGATGGAAGAAATCAGCTCGCCACTCAATGAGCAGTTGGCGGTCAAGCTGACCATCCCGCCCGACCCGCTGGACATGAACCTGCTGTATTGGAGCATGAACGTGCTGATCGGCGCGGCGTTGCTGGGGGGGCTGTTGATCTGGCTGCGCCCGCACTGGCGCGACCTGGAACGCCTCAAGGCCACTGCCGCGCAACTGGGCCGTGGCCATCTGGAAGAACGCACGCACATTCCGGCGAGCTCCAACATCGGCAGCCTGGCGGCGGTGTTCGACACCATGGCCAACGATATCGAACACCTGCTTAATCAGCAGCGTGACTTGCTCAACGCCGTCTCCCACGAACTGCGCACCCCGCTGACCCGCCTGGATTTCGGCCTGGCCCTGGCGTTGTCCGAAGACCAGCCGGCGGCCAGCCGCGAACGCCTGCAAGGCCTGGTGGCGCACATCCGTGAACTGGATGAACTGGTGCTGGAACTGCTGTCCTACAGCCGCCTGCAAAACCCGGCGCAACTGCCCGAACGGGTGGACGTGGTGCTCGATGAGTTTATCGACAGCATTTTGGGCAGCATCGACGACGAACTGGAAAACCCCGAGATCGTGATTGATGTGGTGCTGGACTGTGCCGTGGAGCGTTTTACCCTCGACCCACGCCTTACCGCCCGCGCCCTGCAAAACCTGCTGCGCAATGCCATGCGCTATTGCGAACGGCGCATTCAGATTGGCGTCAAGGTCTGCGCCAAGGGTTGCGAAATCTGGGTGGATGACGATGGGATTGGCATCCCCGAAGAACAGCGCGCACGGGTTTTCGAGCCGTTCTACCGCCTGGACCGTAGCCGCGACCGCGCCACCGGTGGCTTCGGCCTGGGCCTGGCAATCAGCCGCCGGGCGGTGGAGGCGCAGGGCGGCACACTCACCGCACAAGCCTCGCCACTGGGCGGCGCGCGCATGCGCCTGTGGTTGCCCACCTGAACAGTGTGGCCAGAGGGCCTGTTGTGCCTAGGGGCCTATTGTGGTTAGGAGGGCTTGTTGTGGCGAGGGGGCTTGTCCCCCGTTGGGCTGCGCAGCAGCCCCAAAACCAGCCACCTCTATTTGTCTGAAAAAACTCGGAGAGCTTGAGGGACTGGGGCTGCTTCGCAGCCCAACGGGGGACAAGCCCCCTCACCACAACACGCCCACGGCGTGCAGTTATGCAGTCCTGCTTTTGGCATATGCGCAGCCTTACCGCCCCTGACGCACCCTTGCTATAGTTCGGGCCTTATCAGCCGCCAGCCAAGGATCACTGCCATGTCCGAATACCAAGCCTTTGTCGTCGAACTCCACGGCAACGTCGCCCATGTGCAGATTAATCGCCCAGAAAAAATCAATGCCATGAACGCCGCGTTCTGGAGCGAAATCATCGAGATTTTCCAGTGGGTCGAAGACACCGACGCCGTGCGCGCTGTGGTGTTGAGTGGCGCCGGCAAGCATTTCTCCTCGGGCATCGACCTGATGATGCTGGCCTCGGTGGCCAACGAGTTTGGCAAGGACGTGGGGCGCAATGCACGCTTGCTGCGGCGCAAGATCCTGCAATTGCAGGCCTCGTTCAATGCCGTCGACAACTGCCGCAAGCCGGTGCTGGCGGCGATTCAGGGTTACTGCATCGGCGGCGCCATCGACCTGATCAGCGCCTGTGATATGCGCTATGCCGCTGACGACGCGCAGTTCTCGATCAAGGAAATCGACATCGGCATGGCCGCTGACGTCGGCACTCTGCAACGCCTGCCGCGCATCATCGGCGACGGCATGTTGCGTGAACTGGCCTACACCGGCCGCACCTTCGGCGCCGAAGAAGCGCGTAGCATCGGCCTGGTCAACCGCACCTTTGCCGATCACCAAAGCCTGCTGGCCGGGGTCATGGAGCTTGCCGCGCAAATCGCCGCCAAATCACCGATTGCTGTGACCGGCACCAAGGCCATGATCAGCTACATGCGTGACCACAGCATCAACGATGGCCTGGAATACGTTGCCACCTGGAACGCTGCTATGTTGCAATCCAACGACCTGCGCGTGGCCATTGCGGCCCATATGAGTAAGCAGAAACCCGAATTCGTGGATTGACTGAACATGACCCCAGGCTGGATTACCACAACGCTGCTGGACAACGACGCCCCTGGCGGCTGGGCTGTGGCCCGTAGTCGCGAAGGTTTTTTACTCGATGACAACGGGCCGCTGTTTCCCAGGGAATGGCTCAAGCGCCAGGACCTTTCGGTGTTGGCCGAGCACGGTATTGGTCATCTGGACGGTGAGCCCGTGTATCTGCTGGAACTGAACAGTCCAGGCGATGTGCCAGGGTGCCGTTGGCAAGGTTTGCGGGCCTTTATGCTGCAAGGCGACCACCGTTTGTACAAAGTCCTGGGCTATGCCGCGCAAATCGGTACCTGGGCCCGCGAGCACCGGTTTTGCGGCAGTTGCGGCCAGGCGATGGTGCAGGTGCCCCGAGAGCGCGCGATGTTCTGCCAGGCCTGCGACCTGCGCAGTTACCCGCGCATCTCACCGAGCATGATTGTGCTGATCACCCGTGGCGATGAGATTCTGCTGGCCCGTTCACCGCGTTTCGTCACCGGGGTCTACAGCACCCTGGCCGGGTTTGCCGAGCCGGGGGAGTCTGCCGAAGACTGCCTGATCCGCGAAGTGCGCGAGGAAGTGCAGGTCGAGGTGCAGAACATTCAGTATGTGGGCAGCCAGTGCTGGCCGTTTCCCCACTCGATGATGCTGGGCTTTCACGCCGAGTATGCCGGGGGTGAGATCGTGCCCCAGGCCGATGAGATTGAGGATGCGCAGTGGTTCAACATCCACCAGTTGCCACCGCTGCCGGCGTCGCGCTCGATTGCCCGCTACCTGATCGACCTGTATGTGGCGCGCCGTCTAGGCCACGCTGAACCAGTGCTGCCAGGCTAGGCGCACGGTCAGACCGAGGACCACGGTGATAAACACCGGGCGAATGAATTTGGCGCCGCCGCTGATGGCACTGCGGGCGCCAAAGAACGCGCCGACCATCACCGACAGGCCCATGCTCAGGCCGACAATCCAGTCTACCGAACCATTGAAGATAAACACCGACAGCGCTGCGGCGTTACTGACGAAGTTCATGCTGCGTGCCACACCGCTGGCCTTGACCAGGTCGACGGGGTACATCAGCAGGGTGCTGACGGTCCAGAACGCGCCGGTGCCGGGGCCTGCCACGCCATCATAAAAGCCCAGGCCGAAGCCCTGGGTTGATTGCCATTTCTTCTTGATCGGCGCATCCGCGTCCAGCGGCGCCTTGGGCGTGCCGCCAAACAACAGGTAGATGCCGCACGCGAAGACAATCACCGGCAGCATCTTGTTCAGCCATTCGGCGGGCAGGTAGTGGGCGACAATGGCCCCCACCAGCGCGCCGACCAGGGTGCCAACAATGGCATGCACCCACTGGCGCGGGTGGAACAGCTTGCGCCGGTAGAAGGTGAAACTGGCGGTGGCCGAGCCAAAGGTTGAACTCAATTTATTGGTGCCCAGTACCAGATGGGGCGGCATGCCGGCGGTGAGCAAGGCCGGGGTGGTGAGCAAACCGCCACCGCCGGCAATGGCATCGATAAAACCGGCGATAAAGGCAACCACGGCGAGAATGGCCAGAGTGGTGAGGTCAACGCTGAGTTCAAAAGGCATGGAGTCGACTTATTTTCGGCGAGGCGCAGAAAGGGGCTGCGCGAAAGCCCCATAGCTTACCTATAACCAATTGTTACGGCGACTGTTGCAACACACCATCACCTGAAAGTGTTGTGCCAGCAACAGTGATCCAACAAATTCTCCGCCTGGGCAACATTGCCCCATCCGCGCTCGGAATGGCAGGGTGCGCCTGCCACGGGGCTTCGCCCACGCTGGCACGCTTGCTGCTCCACAACCTGCACCATCCCTGTGTGCGAGGTACCGAACGATGACTCAGCAAGCCGTAAAATTCGCCTATTGGGTGCCCAATGTCAGTGGTGGCCTGGTGGTGAGCAAGGTCGAACAACGCACCGACTGGGGCATCGACTACAACCGCAAACTGGCCCAGTTGGCAGAGGAGGCGGGGTTTGAATATGCCTTGACGCAAATCCGCTTCACCGCCGGCTACGGCGCCGAGTACCAGCATGAATCCGTAGCCTTCAGCCACGCGTTGCTCGCCGCCACCAGCAAACTCAAAGTGATCGCGGCGATCCTGCCGGGGCCCTGGCAGCCGGCGCTGGCGGCCAAGCAACTGGCGACCATCGATCAACTGACCCATGGCCGGGTGGCGGTGAATATCGTCAGCGGCTGGTTCAAGGGCGAGTTCCAGGCCATTGGTGAACACTGGCTGGAGCATGACGAGCGCTACCGGCGTTCCGAGGAGTTCATCCGCGCCTTGAAAGGCATCTGGACCCAGGACGACTTCACCTTCAAGGGCGATTTCTACCGTTTCAACAATTACAGCCTCAAACCCAAACCCCTGGGCCAACCGCACCCGGAGATTTTCCAGGGGGGCAGCTCCCGTGCGGCCCGGGATATGGCGGCGCGGGTGTCGGATTGGTATTTCACCAATGGCAACACGCCGGAGGGGATCAAGGCCCAGGTCGACGATATCCGCGCCAAGGCGGCGGCCAATAACCATTCGGTCAAAGTCGGGGTCAATGCGTTTGTGATCGCCCGCGACACCGAGCAAGAGGCTCAGGCGGTGTTGGCCGAGATCATCGACAAGGCAGACCCGCAGGCGGTCAATGCCTTCGGTGATGCCGCCAAACAAGCGGGCAAGGCATCGCCGGAAGGCGAGGGCAACTGGGCCAAGTCCAGTTTCGCCGACCTGGTGCAGTACAACGACGGTTTCAAGACCAACCTGATCGGCACGCCACGGCAGATTGCCGAGCGTATCGTCGCGCTCAAGGCGGTGGGCGTGGACCTGGTGCTGGCGGGCTTCCTGCACTTCCAGGAGGAGGTGGAGTATTTCGGCCAGCGCGTATTGCCCCTGGTGCGCGAGCTGGAAGCCAAGGCCGCGGCGACCGGCAACGCCAGGCCGGTGGCATTACCGGTATAACACCACCGCCGCCCGTAGCTGGTTATTGCCAAAGCGGCACATCCGCTCGAACTCCCCGTGGCTGACCGGCAAATGCTGGCAGTCCATGGGCTGGCGGTGCTGGCTATGGTCCACGTCGGGATCATGCAGGTAGACAAACTCTTGATCGCAGTCGGTCACGATCACCCAGTGCGGTGACTTGGAACGCGTCAGCCGGTAGCTGCTGATCAGCACCAGGGGCTGACCACCGGCGTTCAGGACCTGCGACAGATCCAACGCGCCGCCAAACACCTGTTGCACATCACTGTTGGCCAACTCTTCCTCGAATCCCTCATGTACCAGGCGCATGACCTCTTTTTTATGCGGGGCGCGCACCCCATCGAGAAACAGCGGCCCACGGACGTTGACCTGCATGTGCACGCGAAAGCCCCGGCGCCAGGCGGCCAAGGCCAGGCCCTGGGGGCTGCAACCGCCGTGGCCGGCGGTCATGAACACGGTGGTTGCCTCGCGCCAGATCTGCAGTTCTTCGCGGCGCACAGACTCACGCCCAGGTACCAGGGCGCCCATGGCCATCAGCAGGCAGGCGGCGCCGCAGGTGAAGTCGGTGGTCTGCTGGTAGTAGGGCACGCTCAAGGCCCGCGCGTCAGCGTGCTGGAGGATACGTTTCTCCAGGCGCAGGGCGTCGGTATGGTCGGCGTAATAATCGTTGATCAGGGCAAAGCGCCGGTAGCCACTGCGTTCATACAGCGCGATGGCACCTGGGTTATCGGTGCGCACCTCAAGGCGCAGGTACGCACAGTCGTGTGCCAACGCGCAGGCTTCGATGCGCGCCAGCAATTGCTTGCCCAGGCCCATGCCCCGAGCCGGCGCGGCGATGGCCAGGGAGTACAGGCGCGCCAATGAGGTGCCGCGATGGAACAGCACCAGGGCATAACCCAGCAATTGTCCGGCGTTTTCAGCCACCAGTAACTGCGCGTGGGCGCGGCTGATCATCCACTGGAAACTGCGGGAAGACAGCCGGTCTGTGGTGAAACAGTGCTGTTCCAAGGCCACCAGTGCTGGCAAGTCATCAAGGGTTGCAACGCGAAAAGAAAGAGTCATATAACCGCCGTAAAAGTTGCGTAACTAAACGAGACTTCTCTGAAAGATCGTGCTTAATAGAAAAGGTCAAGTTCTCTAGCGGATCAATCAATATGTCAGCGGTACAAAGTCATTGGCGAGAAGTATCCGAGCAAACTGTCGCGGCGACAATCACTTGCGGCGGATATTTTTCCACTCCGCCCAAGAGTGCAAGCCAAGTGGTGATTATTGTTGAACGCAAGGAAGATTGGGCCTCGTACTTCCCCAGTGAAGATATTGTCACTGCCCAGGAGTACCTCGAACACCCCCGGGAGAACGAGGCCGGCAAACGGGTGCAGGTCATCAACCTGTGCCGCAGCTACAAGTACCTGGGGCATGGTTACTACTGCTCGCTGCTGGCCGAGGCGCGGGGGCACAAGGTAATTCCGTCGGTGCGCACCATCAGCGAATTGACGAAAAAATCCTTGTATGGCCTGGCCCTGGATGACCTGGATAAAACCCTCGATAAAGCATTGAGCCATCACCTCTACAGTAATACCGAAGGTTTTACCCTGACACTTTATTTTGGTCGAACCAATATCGATCCGTTGCAGGATTTAGCCCGGCAGTTGTTTGAAGCCTTTCCGTGTCCGATTTTGTTAGTTGAGTTTCGCAAGAATAACGGCTGGCATATCGAAGGCATCAAGTCCGGGGTATTACATAAGTTGCGTGATGACCAGGAAGATCAATTCGCCCATGCGCTGGACAACTTCAGCCGCAGGATCTGGCGTCAACCGCGTTCCCGGCGTCTGGCCCGTTATGACCTGGCGATCCTGCATGACCCCCAGGAGCAGTTGCCACCGTCCAATGCCAAGGCCCTGGAAAATTTCGTGCGGGTGGGCAAGGGCCTGGGCATCGATGTGGAGCTGATCGAACGCAAGGACTACGCGCGCCTGGCCGAATACGACGCCTTATTGATCCGTGAAACCACCAGTGTCGACAACCACACCTATCGTTTCGCCAAGAAAGCCGAGAGTGAAGGGCTGGTGGTGATGGACGACCCGGCGTCGATCCTGCGCTGCACCAATAAGGTCTACCTCACGGATATGCTCAAGAGCCATCAATTGGGCATGCCTGCCACCGAGATTCTGTACAAGGAGCGACCGGAAGACTTCGAGCGGGTTGGCGAGCGGCTGGGCTTCCCCCTGGTGCTGAAAATCCCCGACGGCTGTTTCTCCCGGGGGGTGATCAAGGTGGAAAGCCAGGAGGCGCTGCTGGCCGCCACCGCCGAGCTGTTCGAACATTCGGTGTTGCTGCTGGCCCAGGAATTTTTCTATACCGAGTACGACTGGCGCATTGGCGTACTCAACCGCAAGCCGATCTTTGCCTGCCAGTACTTCATGTCCAAGGGCCATTGGCAGATCTACAACCACAAGGCCATCGGCCAGGACATCAACGGCGAGTGCCGGACCCTGGCGGTGCACGAGGCCCCCAAGGCCGTGGTGGAACTGGCCGTCAAGACCGCCAACCTGATTGGCGATGGGTTGTACGGCGTGGACTTGAAGCAGTCCGGCGACAAGGTGGTGGTGATCGAAGTCAACGACAACCCGAACATGGATGCCGGGATCGAAGACGCCTACCTGCAAGACGACCTGTACTCCCTGGTGCTCGAAGAGTTCGTGCGCCGCCTGGAGCTCAAGCGCCAGGGCCAGGTCTGGTGATCCGCTTTGAACTCAACGAGGGCGTGCTGCGTCGCACCGAGCGCGAAAGTGCCGAGATCCTGCTGTTCAGCAATCCCGACAGCCATGAGCGTGAATTGCTGCACGAGCGCTACAAGGTCGATGAGCACGCGCTGGCGTCGGCACTGGACCCGGACGAGGTGTCGCGTATCGAGTTCCATCCAGACAATCTGTTTCTGATCTGGAAGCGCCCGCAAAACTACTCCGGGGGCAGCAACCTGGTGTTTGAAGTGTCCTCCTGTGGCTTGCTGTTTTCACCGGACCGTCTGCTGGTGATTGCCACCGACGACAGCCAGTTGTCCGGCCTGGGCGCGCGCCGGTCGTTGCATACACCGTTGGATGTGCTGCTGGATCTGCTACTGAACAACATCCACCACTATCTGGGCCACCTCAAGGTGATCAAGCTGGTCGCCCGGGAGTTGCAGCAGCAGTTCAACGCCTCCATGAGCAACCGCCACCTGATGCAGATGTTCAGCCTCAGCGAGAGCCTGATCTATTACATCAACGCGCTGCACAGTAACGGCGCGGTCTTGACGCGCTTGCGCAACCATGGCGAGAAGGAGCATTTCAGCCCGCAGACCCTGGGCCTGATCGACGACCTGATCATCGAGAACAACCAGTGCTACAAGCAGGCGGAGATTTATTCCAATGTGTTCTCCGGGCTGATCGACGCCCGGGGCAACCTGATGAACAACAGCATGAACAACCTGTTGCGCAAGCTGACGCTGATCAACGTAGTGTTCCTGCCGCTGAACCTGATCGCCAGCATTGGCGGCATGTCCGAGTTCAGCATGATGACGGCCGGGACGCCGTGGTGGGTGGCATACCCGCTGTTTTTGCTGGCGATGGCGTTGGGCGCCGCAGGGATGGTGCTGGGACTCAGGCGGATTGCCAGGGGTGGCGGCAAAGCAGGGTGACCGGGACCTGCGTTGCCGCCGGTATTCGAAGACTCAGGCGCCCGCCTGTAGCGTCAGCACTTCAAAACCATCAGCGGTGACGGCCACCGTATGTTCCCACTGGGCCGACAGGTTGTTGTCGCGGGTCACCACGGTCCAGCCATCCTTGAGGCTGCGCACTTTGGCGCTGCCCTGGTTGAGCATCGGCTCGATGGTGAACACCATGCCTTCGCGCAGGGTCAGGCCTGTGCCCGGGCGGCCGAAGTGCAGGATTTGCGGCTCTTCGTGCATTTCCCGGCCAATCCCATGGCCGCAATACTCGCGCACTACGCTGTAGCCGTTGGCCTGGGCGTGGCTCTGGATCGCATGGCCGATATCCCCCAGGCGGGCGCCGGGTTTGACCTGGCGGATACCGGTCCACATCGCTTCGAAGGTCTGCTCCACTAGGCGCCGGGCCTTGGGTGTGACGGCGCCGATCATGTACATCTTGCTGGAGTCGGCGATAAACCCGCCTTTTTCCAGAGTGATGTCGATATTGACGATGTCGCCATCCTTCAACACATCCTTGGCATTGGGCATGCCATGGCACACCACTTCGTTGATGGACGTGTTGATGCTGAAGGGATAGTCGTATTGCCCAAGGCTGGCGGGGCGCGCTTGCAGGTCATTGCGGATAAACGCCTCGACCGCTGCATCCAGTTCCAGGGTGCTCTGGCCGGCGCCGACCCGGTTGTCGAGCATGCTGAATACCTGGCCCAGAAGGCGCCCGGCTTCGCGCATCACGGCAATCTGTGCAGGGGTCTTGATCATTGGCTGCGCCCCCGGATCAGGTCGGGTTTGTCGAGCAGCAGCTTGTTGATCAAGTCGTTGTAGGCCAGGTGCGGATTGAGCTCGGCCAACAGGCCGATCTTGATCCAGAACTGCGCCTGGGCGTTGATGGAGCGGTCCATGGTGGCGCTGGCCAGACGGATTTGTTCATGCAAGTGATCAGTAATCTTGACGATGCCCATGAGCTTCACTGTGTAGGGTGGATATACAAAGCGTATATGTTTCGTATATCGCTAGTAAACCCCGGCAGTTGACTTGTCACAGGCCGACGTTTAGTTTCGTTGCATGACATTTCGAACCCATAGTTCCCAGCCAAGCATTATTACCGCCATTCCTCATTTGGCGGGATAGCGTTCGGCTGTACCCAAACCCGCCCTAGAGGCGGGTTTTGTTTTTCCGTCTCCAGGGCTCTGTCAAACGCCAGGAGACACCCATGAGTAGCCCACTGCCGCAGTCCACGGTCGACGCTGGATTGCTTGAGCATTACGTAAAGAAAATCCTCGCCGCGCCGGTCTACGACCTGGCGGTACGCACGCCGTTGCAGCCGGCCCCGGCGTTATCGGCGTTGCTGGGTAATCAGATCCTGCTCAAGCGCGAAGACCTGCAGCCGACGTTTTCCTTCAAGATCCGCGGTGCCTATAACAAGCTGGTGCAGCTTAGCGATGAGCAAAAGGCCTGCGGGGTGGTCACTGCGTCTGCTGGCAACCATGCCCAGGGCGTAGCCCTGGCGGCGCGTGAACTGGGGATCAAGGCGACGATTGTGATGCCCAGCACCACCCCCGAATTGAAAGTACTGGGCGTACGCTCCCGGGGCGCCGACGCGGTGCTGCACGGGGCAAGTTTCCCGTTCGCCCTGGCCCATGCATTGCAGTTGGCCGAACAGTCGGGGGCTACCTTTGTGTCGCCCTTCGATGATCCCGACGTCATCGCGGGACAGGGCACCGTCGCCATGGAAATCCTGCGCCAGCAACAAGGCGCACTGGACGCGATCTTCGTACCGGTGGGTGGAGGCGGGTTGATTGCCGGCATCGCGGCATACATCAAGTATTTACGACCAGAGGTGCGGGTCATTGGCGTGGAGCCTGAAGGCTCCAGCTGCCTGCTGGCGGCCTTGCGTGCCGGCGAACGGGTGATATTGCCCAGCGTGGACAGCTTTGCCGATGGTACCGCCGTGGCGCAGATCGGCGCCTACGGCTTTGAAATCTGCCGCCAGCATGTCGATGAAGTCATCACCGTCAGCAACGATGAACTGTGCAGCGCGATCAAGCTGATCTACGACGATACCCGCTCCATCACCGAACCCTCAGGTGCCCTGGCGGTTGCCGGAATCCGCCGCTATGTGCAACGCAACGGGGTGCTGGGGCAGACGTTGGTGGCGATCAACTCCGGGGCCAATATCAACTTCGATAGTTTGCGCCACGTGGCTGAGCGGGTGGCGGCACAAGCCTGACGCCCCCCCTTGTGGCGAGCGGGCTTGTCGGAACGCCGCATCGCCCGCGCTGGGCGGCAAAGCCGCCCCAAACCAGGCGCTACGGAGAATCTGATACAGCGCATTCGGCTGAGGGGGGCTGCTTCGCAGCCCAGCGCGGGCGATGCGGCGTTCCGACAAGCCCGCTCACCACAGAAGGCCGATCTGCGCGTTACTGCTCGCTAGCCTTCTCGACGGTGGTCGATGCCGACCAGATGCGGTAACGCACTTCGACATCTTTTGGAACATATACAACGATGGGCAACTTGCTGTTGTAACGCAGCACAAAACCATCGCCGACCACCGGCACAAAGTCCTCGCGGGTCTTGCCATCGGGGCAGGCCATCATCGTGCTCATGGGGCCGCTGACCTTCTCCAGGCGGTAAAACGGGTAGCCCCAACCTTCGAGGTTTTTCTCTTCCAGAACACCGCCCAGACGCTGCTGGTTGCAGTCCACAGGCAAGGTTTTACCCGCGAGGATTTCGACCTTGAAGTCCTGTTCTTGGGGCTTTTGCGGCAAGTGGATGACCTGGCGAACATGCCCGGCATCGGCCTTGGGGTAGGGCGCGATATCTTCAAGCTTGGCCGCATTGGCCTGGGCGGCGAGCACGGTCATGGCCAGTACCGAAAAGATGTTGAGGGCAGAAGAGGTCATGGGACGTCCTTATCTTTGGGGATGATAAACAGGTGCTGCCACGATGCACGCCAACGTCCGGTAGTGCAAACCGGCAGCAACTTATATAAGGGTTGCTGGTGCTTATGAGGAAAGGATCCTACGCCGACAGACACAAGGAGTAGGCTTTGCAGTTGAAAGCGCCTGCCAGGGTTGGCAAGGCGTGAAGTCAACCGTCCTGACGCGGCGGTCAGACTATTGATATCTATAAAAATTCATTGGCGGTCTCAAAAAAGGAGAGGTTCAGCCATGTTTTCGGAATTGGAACTACGCGGCATTATTGAAGGAAGTTTCCTGCCCAGACGTTGTGAATGCACCAAGGCACAGGATGCGTCGTTGACCATCGAAGTCTACGGTGACGAGGGTAGGCTTATTAAACTCACCGGCATCCAGGCCGATAAACTCAACAGCAGCCGAGCCATCTGCAACCTGATCACCGAGCTGCGTGAAGACCTCAAACATGCCCACGCCCATGCGCCCGCTCCGCGCAGAGCGGGTGCGAGGCTGTACTGATCAGTCCGTGGCCGGATCGCGGGCCTGGATAAACCCCAGGCCCAGCAGCAACTCCGTGCCCACGGCCAACAGAATCCCCGGGCCGGCATGGCCATTGAGCCATTCGCCGATCCCCAGCACCGCCAACCCCAGGCAGCCCACGATAAACCCTGAAACCAGTGCGCTGCGCGGGGGGGATGGGGGCATGTGGCGCAACCGATAAAACATGATCCCGATAGCCAGGAACAGCACGCCATTGCGTCGAGCAACGAGCCCGCTGGCGGCGGAGTATTCCACGCCCCAGAGCCACAACAGCCAGTCTGGCCGGATGCCCCAGGCAACCGCGAGGGCCAGGCACAGCACGGCGGTAAAAGTGGCGAGCGAGGGGAAGCTGATGCGCATGGCGAGTCCTTTCGGCCGTTTCAGAGGGGCCCAAGAGTACGCTGTGTGGCAAGCCTCAGACAAATCCGATACGGCGCCGGCCCCGCGCGCTGCTACTGTCCGGCCACATCTGTCGCCAGTGGCTGAGGTAGGGCGTGCAACAAAAAATCGCAGCAGAGTTTCTCGGCACCTTCTGGCTGACCTTCGGCGGCTGTGGCAGTGCCATTCTGGCGGCCGCGTTTCCCGGCCTGGGCATTGGATTTGCCGGGGTGGCCCTGGCGTTTGGCCTGAGTGTGCTGACCATGTCCTACGCGGTAGGCAGTATCAGTGGCGCGCATTTCAACCCGGCGATCACGGTCGGCCTGTGGGTTGGAGGACGACTGCCGGGGATGGATGTGCTGCCTTACCTCATCGCTCAGGTCGCCGGGGCAACGGTCGCGGCGGCGATCCTCGCGCTGGTCGCCAGCGGTCGGCCGGGCTTTGCACTCGGCGAGTTTGCCGCCAATGGCTACGGTGCGCTGAGTCCGGGGCAGTACAGCCTGCTGGCCGCCATGGTGGTAGAAAGCGTGGGGACGTTCTTCCTGGTGTTTATCGTCATGCGAGTGACCGCGCCAGGTGCCGCGCCAGGGTTTGCGCCGATCGCCGTGGGCCTGACGCTGACCCTGATTCACCTGGTGTCGATTCCCGTCACCAACACCTCGGTCAACCCGGCGCGCAGTACCGGGACGGCGCTGTTTGCCGGTACCGAGTACCTGATGCAACTCTGGCTGTTCTGGCTGGCGCCGCTGATCGGCGGCATCCTCGGCGCCTGGGTGGCCCGAGGCGTGCGAGTGACGACGAAGTGAAATTGCGCGGGGTTACTCGTTTAATTGATGACGATAGGGCAGGTCTGGCCCGGTCTTGCCACAGGTCAGCGCGGCGGCGCGAATGGCGAACTTGAGCATGCCGTCAATCTGCTCCCGGCCCAGGCCCTGTACGCCTTCCATCGAATCCAGTTGCTGCTCGGTGAGCCAGGCAATCAGGGCCGCCTGGAAGGTGTCACCAGCGCCCACCGTATCGGCCATCACCACCTTGACCGCCGGTGCCGACCAGTTGCCATGCTGGCGACTGAATACGCTCGCGCCATCGCCGCCACGGGTCAGGAAAATCAGCTGGCAACGGTGCTGCAACCAGCCTTGCAACACGCTTTCTGGCGCCTGGCCGGGGTAGAGCAGGTGCAAGTCTTCATCGCTGACCTTGATCAGATCGGCATAGTGCACCAGCTCAGCCACTCGCCGGCGCCACAGTTCGATATCCGGCTCGGGGTTCAGGCGCACATTTGGATCGAGGCTGATCAGGCGCCTGCCGCTTTCCCGGCGGATCAGGGCCAAAAGGCTGTCGGCAACCGGCTGCACCACCAGGGAAAACGAACCAAAATGCAAGCCGCGTACCCGTCCATCGAGGGCGGGTAGGTGTTCGACCTGCAACTGCCGATCGGCACAGCCTGCGCCCCGAAAGCTGTACTGCGGGGAACCGTTGGCCCCCAGGGCAACCATTGCCAGGGTGGTCGGCGCGGCAAACTCCACCAAGTAATCGTCGCGTACCCCTTCATCCTTGAGGACCTGGCGCAGGCGCTGGCCCAGGTAATCTTTGGACAACCCGGCGAACAACCCCGCTTCGATTCCCAGGCGGCGCAGGCCCACGGCGACATTGAACGGCGAACCGCCGGCAATCGCCTTGAAATTGACTTGGGACGCAGGTGCGCTGGCATCCTCTTGGCTGAAAAAATCAAACAGCGCTTCGCCACACACTAGATACATAGTTATTCGCTCTTAAAGGGTTGCCACAAGCTGTTGATAGCGCTCATAGGCCTGCTGATAAGCCCTGACGCTGGCGGCGACGGGTTGGGTGCGGCTGGCCGGGTCGATGCTGACGCAGCGTGCGCACAGTGCCTGCAGGCTTTCGCCGGACTGGCACCATGCGGCCTGGATCGCCGCGCCCAGGGCCGCCGCTTCGCTCTGTTCGGTACAGACCACTTCGGTGTCCATGATATCGGCGACCATCTGCCGCCACACCGGGCTTTTCGAGCCGCCGCCGGTCAGGCGGATACTGTGGCTTTGCAGGCCGGTCTGGCGCAACAGGTCCAGGCCTTGGCGCAAGCCAAAGGTGGTGCCTTCGACCACTGCGCGGCATAGGTTGCCACGGGTCATGTTGGTCATGGTCAGCCCGTGCAGGCTGCCGGTGGCGTGGGGCAGGGCGGGGACGCGCTCGCCATTGAGAAACGGCAGCATGCTGACGCCCTCGGCGCCAATCGGGGCCTGGGCCACCAGGGCGTTGAACGCCACCAGGTCCAGCTCGAACAGCTCGCGGATCACCCCGGTGGCGTTGGTCAGGTTCATGGTGCAGATCAGCGGCAGCCAGCCGCCGCTGGACGAGCAGAATGTCGCCACCGCGGCCTGGGCGCTGACATTCGGCTGGTCGGCGAATGCATACACGGTGCCGGACGAGCCGAGGCTCATGGTAAACACCCCAGGCTCGATGTTGCCGGTGCCAATCGCCCCCATCATATTGTCGCCGCCGCCACTGGACACAATGGCCCCAGGGTTGATCCCCAGGCGTTCGGCGATGGCCGGCAGAATGCTGCCCACGGGCTGGTCGGCCTCGATCAACGCTGGCAAAGCTGCCTCCAGGCGCCCGCTGGTATCGATGTGACGCAGCAACCCAAGGTCCCATTGGCGGCTGCGTACATTGAAATAGCCGGTGCCCGAGGCGTCGCCATACTCGGCGCAGGCGCGGCCGGTGAGCCAATAGTTGAGGTAATCGTGGGGCAGCAGGATATGGGCGATTCGTGCGAAAACATCCGGGTGTTGTTCCAGGGTCCATAGCAACTTGGACACGGTGTAGCCTGGCGCAATCGCTACGCCCAGGCGCTCCAGGGAGCCGCTTTCACCGCCCAGGTGCTCTAGTAATCGGCTGTTTTCGGCGCTGGTTTCGGTGTCACACCACAGCTTGGCCGGGCGCAGCACCTGGCCGTGTTCATCGAGCAGCACCAGGCCGTGCTGCTGGCCGGAAACTCCGATGCCGAGAATGTCCTGGCCGTCCACGCCGGCTTGTTGCAAGGCGCGGTGGGTGGCCTCGGTAAAGGCGTCCAGCCACTCCTGAGGGTGCTGCTCGCGCCGGCCATTGGCGCCGCTGATCAGGGTGTGGGCAGCGGCGCCCAGGCCCAGCACCTTACCGCTGGCGGCGTCGAGGACGATGGCCTTGGTGCCTTGGGTGCCGCAGTCGATGCCGAGGAATAGAGATTGCCGGGTCATAGTTATCGCTCAATGGAACGCGGTCAAAATGTGGGAGCGGGCTTGCTCGCGAAAGCGGCGTATCAGCCAAACATCTATCAACTGACCCACTGCTTTCGCGAGCAAGCCCGCTCCCACATTATTTTGCTCAAGCTTTGTCAGTGAAGGTTGGCGAGCAGCTGCTTCAGGGTCTCTGCGACACCTTTGTCACGCAAACTGGCAAAACACCGCTCAAACGCTGCCACAAACTCAGGTGAGTTGGGAATTGCCGGGCCAAAAATCTCTTCCACACTCAGCAGTCGCTGGCTGATCGAGGCGTCATCCGCCACCAGCGCCCGGCAGAAGTCGGCGCGGGGGTCGGGGATCGGGTAGCGCACGCCGTTCTCGTCCACACCTTGCAGGTACAAGGCCCAGGCGGCTACCACCAGCGCTGCGCGCTCAGTGTCGCGGCCCTCGGCAATCAGGCGGTTGATCGTCGGCACAGTGAACTTGGGAAACTTCGACGAACCATCGGAGCAGACTCGCTCCAGTTGATCGGCAATCGCCTGGTTGGAGAAGCGCTCCACCAAGGTCTGCTTGTACTGCTCCAGATCGATGCCCGGCACCGGCGCCAGGTTGGGGGTCACGTCCAGGTCCATATAGGCGCGCATATACGCGACAAACAGCGGGTCGTTCATGGTCTCGTGGACAAACCGGTAGCCCTTGAGAAACCCCAGGTAGGTCAGGGCCAGGTGACTGCCGTTGAGCAGGCCGATCTTCATTTCTTCATAAGGGGTGACGTCGTCGGTGAACTGCACACCCACCTGCTCCCAGGCTGGCCGGCCGTTGACAAACTTGTCTTCCAGCACCCATTGCACAAAAGGCTCGCACACCACTGGCCAGGCATCATCGATGCCGTGTTCATCATGCAGTTGCAGGCGGTGGGCGGTACTGGTCATGGGCGTGATGCGGTCGACCATGGCGTTGGGGAAACTCACATTGGCCTGGATCCAGTCATGCAGTTGGGCATCGCGCAGCGCGGCGAACGCCAGCAGCGCCTTGCGGGTCACGGCGCCGTTGTGCGGCAGGTTATCGCAGGACATCACGGTAAAGGCCCGAATGCCGGCGGCACGGCGCTGGCTCAGGGCTGCGCAGATAAAACCGAATACCGTCTGCGGCGCCGTAGGGTGAGCGAGGTCATGCTGGATCTGCGGCAGGTGGGCCATGAACTCACCGTTGCTGTCGTCGATGCAGTAGCCGCCCTCGGTGATGGTCAGCGACACGATGCGGATTTCAGGGCTGGCCAGTTTATCGATCACGGCCTGGGCGCTGTCCTGCGCCAGGAGCATGTTGCTGATGGCGCCGATCACTCGCACTTCGGTGTCGTCGGTGTCGCCCAGTTCATACAGGGTGAACAGATAGTCCTGGCCGGCCAGGTCATCCCGCGCCTTGCGGTCTTCGGCGCGCAGGCCAATGCCGCAGATGCTCCAGTCCAGGCCGACACCGGTGTTCATCAGGGCGTCGGTGTAATAGGCCTGGTGTGCGCGGTGGAAACCGCCGACGCCGATATGGGCGATGCCCTGGCGCGTGTCGGCGAGGGCGTAGGTCGGCAGGCGCACTTCAGGTGCCAACACGTTGAGGTTGTGTTTATTGAGTTTCATCAAAAGCTCTCGCGAAATCAGGCGGCAGCGCGCAGTGGGCGGGCCACCGCAACACCGTCGGTGTCGAACAGATGGCAGTGCGCCGGGTCCAGGTGCAGTTGCAGCGTCTCGCCATACTGGCTGGCCATGTCGCCACGGATCCGCATGGTCAGCGGCTCGCCACTGGCGGTGAGCACATGGCAGAACGTGTCGCTGCCCAGGCGCTCGCCAACGTCGGCGGTAACGGTGAGGGTGGTATCGCCCGGCGCGGCCAGTTCCAGGTGCTCGGGGCGGATGCCCAGGGTCACGGCACTGCCCACGCTCAAGCTGGCACTGTGCAACGGCAGGCTGATCAAGGTGCCGGCATCCAGTTGTACTTCGCAGCCTTGGCCTTCGACCCGGGTGACCTTGCCCTTGAGAAAGCCCATTTTCGGCGTGCCCAAAAAGCCCGCGACAAACAGGTTGGCCGGTTGGTGATACAGCTCCAGTGGCGAGCCGACCTGTTCGATGCGCCCACTGTTGAGCACCACCACCTTGTCGGCCAGGGTCATGGCTTCGACCTGGTCGTGGGTTACGTAGATCATGGTGGCTTGCAGTTCTTTATGCAGGCGCGCCAGCTCCAGGCGCATTTGCACGCGCAGGGCCGCGTCGAGGTTGGACAGCGGCTCGTCGAACAGGAAGATCTTCGGGTTGCGCACAATCGCCCGGCCAATGGCCACCCGCTGGCGCTGCCCGCCAGACAACTGCTTGGGCTTGCGCTCCAGCAGCGGGCCCAACTCCAGGATACGTGCGGCCTCACTGACTTTGCTGTCGACGATCTGCTTGTCCACGCCCGCCAAATCCAGGGCAAACGACATGTTCTTGCGCACGCTCATATGCGGGTACAGGGCATAGGTCTGGAACACCATGGCCAAGTCGCGCTTGGCCGGGGTCACCTCGGTGATATCGCGGCCATCCAGTTCGATGGTGCCTTCGGTGACTTCCTCAAGGCCGGCAATCAGGCGCAGCAGAGTGGACTTGCCACAGCCCGAAGGCCCGACAAAGACCACGAATTCCTTGTCGTTCACTTGCAGGTCGATGCCCTTGATGATGGAGAAACCTTCGAAGCCTTTTTGCAGATTCTTGATTTTCAGGTTGGCCATGATGGGCCTCCTTTTATAAGGGGTCGTTATTTCACTGCGCCAAAGGACAAACCGCGCACCAACTGCTTCTGGCTGATCCAACCGAAGATCAGGATCGGCGCGCAGGCCAGGGTCGAGACTGCGGACAATTTGGCCCAGAACAAACCTTCGGGGCTGGAGTAGGAGGCGATCAGCGCGGTCAAGGGCGCGGCATTCGACGAGGTCAGGTTCAGCGACCAGAACGCTTCGTTCCAGCACAGGATCAGCGACAGCAACACCGTGGAAGCCAGGCCGCCCTTGGCGATGGGCAGCAGCACCCGCACCATTTCCTGCCACAGGGTGGCGCCATCCAGGCGTGCGGCTTCGAGGATGTCCTTGGGAATGTCCTTGAAGTAGGTGTAAACCATCCACACCACAATCGGCAGGTTGATCAGGGTGTAGATGATGATCAGCGCGATGCGCGTATCCAGCAGGCCCATGCCCTTGGCCAGCAGGTAGATAGGCATCAGCACACCCACGGGTGGCAGCATCTTGGTCGACAGCATCCACAGCAGCGTGCCCTTGGTGCGCTGGGTTTCGTAGAACGCCATGGAGTAGGCCGCCGGCACCGCAATCAGCAGGCACAAGGCGGTGGCGCTGAAGGAAATCACCACTGAGTTCCAGGCGAAGCTTACGTAATTGCTGCGCTCGTTGATGAGCAGGTAGTTCTCAAGGGTAGGGGTGAAAATAAACTGTGGCGGCGTGGCAAACGCGTCGATTTCGGTCTTGAAACTGGTAAGTACCATCCAGAAGATCGGGAAGAAAATCACGATCGCGATGGCCCAGGCCAGGGTGCCGAGCAACAGGCTTTGCAGGCGGCGGGATTGTTGAAGCGTCATGGCGCGGCCCTCAAGGCTTGTCAGTCAGGTTTTTGCCGAGCATCCGTACCAGGATGATCGCCGCGATATTGGCAATGACCACGGCAATCAAGCCGCCGGCCGAAGCCATGCCCACGTCGAACTGCACCAGCGCCTGGTTGTAGATCAGGTAGGCGAGGTTGGTCGAGGCGTAGCCGGGGCCGCCGTTGGTGGTGGTGAAGATTTCGGCGAACACCGAGAGCAGGAAAATCGTCTCGATCATCACCACCACGGCGATGGGCCGGGCCAAGTGCGGCAGGGTCAGGTGCCAGAAGATCGCAATCGGACCGGCACCGTCCAGGCGCGCCGCTTCTTTCTGTTCCTGGTCCAGGGACTGCATGGCGGTCATCAGAATCAGGATGGCGAAGGGCAGCCATTGCCAGGACACAATGATGATGATCGACAGCAGCGGGTAGTGCGCCAGCCAATCCACCGGCTGCGCGCCAAACAACTTCCACACCGCCGCCAGCACGCCGGACACCGGGTGGAAAATCAGGTTCTTCCAGATCAGCGCACCCACCGTGGGCATGATGAAGAACGGCGAGATCAGCAACACCCGCACCAACCCGCGACCGAAAAACTCGCTGGCTTCCAGCAAGGCACTGATCAACACGCCCAGCACCACACTGATCAGCAGCACGCTGCCCACCAGCAACAGGGTGTTGGTGGCGCCGGGCAGGAAGCCGGAATCGGTGATGAAGTAGGTGAAGTTCTCCAGGCCCACGAATTGGTTTTCGCCGGGGTAAAGCAGGTTGTAGCGGATCAGCGAAAAGTACAGGGTCATGCCCAGAGGCACGATCATCCACAGCAGCAACAGGGCCACCGAGGGGCTGACGAGGAGCCAGCCGGGGTTGAGCAGGCGGTTTTTACGCGGTTTATCCGCAGCAGCGGTTTGCACATTCATAGGATCAAAACCAGTTTGCAGAGCGAGAGTCGGAGCGCGGTCAGTGTGGGAGCGGGCTCGCTCGCGATAACGGTGGTTCAGCCGACATATTCGGTGACTGATACGCCGCTATCGCAGGCAAGCCAGCTCCTACATTTACGGGGTGAGGCTGGGTTATTTGGGATAGCCGGCGCGCTTCATTTCCCGCTCGGTGGTGGTTTGCGCGGCCGCCAGGGCCTGGTCCACCGTCTGCTGGCCGGTCAGGGCGCCGGAAAAGAACTTGCCCACCTGGGTGCCAATCGCCTGGAACTCAGGAATGGTCACCAACTGGATACCGATATACGGCACCGGCTTGAGGGTTGGCTTGGTCGGATCCGCAACCTTCAACGACTCCAGCGTGACCTTGGCAAAGGGGGCGGCCTGCATGTACTCCTCGCTGTAGGTCGAGGCGCGGGTGCCCGGCGGCACGTTGGCGATACCGTCGGTCTTGGCCACCAGCGCGCCGTACTCCTTGGAAGTGGCCCAGGCACTGAAGACCTTGGCCGCGTCCTTGGCCTTTGAACTGGTCGGGATCGCCAGAGACCAGGAATACAGCCACGAGCTGCCCTTGTCGGTGACTTGTTGAGGGGCAAAGGTGAAGCCGACGTGATCGGCGACCTTGCTCTGGGTCTTGTCGGTAACAAATGAGCCGGCGACGCTGGCATCCACCCAGATCGCGCACTTGCCGCTGTTGAACAGCGCCAGGTTCTCGTTGAAGCCGTTGCTGGATGCGCCCGGCGGGCCGGATTTTTTCATGTTGTCGACGTAGAAGTTCAGTGCATCTTTCCACTCGGGTCCGTTGAATTGTGGTTGCCACTTTTCATCGAACCAGCGTGCGCCATAACCGTTGGCCAGGGTGCCGATCAGTGCCATGTTTTCGCCCCAACCGGCCTTGCCGCGCAGGCACAGGCCGTACTGTTCCTTGCTTTTGTCGGTGAGTTTTTCGGCAAACTCGCCAATCTGCACCCAGGTCGGGTGTTCAGGCATGGTCAGCCCGGCCTGCTTGAACAGGTCGGTGCGGTAGTAAGTAATGGAACTTTCTGCATAGAAAGGCAGGGCGTACAGCGTGCCCTTGACGGAAAGGCCGTCGCGCACTGAGGGGAATACATCGTCCAGGTCGTAGGACGGCGGCAGATCCTTCATTGGCTCCAACCAACCCTTGGCGCCCCAGAGTGCAGCTTCGTACATGCCGATGGTCAGCACATCGAACTGCCCGCCCTGGGTGGCGATATCGGTGGTCAGGCGTTGGCGCAGGACGTTTTCTTCCAGTACCACCCAGTTCAACTTGATTTGCGGATGCTCGGCCTCGAAGGTTTTCGACAGCTTTTGCATGCGGATCATGTCGCTGTTGTTGACGGTGGCAATGGTCAGGGTCTGTGCGCCCAGGCTGGCGGCGCTGAGAGTCATGCAGGTACAGGCAAGCAGTGCTTTTGCTGGGAAAGTCATCGCGCACTCCGTTTCTGCGCCCAGGGGCTACAGAAGGACAGTTATTGTTGTTGTGTCTTCCATGACGGCAGGAAGAGTGTGCGTTGATTACAGCCTTCTGCAGGCGCGGTGACAAATCCTTGAGCGCACTAGGACTGATACTTTTTTGCACTCAAACGAGCGATCTTTTACCGGCGTCGCGCTCAGGCCAGGTTCTGCTCGGTCAAGCGCTGCATAGCCAGCCGTCGATAATGGGAGGGCGTCATGCCTTTGAGCTGCTGAAAGCGCCGATTGAAGTTGGAGATATTGTTGAAGCCTGACTCAAAGCACACATCGGTGACGGCCTTGTCACCATCGGCCAGCAGCTCACAGGATTTACTGATGCGCAGGCGGTTGACGAACTCGATGAAAGTGCGCCCGGTCGCCTGCTTGAACACCCTGGAAAAGTACGTCGGCTTCATTCCCAGATGGTCGGCCACTTCTTCGAGGGGCAACTCCCGGCCGTAGTGGGCGAAGATATAGTCCACCGCACGGTTAGTGCGGTCGATGCTGTGCTCATCGGCCAACTGCGGCGTGGTCACCCCGGACAGCAACTGGTAATCCTCACAGGCACTCAACACTTCCAGCAGGATAAAAAAGTGCCCTAGCCGCGCCACGCCGCGCGCGTTTTCTATCTGCTGCATCAGCGTCATGGCCTGGGCGATGGTGTGCTTGCAGCGAAACTCGATGCCGTACTTCGCCCGCTCCAGCAGCGGCGCCACAGCCTTGAGCTCACTGAAGACCGGAACCGCGCTATCAAACAACTCGTCGGTAAAGTTCACCAGCATGTCGCGCTTGGGCACCACCTCATCTTCGGCCACCTGGCTGATCCAGTTATGGGGCAGGTTGGGCCCGGTGAGGAACAGGCTTTCGGGATAGAAGTTGCCGATGTAGTCGCCGATAAACACCTTGCCGGAGCTGGCAATAATCAGGTGCAGCTCGTATTCCTTATGGAAATGCCAGCGCACCAGCGGGCAGGGGAAACCGTGCTGGCGATAGATGATGGACAGGCCATTGTGGTCGTCCATCAATTCATAGGAGGGGTCGGTGATTCGCGCGGCTCGAGTCATGCTGGCGTCGCTTTTATTGTGGTCGCGCAACCGATAATGCCCCGTTGCGCAGCACCTCGCCAGCATTTAGAACGTGCGGTTTTTCGCCTCGATCCACTGCGCCATGTACTGGGTACTTTTATGCAGATGATGGCGCAACATGCTGCCGGTAAAGTTATTGCGCCGATGTTGTGCCAGTTCGTTACGGCAGTGTTGCAGGCGTTCGACCAGCGCAGGGCCGTGGAGTGACGCGCTATAGCGCTGGGCGAGCAGCACGCGGCCATGTTCCTGCGCCTCGTTCCAGGCTTGCCGGTCCTGGTACAAGGCCACGGCGGCATCGGCCAGGGCCGTGGCACTCTGGGCGATCAGCCCTGGCCACGGTTGTTCGTCGGTCATGCCTTCGGCGCCGATGGGCGTGGTGATACTGGGCGTGCCACAGAGCATGCCGTCGGCCAGCTTGCCCTTGATTCCGGCGCCGAACCGCAGCGGGGCCAGGCAGATACGTGCGCCTGACATGACTTGCAACGCGTCTTCTGCCCAGTTCATCACATGAAAGCCCTGGGCCGGGTTATGCAGCGCAGTGGCCTTGGGTGGCGTGTAGGCGCCATAGATATGCAACTGGGCACCGGGCAAGCGCTGGCGAATCAATGGCCAGATGCTGTTTTTCATCCATAACACCGCGTCCCAGTTGGGCGCATGGCGGAAATTGCCGATGCTCAGGAAATGCGCGCGGTCTTCATAAGGCACAAACGCCTCGGTGGCCGGCGCGACCATCAACGGGCACCAGTGGAGCAGGGCCGCGGGCACCTTGAAGTGTTCGGTCAGCAACTGGATCTCCACATCGGAAATCATCAGGCTGATATCGCAGCGGTAGATCGCGGCGATTTCGCGCTTGGCCAGGTCGGTATCGGCCATCAGCTGGAATTCGGCGTCCAGGGCCTTGGCGAATAGCGGGCCGAAGTCATCTGCCGCCGGATGATCCTTGAGGTAATCCTTCAAGCGCTGCTGGCGGGCATCGCGCAGGCTCTGCAAATCGGAGGTTTCCAGCACGCGCAAGGCATCCGGGCACTGCTTCTCTACACGCCAGCCGAACTGCTCTTCCATCATGAAGCGATCGAACAGCACGATATCCGGGGCCAGTTCCCGGATAAATTCGTCGAAACTGCTGTTATTGAGCTCAATGGCGCATTCGCGAATGCCCAGTGCGCCGAGGTCCGCCTTGTGTTCGCCGATCGCTGCCGGGCTGCTGAAGGTTATTTCCCAGCCTTGAGTAAGAAAACTCTCAAGTATCTGCATCATATGCCCGCCCGCAGCCGAGGAGCGGGGCTCCGGCCAGACATAACCAATGACCAGAACGCGGGTGGCAGACGGATTGTTCAACGATGAATTCCTTCAAGGGCAGGGCAAAAGCGGCGCAATTAAACCACAGCCGCCCGGCCCGGGCGCAGTCATGACATTTTGTGTTCGGCCATAGGTGTCAATCGCACTTTGTGGTTAACTTCGGCCTCTCGAATTCGTTTCATCTAACCCAGCATAAGGATTCCGTTCATGGCTCAAGTCACCCTCAAAGGCAACCCGGTCCAGGTTGAAGGCGCGTTGCCGCAAGTTGGCACCCAGGCCCTCGACTTTTCCCTGACCGCAGGCGATCTGTCGGACGTCACCCTGGCGACTTTCGCCGGCAAGCGCAAAGTACTGAACATCTTCCCAAGCGTTGATACCCCGACCTGCGCGACTTCGGTGCGCAAGTTCAACGCCCAGGCCAACGACCTGAACAACACCGTTGTACTGTGCATCTCCAGCGACCTGCCATTCGCCCAGGCGCGCTTCTGCGGTGCCGAAGGCCTGGAAAACGTGAAGAGCCTGTCGGACTTCCGCAACGCCGATTTTGCCGTTGACTATGGTGTATCCATTGCCGACGGCCCACTCAAGTGCCTGACCGCCCGCGCCGTGGTAGTCCTGGATGAAAACGATAAAGTGCTGCACAGCGAACTGGTTCGCGAGATCGCCGAAGAACCAAACTACGACGCGGCCCTGGCTGTGCTGAAGTAATTGTTCCGGCGCGTTACTGTCGCTTTGCAGTAACACGTATGATGCATGCTTGCGGCCTGGCCTAGTCCAGGCCGTTTTTATTTGTGCTTCAGCGGTTTAGCCCAAATTGCTGAGGTTTCACCTCGAAAAGTAAATGTTTGTAAGCCCGAAGGTAAATAGCCGGTAAAGGCGCTTTTCTAAACGCGCCCCAGTGCTTATCTTTCAGCCTCCCAAAGAAGAAGCCCTCGCATCCAATGGTTGATCAATCCATGCAATCGTCTCCCCGTAGTTCCCGCCGCTGGCTGTTTGGCTTGCTTGTCCTGTTGGTGATTGCCGGCCTGTGCTGGAAGTTCTGGCCCACAGGCTCTGCCCAGAAAGAGGCCCCGGCGGCCAGGACCAGCAAGACGGGGATGATGCGTCCCGGCTTCGGCGGCTCCGGTGCTGCGGTGCCCGTGCGAGTCGCACCGGCGGTCACTGGCGATTTCCCGGTGTACTACAAGGCGCTTGGCACCGTGACGGCGCTCAACACCATCAATGTGCGCAGCCGGGTCGGGGGAGAACTGGTCAAGATCGCGTTTGAAGAAGGGCAGATGGTCAAGGCCGGCGACCTGCTGGCGCAAATCGATCCGCGCAGCTACCAGAACGCCTTGCTCCAGGCCCAGGGCACGCTGCTGCAAAACCAGGCCCAACTGAAAAACGCCCAGGTCGACCTTGAGCGTTATCGCGGCCTGTATGAGCAGGACAGTATCGCCAAGCAGACCCTGGATACCGCCGCCGCGTTGGTCCTGCAATACCAGGGCACGGTCAAGACCAACCAGGGCGCGGTGGATGACGCCAAGCTCAACCTTGAATTCACCCAGATCCGCGCGCCGATCTCCGGCCGTGTGGGCCTGCGCCAACTGGACGTCGGCAACCTGGTGGCGGCCAACGACACCACCGCCCTGGCAATCATCACCCAGACCCAACCGATCAGCGTGGCCTTCACCTTGCCGGAGAACAGCCTGCAAACCGTGTTGGCCCGCTATCGCACCGGCAACAAGCTGCCGGTGCAGGCGTGGGACCGTGGCGACCTGCAACTACAGGCCACCGGCGTACTGCAGAGCCTGGACAACCAGATCGACGTCGCCACCGGCACCCTGAAATTCAAGGCCCGTTTCGATAACCAGGACCAGGTGCTGTTCCCCAACCAGTTCGTCAACGTGCGTCTGTTGGCCGACACCCTGAAAAACGTAGTGCTGGTGCCGTCGGCGGCAATCCAGTTCGGCACCAACGGCACTTTTGTCTATGCCCTGGACGGTGACAAGAAGGTCAAGATCCGCACGCTGGTCATTGGTGATACCGATGGCCAGAACACCGTGGTCAAGGAAGGCCTGGCTGCGGGCGACCGCGTGGTGCTGGAAGGCACCGACCGCCTGAAGGACGGCACCGACGTGGAAGTGGTCAACGACAGCAACCAGGTGCCCACCACACCCACTGAACATTTGCAGGGCAAGCCCGCGGCACAAGGCGAAAGCAGCCCGGCGGCGGATGCCGGCAAGGCGCAAAAGGCCGGCGCATGAACCTGTCACGGCTGTTCATCCTCAGGCCCGTCGCCACCACCCTGAGTATGCTGGCCATTGTCCTGGCTGGCCTGATCGCCTATCGCTTGATGCCGGTGTCAGCCTTGCCCCAGGTGGATTACCCGACCATCCGCGTCATGACCCTGTACCCAGGCGCCAGCCCGGACGTAATGACCAGCGCGGTCACCGCGCCCCTGGAGCGCCAGTTCGGGCAAATGCCCGGCCTGACGCAGATGGCCTCGACCAGTTCCGGTGGGGCCTCGGTGCTGACCCTGCGCTTCAACCTCGACGTCAATATGGACGTCGCCGAGCAACAGGTGCAGGCGGCGATCAACGCGGCGAGCAACCTGCTGCCCTCGGACCTGCCGGCGCCCCCGGTGTACAACAAGGTCAACCCGGCCGATACCCCGGTGCTGACCCTGGCTATCACTTCCAAGACCATGCTGTTGCCCAAGCTCAATGACCTGGTCGATACGCGCATGGCGCAAAAAATCGCGCAGATCAGCGGTGTCGGCATGGTCAGCATCGCCGGCGGCCAGCGCCAGGCGGTACGGATCAAAGTCAATCCCGAGGCCCTCGCCGCCAACGGCTTGAACCTGGCGGACGTGCGCAGCCTGATCGCCGCCTCCAACGTCAACCAGCCCAAGGGTAACTTCGACGGCCCGACACGGGTGTCGATGCTCGATGCCAACGACCAGTTGGTATCGCCCGAGCAGTACGCCGAATTGATCCTGGCCTACAGCAACGGTGCGCCGCTGCGCCTCAAAGACGTCGCGCAGATCGTCGATGGCGCCGAGAACGAGCGTCTTGCCGCCTGGGCCAATGAAAACCAGGCCGTGCTGCTCAATATCCAGCGCCAGCCGGGGGCCAACGTGATCGAGGTGGTGGACCGGATCAAGGCGCTGCTGCCAAGCATCACCGACAACCTGCCCGCGGGCCTCGACGTCACGGTGCTCACCGACCGCACCCAGACCATCCGCGCCTCGGTCACCGATGTGCAGCACGAATTGCTGATCGCCATTGCCTTGGTGGTGATGGTGACGTTCCTGTTCCTGCGCCGCTTCAGCGCCACCATCATTCCGTCGATTGCCGTGCCGTTGTCCCTGATCGGCACCTTTGGCGTGATGTACTTGGCCGGGTTCTCTATCAACAACCTGACCTTGATGGCCCTGACCATCGCCACCGGGTTTGTGGTGGACGATGCCATCGTGATGCTGGAGAACATTTCCCGCTACATCGAGGAAGGCGAGACGCCACTGGCGGCCGCGCTCAAGGGCGCCAAGCAGATCGGTTTCACCCTGATTTCCCTGACCCTGTCGCTGATTGCGGTATTGATCCCGCTGCTGTTCATGGCCGATGTGGTCGGGCGGCTGTTCCGCGAATTTGCCATCACCCTGGCGGTGGCGATCCTGATTTCCCTGGTGGTGTCCCTGACCCTGACGCCGATGATGTGCGCGCGCCTGCTCAAGCGCGAACCCAAGGAAGAAGAACAGGGCCGCTTCTACAAGGCCAGCGGCGCCTGGATCGACTGGCTGGTCGCCGCCTACGGGCGCAAGCTGCAATGGGTACTCAAGCATCAACCGCTGACCCTGCTGGTGGCCATCGCCACCCTGGGCCTGACGGTCGTGCTGTACCTGGTGGTGCCCAAGGGCTTCTTCCCGGTGCAGGACACCGGGGTGATCCAGGGCATTTCCGAGGCGCCGCAGTCGATTTCCTTTGCCGCCATGAGCCAGCGCCAGCAAGAACTGGCGAAGATCATCCTCGAAGATCCTGCGGTGGAAAGCCTGTCGTCCTACATCGGGGTCGATGGCGATAACGCCACCCTCAACAGTGGCCGCCTGCTGATCAACCTCAAACCCCATAAAGAGCGGGACCTGAGCGCTGTCGAGGTGATTGCGCGCCTGCAGCCGACGTTGGACAAGCTGGTGGGTATTCGCCTGTTCATGCAGCCGGTGCAGGACCTGACCATCGAGGACCGCGTCAGTCGCACCCAGTACCAGTTCAGCATGTCGTCCCCGGATGCCGAGCTATTGGCACTGTGGAGCGGCAAGCTGGTACAGGCCCTGAGCCAGTATCCGGAACTCACCGATGTGGCCAGCGACCTGCAGGACAAAGGCTTGCAGGTATACATGGTGATCGACCGCGATGCCGCCTCGCGCCTGGGCGTGTCGGTCGCCAATATCACCGATGCGCTGTACGACGCCTTCGGCCAGCGGCAGATTTCCACGATCTACACCCAGGCCAGCCAGTACCGCGTGGTGCTACAGGCCCAATCCGGTGAAAGCCTGGGGCCGGATGCGCTGAACCAGATTCATGTGAAAACCACCGATGGCGGCCAGGTACGCCTGTCGAGCCTGGCCCGCATCGAGCAGCGCCAGGCCCAGTTGGCGATCACCCATATCGGCCAGTTCCCGGCGGTGATGATGTCGTTCAACCTGGCCCCCGGTGTGGCCCTGGGCAAGGGCGTGGAACTGATCAACCAGGTGCAGAAGGACATCGGCATGCCGGTCGGCGTGCAGACCCAGTTCCAGGGCGCCGCCCAGGCTTTCGAAGCTTCGCTGTCGAGCACCTTGCTGCTGATTCTGGCGGCGGTAGTGACCATGTACATCGTGCTTGGCGTGTTGTACGAAAGCTACATCCACCCGATCACCATCCTCTCGACCTTGCCATCGGCAGCGGTGGGGGCCCTGTTGGCGCTGCTGCTCACGGGCAACGACCTGGGGATGATCGCGATCATCGGCATCATCCTGCTGATCGGCATCGTGAAGAAGAACGCGATCATGATGATCGACTTCGCCCTCGACGCCGAACGCAACCAGGGCCTGGACCCGCAGACCGCGATCTACCAGGCGGCGCTGCTGCGCTTCCGGCCAATCTTGATGACCACCCTGGCGGCGCTGTTCGGTGCGGTGCCCCTGATGCTGGCCACCGGTTCCGGCGCCGAGTTGCGCCAGCCCCTGGGCCTGGTGATGGTCGGCGGCTTGCTGTTGAGCCAGATCCTTACCCTGTTCACCACGCCGGTGATTTACCTGTACTTCGACCGCCTTGGCCGTCGCTGGCGCAAGACGCCAGAAACGCTGGAGCCGGTTGAACCATGAACCTCTCCGGACCTTTTATTCGCCGGCCGGTAGCTACCATGCTGCTGAGCCTGGCGATCATGTTGCTGGGGGGCGTCAGTTTCAACCTGCTGCCGGTGTCGCCCTTGCCGCAGATCGACTTCCCGGTGATTGTGGTCTCCGCCAGCCTGCCTGGCGCGAGCCCGGAAGTAATGGCGTCTACCGTGGCGACGCCCCTGGAGCGCTCCTTCGGTTCGATTGCCGGGGTCACCACCCTGAGCAGTTCGTCCAGCCAGGGCTCGACCCGGGTGATCCTGGCATTTGACTCCGACCGCGATATCAACGGCGCGGCGCGAGAAGTGCAGGCAGCGATCAACGCCTCGCGCAACCTGTTGCCCAGCGGCATGCGCAGCATGCCCACCTATCGCAAGATCAACCCGTCCCAGGCGCCGATCATGGTGCTGTCGCTGACCTCGGACGTGCTGCCCAAGGGCCAGCTGTATGACCTGGCCTCCACCATCCTCTCCCAAAGCCTGTCCCAGGTGCCGGGTGTGGGCGAAGTGCAGATCGGCGGCAGCTCCCTGCCGGCAGTGCGTATCGAACTGGAGCCCAAGGCCCTCGACCAGTACGGCGTATCCCTGGATGAAGTACGCGACACCATTGCCAATGCCAACGTGCGCCGGCCCAAGGGCTCGGTGGAAGATGGCGAGCGTAACTGGCAGATCCAGGCCAATGACCAATTGGAAAAGGCCAAGGACTATGAGCCGCTGTTGATCCGCTACCAGGACGGCGCGGCGTTGCGCCTGAGCGATGTGGCAAAGATCAGCGATGGCGTCGAGGATCGCTACAACAGCGGCTTCTTCAACAACGATGCGGCGGTGTTGCTGGTGATCAACCGCCAGTCCGGCGCCAACATCATCGAGACCGTCAAGCAGATCAAGGACCAGTTGCCGGCGTTGCAGGCGGTGCTGCCGTCCAGCGTCAAGCTCAACCTGGCCATGGACCGCTCGCCGGTGATCACCGCCACCCTGCATGAGGCGGAAATGACCCTGCTGATTGCCGTGGCCCTGGTGATCCTGGTGGTGTACCTGTTCCTTGGCAATTTCCGCGCCTCGCTGATCCCGACCCTGGCGGTACCGGTGTCGCTGGTGGGCACCTTTGCGATCATGTACCTGTACGGTTTTTCCTTGAACAACCTGTCGCTGATGGCCCTGATCCTGGCCACCGGCCTGGTGGTGGATGATGCCATCGTGGTGCTGGAGAACATCTCGCGGCATATCGACGACGGCATCGCGCCGATGAAGGCGGCGTACCTGGGGGCCAAGGAGGTCGGTTTTACCCTGCTATCGATGAACGTGTCGCTGGTGGCGGTGTTCCTGTCGATCCTGTTTATGGGCGGGATCGTCACCAGCCTGTTCCGTGAGTTTTCCATCACCCTGGCGGCGGCGATCATCGTTTCGCTGGTGGTCTCGTTGACCTTGACCCCGATGCTCTGCGCACGCTGGCTCAAGCCTCATGACAAAGGGCAGCAGACTGGCTTGCAGCGCTGGAGCCAGAAGGTCAACGACCATATGGTCGCGGGTTACGCGCGCAGCCTGGATTGGGTGCTGCGGCACAAACGCCTGACTCTGCTCAGCCTGTTTGTGACCATCGGGGTGAACATCGCGCTGTATGTGGTGGTGCCAAAAACCTTCATGCCGCAACAGGACACCGGGCAACTGATCGGTTTTGTACGCGGCGACGACGGCCTGTCATTCAGCGTCATGCAGCCGAAGATGGAGATTTTCCGCAAGGCTGTGTTGAAAGATCCTGCCGTGGAAAGCGTGGCCGGCTTTATCGGTGGCAGCAACGGCACCAACAACGCCGTGATGCTGGTGCGGCTCAAACCGATCAAGGAGCGCAAGCTGTCGGCCCAGGCGGTGATCGAGCGCCTGCGCAAAGACGTGCCGCTGGTGCCCGGTGGCCGCTTGATGCTGATGGCCGACCAGGACCTGCAATTTGGCGGTGGCCGCGACCAGACGTCCTCGCAATACTCCTACATCCTGCAAAGTGGCGACCTGGCCGCCTTGCGCCTGTGGTACCCGAAAGTGGTCGCCGCGCTGCGTGAACTGCCGGAACTGACCGCCATCGACGCCCGCGAAGGCCGTGGCGCGCAACAGGTAACGCTGATTGTCGATCGCGACCAGGCCAAGCGCCTGGGCGTCGACATGAACATGGTCACCTCGGTGCTGAACAACGCCTACAGCCAGCGGCAGATTTCCACTATCTATGACAGCCTCAACCAGTATCGGGTGGTGATGGAGGTCAATCCGAAATACGCCCAGGATCCGATCACCCTCAATCAGGTGCAGGTGATTACCGCCGACGGCGCACGGATCCCGCTGTCGACCATCGCCCACTACGAAAACAGCCTGGCCGACGATCGCGTCAGCCACGAAGGGCAGTTCGCTTCCGAAGACATCGCCTTCGACATGGCCCCCGGGGTCACGGTGGAGCAGGGCACGGCCGCTATCGAGCGGGCGATTGCCAAGGTCGGCTTGCCCGAAGACGTCATCGCCAAGATGGCCGGCACCGCCGATGCCTTTGCCGCCACCCAGAAAAGCCAGCCGTTCATGATCCTTGGCGCGTTGGTGGCGGTGTATTTGGTGCTGGGGATTCTGTATGAGAGCTACATCCACCCGCTGACCATCCTCTCGACCCTGCCGTCGGCCGGGGTCGGCGCGCTGTTGTCGATCTACGTGCTGGGCGGCGAGTTCAGTCTGATCTCGCTGTTGGGCCTGTTCCTGCTGATTGGCGTGGTGAAGAAGAACGCGATCCTGATGATCGACCTGGCGCTGCAATTGGAGCGCAAGGAAGGCATGCAGCCCCTGGAATCCATACGCAGCGCATGCCTGCTGCGCTTGCGACCGATCCTGATGACCACCCTGGCGGCAATCCTCGGAGCCTTGCCTTTGCTGCTGAGCACCGCCGAAGGCGCGGAAATGCGCCAGCCCCTGGGCCTGACGATTATCGGCGGCCTAGTGTTCAGCCAGATCCTGACCCTTTACACCACCCCGGTGGTTTACCTCTATCTCGACCGCCTGCGCCACCGTTTCAACGGCTGGCGCGGGGTGCGTACCGACGCTGCCCTGGACACTCCGCTATGACCGCAACGCACCTGCCTGTAGGCGCTGGCTTGCCAGCGAAAATCTCCAACGAAAACGCTGGGCACCTGACTCACCGCCGCGCCCTCAGGTTTTTCGCGAGCAAGCTCGCTCCTACAGTGTTTTGCGCCATGCTCCTGAGTGCCTGCGCCATTGGCCCGGATTACCAGCGCCCGCAAGTGGCTGAGCCTGCGCAGTACAAAGAAGCCCAGGGCTGGCGCCAGGCCGCGCCCAGCGATGCCCTGGCCCGTGGCGCCTGGTGGGAGTTGTATGGCGACCAGCAACTCAACAATCTGGTGGACAAGCTCAACAACGCCAACCAGACCGTGGCCCAGGCCGAAGCCCGCTACCGCCAGGCCCAGGCTACCGCACGCAGTTCCCGTGGGGCCTTCTTCCCGACGGTGGACCTGAGCGCCGGCAAAACCCGCGCCAGCCAGGGCACAGGCAGCAGCAATGCAAGCCTGAGCAGTTCCAGCAGCGGTATCCGCGACACCCTCAACACCCAGTTGGGCGTCAGTTGGGAAGCGGATATCTGGGGCAAGTTGCGCCGAGGCCTGGAAGCCAGCAATGCCAGCGAACAAGCCAGCGCCGCCGACCTGGCCGCCATGCGTTTGAGCCAGCAGTCGGAGTTGGTGCAGAACTACCTGCAACTGCGGGTCATGGACGAGCAGACCCGCCTGCTGCAAAGCACCGTCGAGACTTACCAGCGCTCGCTGCAAATGACTGAAAACCAGTATCGCGCCGGTGTCTCCGGCAAGGACGCTGTGGCCCAGGCCCAGACCCAGCTCAAAAGCACCCAGGCCAGCATGATCGACCTGATCTGGCAGCGCGCACAGCTTGAAAACGCCATTGCGGTGTTGATTGGCGAGCCTCCAGCCACGTTCAACCTGGCGGTGAGCAAGGACATTCCCGCTTTGCCGCAGATCCCTGCCAGCCTGCCATCACAATTGCTGGAGCGCCGCCCGGACATCGCTTCGGCCGAGCGTGCGGTGATCGCCGCCAACGCCAATATCGGCGTAGCCAAAACCGCCTACTACCCCGACCTGACCCTGAGCCTGGCCGGTGGTTATTCCAGCAGCACCTACGCCGACTGGATCAGCCTGCCCAACCGTTTCTGGTCGGTGGGGCCAAAACTGGCGATGACCCTGTTCGACGGCGGGCAGCGCTCGGCGGAAGTTGACCGCGCCGAAGCCTCCTACGACGAAACCGTGGCCAAGTACCGCCAGACCGTGCTCGATGGCTTCCGCGAGGTGGAAAACTACATGGTCCAGCTCAAGGTCCTGGAAGACGAGGCCGGCGTGAGCAACCAAGCCCTGGAATCTGCCCGCGAATCCCTGCGCCTGACCCAGAATCAGTACAAGGCAGGCCTGATTGCGTACCTGGATGTGGTTAACGTCCAGGCCACGGCATTGAGCAACGAACGCACCGTGCTGACTTTGTTGCAGACCCGGCTGGTGGCCAGCGTGCAGTTGATCGCCGCACTGGGCGGCGGATGGGACGGCCAGATGCAGCCACGCGAAGAGTAATCGGTATCTCTGACAGCAGTTGGTGAGGCTGTTGGGGCGGCTTCGCCACCCAGCGCGGGGCAAGCCCGCTCGCCACAAAAAGTCAGCGTTGCGCAGCAAACTCCAGGCTGCCACAACCCCCCTGTGGCGAGGGGGCTAGTCCCCCGTTGGGTGGCGAAGCCGCCCCAAAACCATCCCCCTCGGTCTATCTGACAGCAGTTGGTGAGGCCATTGGGGCGGCTTCGCCACCCGGCGCGGGGCAAGCCCGTTCGCCACAGAGAAGTCTGTTCGTCAAAGGGCGATTTCAGGTGATGGCCTTGTGACAATATTTCACCTGTCCAAGAATTTTTGTCGCTACAATCCCGGCTTTTCCCGGCATGGATGCCGCTCGCACTGTCATCCCTAGAGAAGCCCCATGCTTACCGGCAGTTATTCCCCCGCACTGGTCCTGATTTCCCTACTGGTGGCGATCCTCGCTTCCTATACCGCCCTTGATTTGACCGGCCGCATTGCCACGGCCAAGGGGCGGGCGGTGTACCTGTGGATGGCCGGCGGGGCACTGGCCATGGGCTGTGGCGTATGGTCGATGCATTTTATCGGGATGTTGGCGTTTAGCCTGCCCATCACCCTGGGTTACGACATTGGCATTACCGCGCTGTCGCTGCTGATCGCCATGCTGTCCAGCGGCTTTGCCCTCTGGCTGGTCAATCAGCCGCGCTTGCCGGTCTGGCAACTGGGCTTTGGCGCCTTGATCATGGGGGCCGGCATCAGCGCCATGCACTACACCGGCATGGCTGCCATGCGCATGACCCCGGGGATCGACTACGACCCCACTTTGTTCGGTGCCTCGCTGCTGATCGCCGTCGGTGCTTCGGCCGCTGCCCTGTGGATTGCCTTCAACCTGCGGCGCAATACCCCCTATGTACGCCTGGCGCGGGGCGGCGCGGCAGTGGTGATGGGCGTGGCGATCGTCGGCATGCACTACACCGGCATGGCGGCAGCCCGTTTTGCCGATGGCAGCTTTTGCGGGGCGTCGGTGGATGGTCTGAGCGGCAGCGGCCTGGATAACCTAGTACTGGTGACCACCCTGGCGGTGCTGGCCATCGCGCTGTTGACCTCGTTGCTCGACGCACGTCTGGAAGCCCGTACCGCCGTGCTGGCCGATTCCTTGTCCCTGGCTAACCAGGAACTCACCCATCTGGCCCTGCACGACCCACTCACCGGCTTGCCAAACCGTACGCTGCTGGCCGATCGCATTCAGCAGGCGATGCAGTTGGTGGCGGAGCAGGGCGGCTGTTTTGCCCTGATGTTTATCGACCTGGACGGTTTCAAACCGGTCAACGATGCCTTTGGCCATCATCTGGGCGACCAATTGTTGCGCGAAGTGGGCCTGCGCCTGCGTGAAGACCTGCGCAGCCAGGACACCCTGGCCCGGATCGGCGGCGATGAGTTCGTGTTGCTCGTGCAATTGAGCCAGCCCGACGATGCACTGCGCCTGGCCGAGCGCCAGGTGGGCCTGATCAACAAGTCGTTCCGGGTGGCCGAGCATGACTTGAACATCTCTGCCAGCGTCGGTATCGCTCTATTCCCCGGCAATGGTGCAACGCCCCAGGAACTGCTGATGAATGCCGATGCGGCGATGTATCACGCCAAGAGCATGGGCAAGAACGGCTATAGCTTTTTTGATGTATCGATGAACACCAACGCGCGCCGGCAGCTGCAACTGTTGCAGGATTTGCGTAATGCGGTGGAGCAACAGCAGTTGCGCCTGCATTACCAGCCCAAGTTCGACGCCCTCAGTGGCCGCGCTGTCGGTGCCGAGGCCCTGTTGCGCTGGGAGCATCCGCAACATGGCTTGTTGCTGCCGGACAAGTTTATCGAGCTGGCGGAAAAGACCGGGGTGATCATTGCCATCGGCGACTGGGTACTCAACGAAGCGTGCCGGCAAATGCAGGTGTGGTACGCCCAGGGGTACCGGGACTGGCGCATCGCGGTCAACCTGTCGGCCCTGCAGTTCTGCCATGCCGGGCTGGTCAGCAGTGTGGCCAACGCCCTGCAACGTCACCAGTTGCCGGCCAATAGCCTGACCCTGGAAATCACCGAAACCACCGCCATGAGCGATGCCGATGCGAGCATGACGGTGTTGCAGAAGCTCTCGGAAATGGGCGTGGACCTGTCCATCGACGACTTTGGCACCGGTTATTCCAGCCTGATGTACCTCAAGCGCCTGCCGGCCAACGAGCTAAAGATCGACCGTGGTTTTGTGCGGGATCTGGAGCATGACAGTGATGATGCCGCCATCGTTTCGGCCATTGTCGCCCTGGGCCAGGCCCTCGGCCTGCGCATCGTCGCCGAAGGGGTCGAGACCGACATGCAACAGGATTTCCTCACGCGCCTGGGCTGTGATTCGTTGCAAGGCTATCACCTGGGCCACCCGCTGCCGGCGGATACCTTCATGAGCGCGATCATGGCCAAGGAGCAATTGCCTCCGCCGCCTACCCAACCCTGAGATCAATTGACCCCGGTCCATGCAAAACCTGGCAGGCGCAGGTATTCTTGGATCCAACAGCTCAGGTTGAACGGGGAGTCAGTACACATGGACAAAGTCGTCATCATCACCGGTGGCAGTCGTGGGATCGGGGCCGCCACGGCGTTGCTGGCGGCCCGCCAGGGCTATCGCATCTGCATCAATTTCCAAACCGATGAAGACGCCGCGCTGCGTGTACTGGAGCAGGTCCGGGCACTCGGCGCCCAGGCCATCGCGGTGCGCGCCGACGTGAGCATCGAAGACGAAGTGATCAGCCTGTTCCACCGCGTCGATACCGAGTTGGGGCGCGTCACCGCGCTGGTCAACAATGCCGGCACCGTGGGGCATAAGTCGCGGGTCGATGAGATGTCCGAGTTCCGCATCCTGAAAATCCTCAAGACCAATGTGTTGGGCCCGATCCTGTGTGCCAAGCATGCATTGCTGCGCATGTCGCCCAAGCACGGCGGGCAGGGAGGCAGCATCGTCAATGTGTCCTCGGTGGCGGCACGCCTGGGGTCACCCGGTGAGTACGTGGACTATGCAGCCTCCAAGGGCGCGCTGGACAGCTTCACCATTGGTTTATCCAAGGAAGTGGCGGGCGAGGGGATCCGAGTCAACGCGGTGCGTCCGGGTTATATCTTTACTGACTTCCATGCCTTGAGCGGCGACCCGGATCGGGTCAGCAAGCTTGAATCAGGCATCCCCATGGCCCGTGGCGGGCGCCCGGACGAAGTGGCCGAAGCCATCATCTGGTTACTGTCGGACAAGGCCTCGTATACCACCGGGACCTTTCTTGATCTGGGCGGCGGTCGCTGATCCTGCCTGGGTGCTGAGAGCCCCCTCACAAAGGGGGGGCTACCTGGCTTTTCGTGGCGAGCGGGCTTGCCCCGCGCTGGGTGGCGAAGCCGCCCCAATCGCCTCACCACGTTGTGCCAGATACACCGAAGTGGCTGGTTTTGGGGCCGCTGCGCAGCCCAACGGGGGACAAGCCCCCTCGCCACAGGGGGGCGTTGCAGCAGGTGGGAACTTACTGTGGATCGCAGATTTTCAGTGGCGAGCGGGCTTGCCCCGCGCTGGGTGGCGAAGCTGCCCCAATCGCCTCACTACGTTGTGCCAGATATACCGAAGTGGCTGGTTTTGGGGCCGCTGCGCAGCCCAACGGGGGACAAGCCCCCTCGCCACAGGGGGGGCGTTGCAGCAGGTGGGAACTTACTGTGGATCGCAGATTTTCAGTGGCGAGCGGGCTTGCCCCGCGCTGGGTGGCGAAGCCACCCCAATCGCCTCACCACGGTGTGCCAGATATACCGAAGTGGCTAGTTTCCCAGCGGGAGTGCCCTCTCACCACCGACACGAGCCCGTGTCAGAAGTTGCTTAACGCCTGATACCCCTGGCGCGCAAACTGGTCCAGGCGGTCTGCCTCCGAGTCATGCAGGATGGTGACGCCCAAGTCGGAAAAGCCGTCGATCTTGCCGTTACGTTCCTCGCTGCCCTTGAGCTTGTCTTCGTCCAGGTTATCAACGAAGCGCAGCACTTTATCCAGGTTGTAGATCGCATCGGCGCGGGCCTGGGGGGCTTTGTTGGCCAGCGTCCAGTCCCCCACGTGGCGCTTGAGGTCCGGCTGGAGCTGAAAGCGATCATTGCCTGCAAGGAAGTCCCTGAGCACCGGGCTCTGTTCGATAATCCTTTCTGCCGAACGATGGTCACCTGTCGGGCGTCCGGTTGGCCCGTTCAACTGGCGAACTTCGCGCTGTTCGGCCACCCGCATGTAGTTGGGTGGGAGCGGCAGCGGAAGATGGAAGAATGGCGGCAATACACCTCGCATCAAACGTTTCCTGAGCAATGGAGAAAATGGATCCCCCTACGTGGCACGTTTCAGTGTTTGGTTCCCTTTCAAGCGCAGCCCCTTAAAACGAACGCACAATGCGCCCCAACGTTTCCATGGCTTTTTCCGCCGCCTCATCCCACGGACTGCCGTAATTCAAGCGAATGCAGTTACGAAAGCGTTGGGTCGGCGAAAAAATCGGCCCCGGGGCGATACTGATGCCCTGGGCCAGGGCCATCTGGAACAGTTTCAGGGAGTCGGTCTGTTCGGGTAGTTCCAGCCACAGGAAATAGCCGCCGGCGGGCTGGCTGACCCGGGTTTGCGGCGGAAAGTAGCGACCGATGGCCGCGAGCATGGCACTTTGCTGCTCTTCCAGGGCATAGCGCAGTTTGCGCAGGTGCCGGTCGTAGCCGCCGTGTTGCAAGTAATCGGCAATCGCCGCCTGGGCGGGCATCGAGGCGCATAGCGAGGTCATCAGTTTCAAGCGTTCGATTTTTTGTGCATAACGACCTGCCGCCACCCAACCTACACGGTAGCCAGGGGCCAGGCTCTTGGCGAATGAACCGCAGTGCATCACCAGGCCTTCGGTGTCGAACGCCTTGGCTGGCTTGGGCGCCTGTTGGCCGTAATACAACTCGGCGTACACGTCGTCCTCGATCAGCGGCACCTGATGGCCGCGCAACAACTCAACCAACGCCTGCTTCTTGGCCTCGGGCATGGTTGCACCCATGGGGTTCTGGAAACTGGTCATACACCAGCAGGCCTTGATCGGGTAACGCTCCAGGGTCTGGGCCAGCACCTGCAGGTCGATGCCATCGCGTGGGTGTACGGGGATTTCCACGGCCTTGAGCTTCAAACGCTCAAGCACTTGCAGGCAGGCATAAAACGCCGGGGCCTCGATGGCCACCAGGTCGCCCGGTTCGGTCACCGCCTGCAGGCACAGGTTCAGCGCTTCGAGGGCGCCGTTGGTGATCAGCAATTCCTCCATGGGCAGCATCAAGCCGCCGACCATATAGCGCAGGGCAATTTGCCGGCGCAGTTGCGGGTTGCCTGGCGACATGTCGGTGACCACCATGCGCGGGTCCATCTCGCGGCTGGCGCTGGCCAGGGAGCGGGCCAGACGTTGCAGGGGGAACAGCATCGGGCTGGGGAAGGCCGAGCCGAAGGGCACGGTCTGAGGGTCCTTGATCGAATCGAGTACCGAAAACACCAGCTCGCTGACGTCCACCTCAGTGGACTCGTGGACATGGGCGCTGACCGCCGGCTCGGAAAACGGGCTGGGGGCATGGGTATTGACGAAATACCCTGAGCGCGGCCGCGCACGGATCAGGCCACGGCGCTCCAGCAGGTAATAGGCCTGGAACACCGTGGACGGGCTGACGCCGTACGTCTGGCTGGCATAGCGCACCGACGGCACGCGCTGGCCCGGTCCGAGGACACCGGAGCGGATCAGTTCAGCGATGTCGTCGGCAAATTTCTCGTAGCGTTTCATCGTGATCCTAGGTTCTACACAGGTCAAAATGTGGGAGCGGGCAAGCCCGCTCCCACAGGGGGGGTGTCAGCGGTTCAGCGGCGCCACAAAACGGCTGTCGGCGACACTATAAACACTTGGCTCATCCATATCCGTCACCTTGAAGCGGATGGTTTGCGAGCTGCTGGTCGGTTTGTCACTGGTCAACGCCACCGAAACCGGCAGATCCGTGATTTCCCCTGGCGCCAGGCTGACCTCGGTCTTGCCCTGCAGCTCGAAGCCCTCGCCATCTACCAGCTCCACGCGGTAATCCTGGCGCTGTTGGGTTTTGTTGATGATCTTCAGGCTGTAGATGTTCTCGATCAGCCCCTGACTGTTTTCCCGGAACATCCCACGGTCCTTGGTCACGTCAAGCGACACCATTGGCCGCTGCACCAGCGCCATCACCAACGCAGCGATCATCACCAGCAGCACCGCACTGTAGCCGATCAAGCGCGGTCGCAGCAGGTGGGTCTTGCCACCCTGCAACTGATGCTCGGAGGTGTAGCTCACCAAGCCGCGGGCATAGCCCATCTTGTCCATGATCGAATCACAGGCGTCGATGCAGGCGGCGCAGCCGATACATTCCATCTGCAGGCCGTCGCGGATATCAATGCCGGTAGGGCAGACCTGTACGCACAAGTGGCAGTCGATGCAATCGCCCAGGCCGACCTCGGCCGGGTTCACATCACGTTTGCGCGGGCCACGGCTTTCGCCACGGGCAGCGTCGTAGGAAATGGTCAGGGTGTCCTTGTCGAACATCACGCTCTGGAACCGCGCATACGGGCACATGTGCATGCACACCGCTTCACGCAGCCAGCCGGCGTTGATGTAGGTGGCGCCGGTAAAGAACAGCACCCAGAACAGGCTGACACCGCCCATTTGCCAGGTCAGCAGCTCTTCGGCCAAAGGCCGGATCGGGGTGAAGTAGCCGACAAAGGTCAAGCCGGTCAGTACGCTGATCGCCAGCCACAGCGTGTGTTTGGCGGCGCGGCGCGCCAGTTTGTTCACGCCCCAGGGCGCAGCCTGTAGCTTGATCCTTTGGTTGCGCTCGCCTTCGGTGACTTTCTCGCACCACATGAACAGCCAGGTAAACGAGCTTTGCGGACAGGTGTAACCGCACCAGACGCGGCCGGCAAACACGGTGATCGCGAATAGGCCAAAGGCACAGATGATCAACAACGCCGACAACAGGATGAAGTCCTGGGGCCAGAAGGTCGCGCCAAAGATATGAAACTTGCTTTCAGCCAGGTCCCACAACACCGCCTGGCGCGAGTCCCAGTTCAGCCACACGGTGCCAAAAAACGCCAGGAACAAAAAGCCTGCGCCACTGATACGCAAGTTGCGGAACAGGCCGCTGAAACTGCGGGTGTGGATCTGGTTATCGCTGGATTTGGCCTTCATCTTCTTTGGATGTGCAGGCTCGAAATTTTCTACTAATCGGACGGGGATTCTATCGCTCATGGTCTTTCGCTCATCAGCCTCCATCAGGCGGATGAACTATGGGCCGCGATCTGTTTGCATAACAGACTCAGGTAAATCGATAAAAAGCGGATCAGATGGGTTTTTACCCCGGCCCTGCGACAATGTGCAGCACCCCGCAAGCCGTGGGGCCGGTGCCTGGATCAACAGTGCACCAGGCATGCTGATCCAGATCAATCAAATCACCGAATCACCGTCAGTGGCCTTGAGGTGCTTGCGCCCATCGATGGCGCCGGCGACGGTCAAGGCGTCGGCTTCAGCCTCGGTGATATAAATCCGTTGGCCGTCGATCTCCACTGCAGACATGGATTTATCACTGTCGGTGATCACCGTCACGTCCCCCACAGGAAGGCTGCGCTCTTCGCCGCTGTCATCGATCTTGAAGTAACTGGTCTGGTTTTCGGTACGTACGGGCATGGTGTTCTCCTGGTTGCAGGGTTCTGTTCTTTAGGTCCCGGCCCCTGGTCAATGGTTCGGCGCAACTGACTGGCGGTCGTTGCTGTCCATCTTCTATCCCCCATGAAAAGGACAGGACCATGGACGCCTGGTGGCAAGAAGTCTGGCAAACCCTGCAAAGCGAATTCGCCGATATCGGTGATGCGCGACAACTGACGCAAATCACCGTACGCCTGCTGATTGCGGCGATTCTCGGTGGCATCCTCGGCTTTGAACGTGAACAAAAAGGCAAGGCCGCGGGTGTACGCACCCATATGCTGGTGGCGATGGGCGCGGCGCTGTTTGTGCTGGTGCCGCAGATGGCCGGTTCCCAGGCCGATGCCATGAGCCGGGTGGTGCAGGGGGTGATCGCCGGGATCGGCTTTCTAGGCGCGGGCACCATCCTCAAGGGCAAGGAGGAGGAGGCCGGCCAGCACGTCAAGGGTTTGACCACTGCGGCCGGCTTATGGATGACCGCTGCGATTGGTGTCGCGGCGGGTCTGGGGAAGGAATCGACTGCGGTCCTGAGTACGCTCCTCGCCTTATTGGTGTTCAGTGTGATGCCCTGGATCGTCAGGGGGCTAGAGAAGGACCGCTGATTTACCTGGCCGTCTTGTCGATGGCCGTCTGGTCAGGGGCGGCGCGGTTGAGCAATGCGCCGAGGCTCCTCAGTGTGTGGGCGTTTTCTTTGATGTGACGTACATGTGCTTGGGAGGCCAGGATGGCTCCCTGCGATCGGTCCCATTGACTGATGGCGGTGTTCCACGCCGACTCGGGATCGGCAAGAGCCAGCTTGAGGCTGTTATCGAACCGTTCCGCTTCATACTTTCTTTCGATGCTCTTCACGTAGGCACCCATGGATTCGTTCAGCCCTTTGCTGATGGCGCTTTCGCTCAATCGTGCGCCGAGATCCCTCAGGGCTTTACTGGTTTGCGCCGATGGGGAGGCTCCGCGCAGCATGCCGATGGTGTCCTTGTTTATTGAGTCTTTAAGCTGAGACAGCAACTCGCTAGCCGCAGGAGACTCAGGATCTTTCAGCAATGCCTTGATGTTCTGCTCACTCAGCATATTGCGGATCCCACTCAGACGTTGGTTGCTCTCCTGTTCGCTCTTGGCGTCTGGCGCCGGATCGCTGGCGGGAGTGGTTGAGGCTTTGACGGAGGATGGCTTGACCGGCTGGTTACCCCAACCAGGGCCTGAATCCAGCATAGCGCTCAGGGACTGGGGATTCTTCGTCGATGCGCCAGAGGGCGTTGTGGATCCCTGGGGTGGCTCGCTTGGTTGAAGAGGGCGGTAGGTATTCAATCCGGTATTGATGGACGACATGATGGTTTTTCTCTGTACGCGTTGAATGGTCGCGACGTCTTTCCCGGAGTCCAGGGACGCGCCCCCCCAATATTCACACGGAGCGGGCGAGCCCACCTGAAGATAAATCTTCTAAAACCGTCAGAAACGTCGGCAACGCAAGCGTCCATTCAGACGATCACGGGCGGCATGGTTTTCGGTGGCTCCTCCACCGCCGGGGGCTGGGTGCCAGGCGGCTCCTGCTCAGGAATCGGCTCTGGTTCGGTCGGCGGCAAGGTCGGGTTATCAATATTCGGGTCTGGGGTTTCAGCAGGAATCGGGATGTTCATCGCAGTGGCCTCGTTTGTGCTTTGCTCAATCGGTGGACAACCGTCATGGCCGTTTGATTCCCGCCCGGTGGCGGTACATCCACCTGAACTTTTCCAAGGCCACCGGGCTCGGACCTTATGTAGCCGGCTCAGGAAGAGCCCGCTTGCGGCACTGACAATCAAGCACAAGAGCGTCCATGGGGCGTAAGGGGAGATGCTCGATGACTGCTGAAAGACCCGCATTACCACTGTCCCAGGCACTGTTACTGCCCAGGATCGCCATTGAAGACACCACCCCTGTGATCGACGCCGGCGCCTTTGCGGTCAAGGCGGTGCAAGGCCAGCGTATCCAGGTGACGAGCAATGTGTTCGCCGATGGCCATGACCAGTTGGCGGTCATGATCCGCTGGCGGGCCTTGAGTGAGGACGACTGGCACCGCGTGCCCATGAGTGACCAGGGCAACAATGCCTGGCAGGGCGCGTTCAGCGTGATCGAGCAAGGCCCCCACCAGTATTGCGTCGAAGCCTGGATCGATCATTTCGCCAGCTTCTGCTACGAGTTGGGCAAAAAACACATGGCCGGCGTCCCCGTCAGCCTGGAACTGCAGGAAGGTCGCAACCAGGTCCTGCAAGCCGCTGAACGCAGCGAAGGCGCGTTGCAGGAGCACTTGCAGCAATTACACCAGCAGCTCTCCGGGTTGCTGGAAACCGAGCAGGTCGCGCTGTTTCTGCACGAAGACAGTGCGCATCTGATGGCCCAGGCTGATTTGCGCCCCTATCTGAGTATCAGCCCGGTGTATGCGCTGGATGTGGAACGCCCACAGGCACTGTTCGCCAGTTGGTACGAGCTGTTCCCGCGCTCGATTACCGACGATCCGGCGCGCCACGGCACCTTCAATGACGTGCATTCGCGCCTGGCGATGATCCACGACATGGGCTTTGACGTTCTGTATTTTCCGCCGATCCACCCTATCGGCCGCAGCCATCGCAAGGGCAGGAACAACTCATTGAGCGCCGGCCCCGATGATCCCGGCAGCCCGTATGCCATCGGCAGCGAGGAGGGTGGCCACGACGCGATCCATTCGCAACTGGGCACCCGCGAGGATTTCCGCCGCTTGGTCGCGGCCGCCGCCGAGCATGGCCTGGAGATCGCCCTGGACTTTGCCATCCAGTGCTCCCAAGACCACCCGTGGCTCAAACAACATCCCGGCTGGTTCAACTGGCGCCCGGACGGCACGATCAAATACGCGGAAAACCCGCCGAAAAAATACCAGGACATCGTCAACGTCGACTTCTATGCCGCCGATGCGATCCCCAGCCTGTGGCTGGAGCTGCGCGATATCGTGCTGGGCTGGGTCGAGGAGGGGGTCAAGACCTTCCGCGTCGACAACCCGCACACCAAGCCGCTGCCATTTTGGCAATGGTTGATCAGCGATGTACGGGCCCAGCACCCGCAAGTGATCTTCCTCGCCGAAGCCTTCACCACCCCGGCGATGATGGCGCGCCTGGGCAAGGTCGGTTACTCCCAGAGCTACACCTATTTCACCTGGCGCAACACCAAGGCCGAACTCAGCGAGTACTTCACCCAACTGAACCAGTCGCCCTGGCGCGAATGCTACCGGCCGAACTTTTTCGTCAATACGCCAGACATCAACCCAGGCTTCTTGCATGAATCCGGCCGCCCGGGCTTTTTGATCCGCGCCGCGCTGGCCACCATGGGCTCGGGCCTGTGGGGTATGTATTCGGGCTTTGAACTGTGTGAAAGCGCGCCAGTACCGGGCAAGGAAGAGTATCTGGACTCGGAAAAGTACGAGATCCGCCCCCGGGACTTCAGCGCCCCCGGCAACATCATTGCCGAGATCGCCCAACTCAACCGCATCCGCCGGCAAAACCCGGCGCTGCAGACACACCTGGGCCTGACGCTCTACAACGCCTTCAACGACAACATCCTGTACTTCGGCAAGCGCAACGAGGATGGCAGCAACTTCATCCTGATCGCCGTCAACCTCGACCCGTTCAACGCCCAGGAAGCCCATTTCGAATTGCCGCTGTGGGAGATGGGCTTGCCGGACGACGCCCAGGTCCAGGGCGAAGACCTGATGAATGGCCATCGCTGGACCTGGTACGGCAAGACCCAATGGATGCGCATTGAGCCCCATATGCCGTTTGGCATCTGGCGCATAACCCATTCTTGATGCTGGCGGCGATCAAATGTGGGAGCGGGCTTGCTCGCGAAGGCGGTGTGTCAGCCAAGTATCAACCCACTGATCCACCGCTTTCGCGAGCAAGCCCGCTCCCACCTAGATCTAGCCCAGTGTCTAAGCTTTTTTGAATTTTCCAGGAGTTTCCAATGGCGAAGAAACCCAAGGCTGCCACCTTTATCAAAGACCCGCTCTGGTACAAGGACGCGGTGATTTACCAGGTTCACGTCAAATCCTATTTCGACTCCAACAACGACGGCATCGGTGATTTCCCCGGGCTGATCGCCAAACTCGACTACATCGCCGACCTGGGCGTGAATACCATCTGGCTGCTGCCGTTCTATCCCTCGCCACGTCGCGACGACGGCTATGACATCGCCGAATACCGTGGCGTACACAGCGACTACGGGACCATGGCCGACGCCAAGCGCTTTATCGCCGAGGCGCACAAGCGCGGCCTGCGGGTGATCACAGAGCTGGTGATCAACCACACGTCCGACCAGCATCCCTGGTTCCAGCGGGCCCGCAAGGCCAAGCCCGGCTCCAGTGCGCGGGACTTCTACGTGTGGTCCGACGATGATCAGAAATACGACGGCACCCGCATCATTTTCCTCGACACCGAAAAATCCAACTGGACCTGGGACCCGGTCGCCGGCCAGTACTTCTGGCACCGTTTCTATTCCCACCAGCCGGACCTCAACTTCGATAACCCGCAAGTCATGAAAGCCGTGCTGTCGGTGATGCGCTACTGGCTGGATATGGGCATCGACGGCCTGCGCCTGGACGCCATTCCCTACCTGATCGAGCGCGACGGCACCAACAACGAAAACCTCCCCGAAACCCACGATGTGCTCAAGCAGATCCGTGCCGAGATCGACGCCAACTACCCCGACCGCATGCTGCTGGCCGAAGCCAACCAGTGGCCGGAAGATACCCAGCTGTACTTTGGCGACCAGAAGGGCGATGACGGCGATGAATGCCACATGGCCTTCCACTTCCCGCTGATGCCGCGCATGTATATGGCCCTGGCCCAGGAAGATCGCTTCCCGATCACCGACATCCTGCGCCAGACCCCGGAAATCCCCGCCAACTGCCAATGGGCGATTTTCCTGCGCAACCATGATGAGCTGACCCTGGAAATGGTCACCGACAAGGAGCGCGACTACCTGTGGAACTACTACGCCGCCGACCGCCGCGCGCGTATCAACCTGGGCATTCGTCGACGCCTGGCGCCATTGATGGAGCGCGACCGCCGACGCATCGAGCTGCTCAACAGCCTGCTGCTATCCATGCCCGGTACGCCGACCCTGTATTACGGGGATGAAATCGGCATGGGCGACAACATCTACCTGGGTGACCGCGACGGCGTGCGTACGCCGATGCAATGGTCCATCGACCGTAATGGCGGGTTTTCCCGCGCCGATCCGGCCAGCCTGGTGCTACCACCGATCATGGACCCGCTCTACGGTTATCAGTCGGTCAACGTCGAAACCCAGGCCCAGGACCCACACTCACTGCTGAACTGGACCCGCCGCATGTTGGCGATCCGCAAGCAGTCCAAGGCATTTGGGCGTGGCAGCCTGAAAATGCTCTCACCGAGCAATCGCCGGATCCTCGCCTACACCCGCGAATACACGGGCGCCGACGGCAAGCACGAAATCATCCTGTGTGTGGCCAACGTATCGCGCACGGCCCAGGCGGCGGAGCTGGACCTGTCGGCCTTTGCCGGCATGGTTCCGGTGGAAATGCTCGGTGGCAACGCATTCCCGCCCATCGGCCAGCTGAATTTCCTGCTGACCCTGGCGCCGTACGGCTTCTACTGGTTCGTGCTCGCCAGCGAAAACCAGATGCCTAGCTGGCATGTGGAACCGGCTCAGAGCCTGCCGGATTTCCCCACACTGGTCCTGAAAAAACGCCTCGAAGAGTTGCTCGACGCGCCATCTCGCACCACCCTGGAGCAAACCTCGTTGCCCACCTGGCTGCCCAAGCGGCGCTGGTTTGCCAATAAGGACGCGGCCATCGACGGTGTGCGCATCGCCTACGGCGTGCGGTTTGGCGATGCGCAGCACCCGGTGCTGCTCAGCGAGATAGAAGTGACCAGCGCCGGGCAGACCAGCCGTTACCAATTGCCCTTTGGCCTGCTGGGCGAAGACCAGTTCACCAGCGCCTTGCCGCAACAACTGGCCCTGGCGCGGGTCCGCCGGGTGCGCCAGGTGGGCTTGATCACCGATGCTTTCAGCCTCGACAGCTATATCCGCGCCGTTATCGAAGGCCTGCGTGCGCAGACCGTACTCAGCAGCAGCGATGGCGAGATCCGCTTCGAACCGACCCCGCAATTGGCCGATCTGCCGGTGGGGGACGAGTTGCAAGTGCGCTACCTGGCGGCTGAACAGTCCAACAGTTCGGTGGTGGTTGGCGAAAGCCTGGTGTTGAAGCTGATCCGCAAAGTCAGCGCCGGGGTCCACCCGGAACTGGAAATGGGTGCCTACCTGACCGCCGCCGGCTACGAACATATCTCGCCCTTGCTGGGCTCGGTGGTCCGTCACGATGCCGAAGGCCAGGACAATCTGTTGATGATTGCCCAGGGCTATCTCAGCAACCAGGGCGATGCCTGGAGCTGGACCCAGAACAACCTGGAGCGGGCGATCCGCGACGAACTGGCCCAAGCCATTTCCGAGCAGGAACAGCACTACAACGCCCTCGGTGAACTGGCCGACTTCGCCGGGTTGCTCGGGCAGCGGCTGGGGGAAATGCACAACGTCCTGGCGGCGCCAACGAACAATCCAGACTTCCAGCCGCAAGTCACCTCGGCCAAAGACAGCCTCGCCTGGGGCAAGCAGGTGGGCAGCCAGGTCGAGCGCGCCCTGCAGTTGCTCAAACAGCATCAAAGCCAATTGAACCCTGACGATCAGGCGTTGGTCACTCAACTGCTGGCACAGAAAAAGCGCATCGCCAGCCATGTGCAGGATTTGGCGAAAGCCACCCTGGGCGGTTTGCGCATTCGTGTGCATGGGGATTTGCACCTGGGCCAGGTACTGGTGGTCAAGGGCGATGCCTACCTGATCGACTTCGAAGGCGAGCCCGCCCGGCCGCTGCACGAGCGCCGGGGCAAGCACAGCCCGTACAAGGACGTCAGCGGCGTGTTGCGTTCGTTCGACTATGCCGCCGCCATGGCCCTGAATGTGCAAGCACAAGGCCTGGATCACTCGGCCGACGCCGATGCGGCACGCCTGCGGGTCGCTGATCGTTACCTGAGTGAAGCGCGGCAGGCATTTATCCAGGCGTATCAACAGGCTACATCTACACTGGCGCATGACTGGCAGGATGCCAACGGAGCGCAAGCGGCACTGGCGTTGTTCAGCCTGGAGAAGGCTGCGTACGAAGTGGCCTACGAAGCGCAGAACCGTCCGACCTGGTTGGCGGTGCCATTGCGTGGGTTGCATGGGTTGTTGGCCGGCCACATTTAGGAGGCTTCCTGTGTCAGACCCTTATTCAAAACCGCAAGCAGTGGGAGAAATCATGAGTTTTACACACAAAGAACCGCTGCAATCGACGTTCACGGTCATGCCTGCACCCAAGGATATTGAAGCCCTGGTGCGGGCCGAGCACCCGGATCCGTTTGCGATCCTCGGGCCCCATGAAGATGAGGCGGGCGGTCAGGTCATCCGCGCGTTTTTGCCCGAAGCCCTGAGCGTCGAGGTGCTGGCACGTGGCAGTCACGAGGTCCTCGGCAGCCTCGACGCCACCCCGGTCCCAGGTTTGTTCATTGGGCATTTCGCCACACGCCAGGGCTACCTGCTGAAGATCCAGTGGGCCGGCGGCGAGCAGATCACCGAAGACCCCTACAGCTTTGGCCAGTTGCTCGGGGAAATGGACCTGTACCTGTTTGCCGAAGGCAATCACCGCGACTTGAGCAACTGCCTTGGCGCCCAGGTGATGAGCGTTGACGGCATTCAGGGCGTGCGCTTTGCGGTGTGGGCGCCGAATGCGCGGCGGGTCTCGGTGGTGGGCGATTTCAATATCTGGGACGGGCGCCGCTACCCGATGCGCCTGCGTCATCCGGCTGGGGTGTGGGAGATCTTTATCCCGCGCCTGCAACCGGGGGCGGCCTACAAATACGAAATCCTCGGCGCCACCGGCATCTTGCCGCTCAAGGCCGACCCCATGGCCCTGGCCACGCAACTGCCACCCGACACTGCGTCGAAAGTCGCCGCGCCGTTGCAGGTGGCGTGGGCAGATGAGGCGTGGATGCAAGCCAGGGGTGAGCGCCAGGCGGCCAGCGCGCCGCTGTCGATCTACGAACTGCACGTCGGCTCCTGGCAGTGCGAACTCGATGAATTGGGCGAAGTGGCGCGCCAGTACGGTTGGCGCGAACTGGGCGAGCGGCTGATTCCCTATGTGCAGGAACTGGGTTTTACCCATATCGAGTTGATGCCGATCATGGAGCACCCATTCGGTGGCTCCTGGGGCTATCAGCCGCTGTCGCAATTTGCGCCCAGCGCGCGCTTCGGCTCGCCCGATGACTTTGGCGCGTTCGTCAACGCCTGCCATCAGGCGGATATCGGCATCATTCTCGACTGGGTGCCCGCGCATTTCCCCACCGACACCCACGGCCTGGCGCAGTTTGATGGCACCGCACTGTACGAATATGGCAATCCCCTGGAAGGCTTCCATCAGGATTGGGACACCCTGATCTACAACCTGGGGCGTACCGAGGTTCACGGTTTTATGCTGGCCTCGGCGTTGCACTGGCTCAAGCATTTCCATATCGATGGGCTGCGGGTGGATGCGGTGGCGTCGATGCTGTATCGCGACTATTCGCGCAAGGCCGGCGAGTGGGTGCCCAATCGCCACGGCGGGCGCGAGAACCTGGAAGCCATCGACTTCCTGCGCCATTTGAACGATGTGGTGGCGCTGGAGGCCCCTGGCGCCCTGGTGATTGCCGAGGAATCCACGGCCTGGCCCGGTGTCAGCCAGCCGACCCAGCAGGGCGGCCTGGGCTTCAACTACAAATGGAACATGGGCTGGATGCACGACTCGCTGCATTACATCCAGCAAGACCCGGTGTACCGCGCCCACCATCACAATGAACTGAGTTTTGGCCTGGTGTACGCCTGGTCCGAGCGCTTTGTGCTGCCGATCTCCCATGATGAAGTGGTGCACGGCAAACACTCGCTGATCGACAAAATGCCCGGCGATCGCTGGCAGAAATTCGCCAACCTGCGCGCCTACCTGAGCTTTATGTGGATGCATCCGGGCAAAAAACTGTTGTTCATGGGCTGTGAGTTCGGCCAATGGCGCGAATGGAATCACGACCAGCAACTGGATTGGTACCTGCTGCAATACCCCGAACACCGGGGCGTGCAGAAACTGGTGGGCGACCTCAATCGGCTGTACCGCGAAGAACCGGCACTGCATGAACAGGACGATGCGCCGCAAGGCTTTCAGTGGTTGATTGGTGACGATGCGATCAACAGCGTGTATGCCTGGCTGCGTTGGAGTAAAAGCGGCAAGCCCGTGTTGGTGGTGGCCAACTTCACCCCAGTACCCCGTGAGGCGTACAAGGTGGGCGTGCCACTGGCCGGCCGCTGGAAAGAGCTGATCAACAGCGATGCCGACACCTATTCCGGTTCCAACTACGGCAATGGCGGCGAAGCCTTTACCCAGGACGAGCCGCTCCATGGGCAGCCGGTATCACTGTCGTTGAATCTGCCGCCATTGGCGGTGCTGATTTTGCGTCAGGAGTAAGCACCAAGGAGCCGGCTTGCCGGCTCCTACAAATACAGTTACCACTCTCTTTGGAACATTTTCCTACGTCAGATCCACACATTCGTGCCGGTGATCAAGCGTAGGTTCCTACTTCCCTCGTACGTCGCCGTGTCTGTGTATCACTGCCGGAGACGAACACACCATGACGTCAGTCCACCTCAACGCGCCACGTACGGCCGTTACTCCTCTCAACGTGCAACCCGTAGCCACCCACGGCAAGCCTGGCTTGGCGTTGGTAGCGCCAGCCGAGCAACCCAGCGGTTGGCAACGGGCCGCGGTGCGCGGAAAGCTGGCGGATCTGGACGAGATATTGAGGGTTCTACACGAGCTGAAAGCCTCGAAGGATCCCGGTGGCTTTTCCAAAAAACATTTGTTTCTCAACAAAGACTCACCGCTGATACCGCCCAATGGCTCTACCCAGCCTGGCACCAACCGCCTCGACAACATGCTCAAGTTCTACGGCGTGGTGCCGTCCGCCCCCAACACCCCCGCTCAAGTGCAGGCGGCAATTGATGCCGCGCAAGATGCCCGCAGCGAAATTGCCTTGGGCCTGGACGATCATTCGAGCGATGTGGACGGCTTGCTGCAGCAGAAAAATGACGGCGCAATTGCCCAATGGGTGAGTGAGCTTGAGACAAAGTACAAAAAGCCTTTGCTCGGCCTTTTGACCGAAGGCCTTTCCCCCCAGACGCTTGCCAACGCCCAGGACACGCCAGCTGCGGTGCTGGAACAAATACTCAAGTCACCCAAGGCCGATGATCTGATTCAACAGTTACTGAGGAAGCTGAGCGGGACGGGGCCTGCGTTGGATGGCATTGTCGCGCCAGAGGTCAAGATCAAGTTATTGATCAAGGCGCTGGCCCTGAGCCTGGACCCGGTGCAGGGGCGTAAAAACGCGCAGATTGCCGGCTTTGACCTGGCGTCCAGCGCCCATTGGAGCCAGGGCTACCCGGCGATTAATGCGCAGTTCAGGCAACACCTGGTCGACTCAAAGCAACTATCTGCCGAACAGGCGTATCTGGCGGCCTATCTTCTGCGGCCACAGTTTCCGGCCGACTTTGCCGTGCGCGATATTCCCGCAGACCTGCCGTACAAAGGAACGGCCGTATCCGTGAACTTTCAGCACGGTGTCAGACTGGCCGAAGCCCTTGAACCGGGTTCATCGCGACGCATGGGGTTCCAAGCGCTGGTTGATCTGCCTGGCAAACTCAGCCAACAAGCGACCACCGACGAGCAATGGTCGCTTATCGCCTCGACCCGCATTCCGGCGACGTTGGACTGGGCTGTGGCGCAAGGTGTACTGCCACAAAAGGCCGATTATTCGTCGCAAGAGATTAACCAGGCGGTTGAGGCATTTGATGCCCATGTCGATACGGTGGTAGAGGCTACCCAGCAACTGGGGGCTGACGTGCCCATGCGCAAAAATTATTTCGAACACATGGCAAAGGGCACCTCACGCACTGAAGTGCTGTCCCTGGTAAGTCCGCTTTTTGCCCTGTACAGGTATCTCAGTGGCGAAAAACTCACCCCTGCCGAAGTCCGCTATCAATACCCTGTTTATGACGAAGACACATTCAAGGCGAAGTTTGACAAATACCTGGCCGATACCAAGACAGCCTATGGAAAACTGGTTTGCAGTTACTTGTCCCAGTTGCCAGTACAGGACCGCAGGGCGATTGAACAGGGTGACGTTACGGTTTATGCACTGCGCACCAAACCCGGCTCCGACAAAGAAAGCGATGACGAGAAAAAGGCGGCAGTGACGCGCCCGGCGTTTGTGCTCAAGACGGTGCATGAGGGCGAAACAAGCTATTACGAAGTCAATCCGGTCAAGGGCATTGCCCGGCGTCGCGACGACTTGAAACCTATTCTCGAATCCTACAATCACGCCGATAAAAGCTATGGCAAAGACTTCATTTCAATCGAACACACCACCGAGGGCGAACCGTCTGAAGAGTTGGTGGTGCGCAATACCAGCCCAGACAGCAAGGCCAGGTTCAAGGCGCAGTGGGCGGCCTACAAGGCAGGCAAGGGCCCTAAACCCCCAAGTTTTTCTATCGTTGTGCCACAGCAGCTCGCGCACTTTTCGGCGTCGTCGGCCCAATCTAACAGTGCAATGCCGCAAACCCTGACGTCGGAACGGTCTGCGGCAATCGCGGTGACTGTTACTGAAAAGTTGTTTTATGTCGACCCAGACACTTTAAAGGCATGGGCAGCGTCGGACCCCGAAAGGGAAAGTGCGGCGCAGAAAAATGATGAGATGTTCTGGCAGCGCGTCAAAGGGACTGCCCAGATGGTTATTCCGTTCTGGAGTGGCATTGAAAGCCTGGTCAACGGTGATACCAAGCAGGGTATCTGGGATCTCGCCGGCGATGGACTGATGGCGTTTGCGGGCCCAGCGGGCAAGTTTGCTGCGGGTTCGGTGCGCCTTGTATCCACCGCGGGTGGCATCGGTTTACGTGCACTGCTGCCAAAGTTTGGGCCGCTGGTAAAGAAGTTCGCAGTTTCAGTCGTGCGCAATTTGAACCCCCTTGATCCGGTAATGCCCGCTTTCAACACCAAGGCAGGCAACTTTCTCAGGTTCAAGGGCGCGGATATCAAAAGTATTCAGGCGGGCATCACCCAGTTCAAACAATCCGCCGCTCTCAAGTTGCCCGGCAGGGGCCGTTACGACATTACCCCGCACATTGCCTTGACGCCCAGGCCCTTGGCGCATGGGCAGACCTTGCGCGTGGCCGAAGGTCTCTCCAGCGATCAAGTGCGCGTGTTGACGCGACACAAATACAGCGACGTCATCGTGGGCGATGACGTTTATCGCTATAACCCGGAAAAGCCCGAGAGCCTGATCAAACTTGGCGGCGCGGATCATACCGGGCCGCTCGAAGACTTGGTGCCAACCTGTGGCGCTGGGGGCAAGAGGTCCAGGCGTGACGTCAATGACCTGTGCTACACCAAGCAGATCGAGCCTGGCGGAACCTCAGTATTCCAGGACGCCCAGGCACTTGAACATCGACGCCTGATTCCTGGTGCCGGGCAGGCCAACGGGCCACGGACCGTGATTCATGAGCACCGCCGTTACCGCGTCAACGAAGCGGGCAACCAGGAACTGTTGCCGCTGGCGAGTGCGCAACCTGTGGCCTACAAGGCGCGTACCACCGGAACCCTGGTCAACGAACCGGATTTTGGCTACGACGACTTTGGTCTGCCCCGGGCGATCAACCGCGAAACCGTGGTGATCAAGATGGATGCGATCAGCGACTTGAGCAACGATCAGCGGGTTGTCAGAGGTTTCAAGATCAACCATGACAATCGCCAATACGTGGTGGTCGAGGCCGATACCGGTGTGCATTACTACAGCGAACTCAATGGTAACGGCCAACTTGATTTTCATCGCATGACCCGTAACGACCCGCTGGACGTTGAATTCATCAAACAGTACGACCAATACAAGGATATTTACGGTTTTGTGGCCCAAGGCCTTCCAGACAATCCGTTGGTGGTATTGCCCAGCCTTGAGAGCCTGATCAAGAAAATCGTTGCCGACGAACCCATGTCGCCCGCAGACATCAGCCATCTTGCCAACGTCTTGAAGGGGCTTTCCCCCGAGAAACAGCGCGAAGTCCTGATGGGGGTGTACGCGGCAGGAAACAACCCCGGACATGTGGTGGTCGCGGCAAAACCGATTCGACTTGCGCCGATCAAGAAACCGGCTGACTTCGCCCAGTTGCCGGTCGAACAACAGAATCGCGTGTACGCACAAGAGGCCAGGGCAGCGGTTGACGAGCAGTTCCAGGCCACTGGCATCCGCTCAGCCAATCAACAGGTTCCCGGACTTGTCGGTGAGGTCGTGCGTAGCGAGACGGCAACGCAAATGGTGGGTTGGCTTTACACCCGCACGGGCGCGCCGAACTATAGCGAAATGGTGCTCAAGACCGGTGCCGGCAATTGTGACCAGATGGCCAAAGTCGCGGTTGATACGATCAATGCCAATGGTGGCAGTGCGCGGATCGCCCAGGTCAAAGGCCATACCTTCGCGATTGTCGGCGGGCCACCGGGGCAGCCGCGCAGCAAAGGCTTTGTGGGGCCGGAGTGGGACGACGCCTGGGTCGTCGATCCCTGGGCCGGTATCACCTGCCGGGCAGCAGATTATCCCGCCGCGTTCAAGGCGCGGATGCAGGAGTGGAGCCAGTCGGGCAGGCGCATCCTGATCAGCGACGCAGGGACGCCACCGCGTTCAGTATGGAGCGATCCCATGGAGCCGCGCTGGATAAGCGCAACCGTCGATGGCGAAGCCCAAGTGTTCCAATAACCCTGCGCCCTAGAACTCCATCCTGACGCCAACGGTGCCCTTGCGCCCATCCAGGGCATTGCTGTCCAGATTGCGCTCATAGCCCAACTGGCCATACAGGCTGATCTGCTCGGACACCTGCAGGGTGGCGCCTGCACTCAGGTCCAGGGTGGTGGATTTTTGTTCGGTATCGATATCCGTCACACCGTTGAAACGCACCCGATTGGTTCCTGAGGAGGCATGCCAGACATCGGCGCGCAGGTAGGGCTGGACCGGCATCGAGGCCAGGGTATAACTGCCTCGCAGCCTGGCGCCGAGCCGGGTGGTGATGGCGGTATCGGCGGAAAACGACACGTCGGAAACCCCGTCATTCTGGCGATCGAGCCGGGTTTTATTGGCGATCAACTGCAATTGCGGCTCCAGCACCCAGTTTGGCGCGACGGGCAGCGGTATGCCCACTTCCACCGAACCCAGGACATCGTGACCTTTGGTCTTGAGCTTGAGGCCCCGATCAGACTCGCTGCTGCCATGGAGGCGGGTGCCCATCAGCACGGCATCGACGTACCAGCCATACGGGTCGATCAAGGTCCAGTACACGCCCAGGCTATCGCCACGCAAGGTGGTGTTGCCGGCATCCAGATGCTGCCAGCCGCGGTTGAAACCATCGATATTGCCCCGCAGGCGGCTATGGCCGACGAAGAAACCTACACGCTGTGTCTGGCCGTTGGCCGTGGTCCAGGCATGCAGGTCGCTGCCCACCTGGAAGCCTGTGACCGAGCTGTCCAAGCGCGGGCTGACCGTGCCGGCATAGGCCTGGCGGCTGCTGTTGCCATAGACCCGGCCCCAACCCGCCGGGAATGAACCGCTGGCGGTCTGGCGCGCCTGGTCGCCCATGCGCTCATGGTAGGTGCCGAGCATGGCCCGCACCGTCTGCTGCGCCGCCGGAAACAGTGCCGAATACACCGGGACTTCGGGGCGATAGATCGGGATCGGCGCTTCACCGGGAACCGGTGTTGGCAAGTCCACTGGCGTGCCTTCGCCGGGAACCGGCACCGGCAATGGCTCCACAGGCTCCTCGGGGGTGGGGAGCGGAGCCGCCACAATGGCCGAGCGCAAGTACCACTGCTGCTCGGAGCCAGCAGTGACACCGCCTTTGAACAGAAAGTACTCGTACGCCCCAGCCGATACCGAGCCCCCCGCCAGGCTGAAGGCCCGATCGCTCCCCGTCGCCCCGTTGAGAGCTTCGACCACCTGGATGCCGTTGCTCAGGGTTTCAGCGCCAGCCCCACCCAGATTGCTGACATTGAGGGTGGTGCTGCCCTGTAGCGTGCCCTGGTTCACCACCAGTTTGTCACTGGCCGAGCCATCGCCGGCCAACACACTTTGCAGCGCCATCTGGCCATTGTTGCCGGTGTAGTTGCCATTGACCGTCAAGCTGTCGGTAGCGCTGGTGCTGCCGCTGGTCATGTCGATCAGGCCGCTGTTGTTGAGGGTGGCCAACTGGCCGGCAGTGATGGGGCTGATGGCGCCCAGGCTGACCGACAGCACACTGCTGCCGTCGATATTCAAGGTGCCGGTACCGCTGCCGGTATCACCGAGCTTGAAATCACCGACCAGGGTAAAGCGCGAGCCATTGTCCAGGTTGACCTGTTCCCAGTTGGCGTAGCGCTCAGCGTTGGTGGCCTGGGTGTTGTCAAAGGTCAGGGTATCGAGGCCCAGGCCGCCATCGATCAGGGGCGTCGCGGCGAGGGTGGCTTGCGTCAGGTTCTGCAGCAGCGCGGTGTCGTTGTCCGGGCCCATATTGACCGTCGAATTGATCGTCCCGGCGCCGATCCAGTTGAACTGGTCGTTGCCAAAGCTCATGAGCACCTGGCCGTTGACCACGCCGCCGGTCAGGGTGAACAAGTCGTTGCCGCCGCTGACACTGACGTTGCCGCCGATATAGCCCCCGGAAATGCTGATGGTGTCCAGGCCAAACCCGGTCACCAGGTTGCCGTTGATCCGCCCTCCCAGCAGGGTGTAGAAGTTGTTGTCGAGCTTCATGTCGACCCGGCCGATAGTGCCCGCCGATTGGGTGGCCACATCGCCATCTTCGAAGGCCCCCACGATCTCGCCGCCACTCATATTGAACGTATCTCGACCGTCGCCCTGGGCCAGGCTGGCGACACGACCGCCGCTTTGCGCGTAGGCATCGATGCCATCGCCCTGGTTGATCGCGCCAACAGTGCCGCCGCTGACCTGGATGCTATCGGCCCCGTCGCCCTGGGTTACTGCGCCCACGACCGCATCCAGTTCCACCCGGAAAATATTCGCCCCGTTGCCCATGTTCAGCGCGCCCATGCTGCCCGAATGCGCTTGCACCAGATCGTGGCCGTCGCCAAATGTGACGGCGCTGGTAATTGCGCCATTGCCACCGGCAGGCAGGTTGAGGGTGTTATTGCCGTTGAGATCGCTAAAGCCGGGCGTAGTGCCACTGTCGCAGGTGGTGGTGTCGTCGCCGGCTGTGATCACAGGTGTACAGGCCGCGTAGGCCGGTAGCGAGAGGGTTGTCATCAGGGTCGCGCTGGCCGTCCAGGCGCTCAGGTGCAGCAGAGAATATCGCCGTGTGCTCATGATCCATCCTCGGTCGATGGCAGCTGACTACCCGTCGCCTGCAGGGGGCAGGCACGGTACGGACCATGGCAACAGGAAGCACGATAACGATAAGGGACGGCTAGTTCCGTTTCGTAAAACATCGCCAATGCAAGGGGTTGGCATGGCTTTCTCGACTGCACCTGAACCTGTGCAGTGCTTGTTCCACGTTAGCAACAGCCGCCAAGGGCTGCCACTGTCAGAATTAACAGGTATAGACCAGTTAAAGGAACACAATCTCGTAGGGCTCGCGCATCCGCTCCAGCAACACCGGTGGCAGCATCGGCGCCAGGCCGATCAACGGATCGCCGAGCAATTGGCTGGCGTAGGCATGGGCGGCGTGGCGTTTGCGCGCCACACTCCAGGTGTCGAGGCGCACCTTGCGCGCACACTGCCAGGGCATGCGCCCGGCTTCGCGGGCGGGCCGATGCCAGGCCCAGATCGGCAACTCCAGCAGACGCGCGCCGGTCAGCGCACAGGCAATGGCGGTGGCGCGGCCGACGGCATCGTGGTCGTCATTGCCGTCATTGCGCCAGGTGGTAAACACCGCATCGCCAGGTTGCAGGTAGCGGGCGATGAATTGGCTCAAGAGCTGTTCGCGACCGGCCAGGTCGTTGTCGCAAAAGCCACCGCGAATCCACTTCAGGCTGTGCAGCGGCAAGCCAAGGCGACGCAGGGCCTCGACACTTTCCTGGGGGCGAAACACGCTCAGGCGTTGCGCCGACCACTGGTTGGAACCCGGATGACTGGCACTGCCGTCGGTGATCGAGATCAACTTCAAGGGGTAGTCAAGGGCACTGAGCAGTTGCAGCAAACCACCGCAGGCCAGCACTTCGTCACCTGGGTGCGGGGCGACTACCACCACCCGCGAGCCGGCAGGTACCAAGAGGGAAGGGCTGATGGTGGGGATTTGTGCCAGTTGCGGCGCGCTGTTCCAGATTTGCGCCGGCGTAGGGCGACCGTCGTTCAAAGTGGCGGGTTTGATCAATGTCACATCCTTGTCCTGATGATGCAGGTCGTGCCCCGTTAACGGGTCGACTCTCCTTTTTTATCGCGCAGGCACCAAGGCCTGAGCGGCACACTGGCACTTCGAATCCTGAATTGCCGTCCATTAGTATTGTTCATCAGCCGGATTTCGCCGAGTAAAGTTGCAATTTTTTCAAGATGGCTGCATCAGGCCTTTCAAATAGTCGCCAAAACCGCCCTGTGCGCGGCAGTCCAGACGCGCACTGGTGATGACTTGGGGCGCATGGCTCCAGGCGATGGTTGCGCCACAACGCTCCAGTTGACGCACCAGTTGCACGTCTTCATGACAGGGCAGGGGCTCAAACCCGCCGGCGCGCACATAGGCACCGGCACTCACGCCCAGGTTGGCCCCATGGATATGTCGGTGCCCGTCACAGGCTTGGTAGGCCTGGTGGTAGCGCGTCTGTGCCGTCTGGTCGAAGCCTTCGCTCCAGGCATCCACCGTGACCGTACCGCAGACCGCATCCACGCCCAGGGCCAGTTGCGCCACCAGCCAATCGGCGGCGACACGGCTGTCGGCATCGGTGCAGGAGATCCAGCGGGCGCCATGGTTGAGCAGGTATCGCGCACCCACCCCGCGTACTTGGCCGACATTACGAGCCTCCACGCAGAGGCTGTGCACCTCGAACGCCTGGGCAATGGCGCTGCTGCGGTCGGTGCAGCTGTCGAGAACCACGAGGATCTGCACCTCTTCGCCGAGCAATCCCGGATGGCTGGCGGCGATCATCGCGGCCTTCAGGCACTCGGGCAACAGCGCCTCTTCGTTGTGCACCGGGATCAGAATGCCGATCATCGCAGGCCCTCACGGTGGGCGACCGAGGCGCTTTCGCGGGACCACAGGTCGAGTAGGAAATCACTGTCAGCCACCTGCGCCACGCGCGACATGCCCAGGCGTTGGTGCAACAACTGGTGGACCTGTTCCGCCGTCTGTGGGCAGCCGTCGATAGGCGGGCGCCAGTGGCAGGCCAGCACCTGCCCATCGTGGGTCAACGCAGCCAGGACCTGCTCGATCAACAGGCACAGGTCGTCGTGGTCGAGGTAATAGCACCACTCACTGAGCACGATCAGCTCGAATCGACCTTCCGGCCACTGTGCCGGCAAGCGGCTCTGGCGCACCTGGGCGTGGGCAAAGCCCTGCAGGCGCACCCGGGCCAGGGCCACCGCCTGGGCTGCGGTGTCGCAACACAACAGCTGATCACAGCGCGGCGCCAGTTCGGCGCTCAATTCGCCATTGGCGCAGCCGGGTTCGAAGATCGACGTATAACGGGGTTTGCTCAGCAATCCCAGGGTCAAGGCGCGTTTGCGCTGTTCATACCAGCGCTGGCGAAAGGCCCAAGGGTCGTCATTGTCGACAAACAATTGGTCGAAATAGGCGGTGGCAACACTCATACAAACACCACTTCAAAAGGTTGCAATAGCCGCTCCAGCACGTGGGGTGGCAATACGGGCGGCAAGTCGATCTGTGGGTCACCCTCCAATTGGCTGGTGAACGCGTGCAAAGCATGTCGCTTGCGCGCTACGGCAGCGGGCGCCAGGGCGATCTTGTGCGCACGGTGCCACGGCACCCGTGGGTCTTCGGGGGTTGCCCAGTGCCAGGTCCACACCGGCAATTCGATCAACTGCGCGGCCACGGCCCGAGCGGCCTGGGCACTGGCGCGGCCCACGGCTTCGTGGTCGCAATGGCCATCTTCGCGCCAGGTGGTGAACACTACGTCCGTGGGCTGCAGGTGCTGCTGGATAAACTGCGCCAATGCCGGTTCCCGCGCCTGTACCTGGCTGTCGGAGAAACCGCCGCGCAGCCAGGTCAGGCGCTGTTGTGGCCAACCCAGGCGTTGCAGCGCCTCGGCGGACTCCAGGGGGCGCACCTCGCGTAAGCGCTGGCGAGGCCAGCGGGCCGAGCCGGGATGGCTGGCGCAACCATCGGTCACCGACACCAGCAGCAATTCGCGCCCCAGCGCGGCCAGGCCTTGTAACAGGCCGCCGCAGCCCAGCACTTCATCATCCGGATGGGGTGCGATGATCACTGCGCGTGCGCCTTCGGGCACCAACTGCGCCACATTGACCAGCGGTAGCGCGGCGACCCGCGCTGAATCTTGCCAGGCGCGCAGTGGGGTGCCCTGGCCGACAATCGGGTTGGCTTTCACAGTTGCCACGTTCCTGCAGATTGCTGCGACAGCTGCTGGCCGAGGGCCGCCAGGTCACGCTCGGCATGACTTTGGCGCAAGTACACCGGCAAGTCGGCGATCAGTTGGGCAAAGTGCGGGTCCAGGCAATACGGCCCGGCCCCCATGGCCCGGCCAACATGATGGATGACCTCGTTGGCGGCGGCTTCAATTGCTGCCCGCGTGCGGCGTGCCAGCAATTGGGCATTGGCCAGGGGCTGATCGTCGATCTGCCGTGCAGCTTTACGCAACACGGTCGCGGCGGCGTACAAGGCCATATCCACCGCGCCCAGATGCGCCAGCGCATGGGGCTCCTCGCGACGGTGACAGTGTTCGCGCAGCGCTTCGGCCAGACGTTGCGCCGCGCCGTACCAACACGCGGCGATGCCGACCCCGCCTTGCCAGAACCCCGGGCGCTGCAGGTAATCCCCGGGCCCGCCGACGGCAACCGCGACGGCGTTGTCGAAAACCACCTCGACACTCGCACTGGCGGCCATGCCCACGGCTTGCCAGCCGTCGCCGGTCACTTCTACACCCGGCTGATCCATCGCCACCGCGACCAACTGCTGGCGTTGCTGCTCATCCCAGGCGGTCAACAATCCATGGCTGACCACCGCAGCGCCGGAGCACCAGGCCTTGCGGCCCACCAGCCGCAGTTGGGTGCCAACGCGTCTGACCTGCACCCGTGCCGCCGGCGGTTCGGCGGCCCACATGCCCCAGGTGCTGCCCGCTGGTGGGGTCTGGGCATTGAGTTCGGCCATGATTGCCAGCGCGTCTGTGTGCCCTTCATACAGCTTGCACAGGCTCAAGTTGTGGCCGGCCACCTGGGCCAACTGACTGAAGCGCAGCAGCGTTTGCCCGCCACCGGGGCGCGGCAATTGGTCAAGGCCCGCGTCCACCATGGCTTTGAGGGTCAGGCCAACGCCCTCGATGTCAGCCAGTTCGTGGCGATTGAGTTGGAGAAAATCGTGCAACGCCATTTCACACCTCTTCCTCATGTTGTAGCTCGAACAGTAGCAGCGAGCGCCCGGTCACGGCGTATTCGTGATCAAAATCGAAACGTTCCTGGCCGCGCACGGCCGGCTGGTTGGTATCGACCATGCAGGTCCAGAAGCCGCCATCGGGCACCTGTGGCAAACGGAAATTCACCAGGTCATGGTGCGCATTCACCACCAGCAGCAGCGTGGCATCGGCCCCTGGCCGGCGAATCCCGGTTTCCTGGGCGCGGCCATCCATCAACATCCCCAGGCAACGGCCCTGGCTGTCCTCCCACTGTTCGATGGTCATTTCGTTGCCATCGGGAGCCAGCCAGGTCACGTCCTTGACCCCGATGTCTTCGTTGTAGTCGCCCACCAGGAAGCGCCCGCGACGCAGAATCGGGTAGGCCAGGCGCAGCTTGATCAGGCGCTTGACGAACTTGAGCAAGGACTTGCCATCTTCATCCAGCTCCCAGTTGACCCAGCCGATTTCGCTGTCCTGGCAATAGGCATTGTTGTTGCCGTGCTGGGTGCGCGCGAATTCATCCCCGGCCACCAGCATCGGCGTGCCCTGGGCCAGCAACAGGGTGGCGAAGAAGTTGCGCATCTGGCGCAGGCGCAGCGCGTTGATCTCGGGGTCTTCGGTGGGGCCTTCGACGCCGTGGTTCCACGACAGGTTGTTATTGCTGCCGTCCTGGTTGTTCTCGTCGTTGGCTTCGTTGTGCTTGTCGTTGTAGGACACCAGGTCATGGAGGGTGAAGCCATCGTGGGCGGTGATGAAATTCACCGAGCTGTAGGGGCGCCGCCCGCGCTGGTTGAACATTTCGCCGGAGGCGGTCATTCGCCCGGCAAAGTCGGCCAGTTGCCCATCATCGCCTTTCCAGAACGCGCGCACGGTGTCGCGGAAACGGTCATTCCATTCCACCCAGCCTGGCGGGAAGTTGCCCACCTGATAACCGCCGGGGCCCACATCCCAGGGTTCGGCGATCATTTTCACCTGGCGCAGCACCGGGTCCTGGCGGCAGGCGACAAGGAAGCTGTGACGCTCGTCGAAACCACCGTGATAACGCCCGAGAATGGTCGCCAGGTCGAAGCGGAAACCATCCACATGCATCTCCGTGGCCCAGTAGCGCAGGGAGTCGGTGACCATTTGCAGCACGCAGGGATGGCTCAGGTCCAGGGTGTTGCCGGTCCCGGAATCGTTGATGTAGAAGCGCTTGTCGTCGGGCATCAGGCGGTAGTAGGAGGCATTGTCGATGCCGCGCATGGACAGGGTCGGACCTTGCTCGTTGCCTTCGGCGGTGTGGTTGTAGACCACATCGAGGATCACCTCCAGCTTGGCTTCGTGCAGGTGCGCAACCATTTCCTTGAATTCGGCGATCTTGCCGCTGGCCAGGTAACGCGGGTCGGGGGCAAAGAACGCGATGCTGTTGTAGCCCCAATAGTTGGTCATGCCTTTTTGCAACAGGTGCTGGTCATTGACGAAGGCGTGGATCGGCAGCAGTTCCACCGATGACACGCCCAGTTGGCGAATGTGCTTGAGCACATCGTCGACCATCAGCCCGGCGCAGGTGCCGCGCACGGCCTCAGGGACCGAAGGATGGCGCATGCTGATGCCGCGCAGGTGGGTCTCGTAGATGATGGTGCGGTCCCACGGTGTGCGCACGGGCTGATCGTTGCCCCAGGTGTGGGCCGGGTCGATGACTTTGCATTTGGGCACGAAGGGTGCGCTGTCGCGCTCATCAAAGCTCAGGTCGGCATCCGGGTGGCCGATGGTGTAGCCAAACAGGGCTTCGGACCACTTGAGCTCGCCCACCAGTTGCTTGGCGTAGGGGTCGATCAACAATTTGTGATGGTTGAAACGATGGCCGTTGGCAGGATCGTAGGCGCCGTATACACGGTAGCCGTAGATCAGCCCCGGGTGGGCGTCGGGCAAGTAACCGTGGAAGGTCTCGTCGGTGTATTCCGGTAGTTCGATGCGCTCAAGTTCCACTTCGCCGGTATCGTCGAACAGGCACAGCTCGACTTTGGTGGCGTTGGCCGAGAACAGTGCGAAATTGACCCCCAGACCGTCCCAGGTCGCGCCGAGGGGGAAGGGCAAGCCTTCACGAATCCGCGATGGCTCGGTATCGGGTGTCTTGGTCATAGTGTTGCTCCTGCAAAGTTTTTTCGGGCCGAACGGGGCCGTGCTGACATCAGGTCAGATCAATCGTTGAGCTGTTTTGTAGGAGCCGGCGCGCCGGCTCCTACGGGAAGGTGGGTCAGCCGACGGGCTTGCGTGGGGCTCGGGGCTTTTTGGCGGCGGCGGGTTTTCCCGCCGCAGGTTTTGCCTTGGCCTTGGTGCCGGCCTTGGGTTTGGTGGGGGTCAGTGCCTCGGCTTCGGCCAGTTTGCGGGCCATTTCCCAGTGACGGGCTTCCTGGCCTTCGGGCTTACCTTCGGACTCCCAGATCTGATACGCGAATTCACGGACGCGCTTGTCTTCGGTGCTCATCGCAATGCTCCTCACAGAAAATTTCAGTTCTCTTGATCGTCAGAATGGATAAAGACATTCACCGGGACATCCCCCAGGGCTGCGCTGATCAGTAGCTCCTTGTTGGGTGTGACTACGCCTGTTTGCAAAAGTCCCTTCCAATTTTGCATCGTGGCGTCGAACGGTAATTGGATCCGGGTATCGCCCCAAACCTGCGCATCCACCCGGGGTTGGGCGCTGTTTTCAAGCAGCGCGTGGGTCCAGCGCGGCACCACCACCAACAGCCATTGGCCCTGATACTCGCGACTGAAGGCAACCACCCGTTGGGCATGCCTGCCCAGCACTTGCAGTGGTTCATAGCGGCCCCTGGCAAACAGCAGTGGGTGGGCCTTGCGCAGGTTCAACACCTGGGCAATCAACGCCTGTTTCAGGTGCCCGTCACGCCAGCGCTCAAGCAAGGCGCCCGGTTCTGCCGCCAGTGCCCGTTGCCGGGCGCTGAAGTCCACCGGCCGCCGGTTGTCCGGATCCACCAGGCTCAAGTCCCAGAATTCATCGCCCTGGTACAGGTCCGGCACACCTGGCACGGTGTTGCGCAGCAAGGATTGCGCCAGCCCGTTCAAGGCACCGGCGGGGGCGATGGCCTCGGCTGCAGCGTGGATCGCCGTGCGCAAGGGCAAACCGCTCGGGTCGAGCAGCAAGCGCGTGAGGAAGGCTTCGACCCCCTGCTCATAGAGGTCGTTGGGTGCGCTCCAACTGCTGTGCAATTTGGCTTCGCGCAGGGCTTTTTGTTGCCACTGCCAGAGGCGCTGACGGTAGTCGCCGGTGTCTTGCAGACCCAGGTCCAGAGGCCAACTGCCCAGCAGCACTTGATAGAGGATCAGCTCATCGCCAGCCGAAGGAATGCCCGGGTCATCGCGCAAGGGCAGGGCCAGCCTGCGCCAGTGCTGCACCTGCTCGACGTACCACGGCGCACATTCGCTGAGCACCGCCAGGCGCGCACGGCTGTCTTCGCCGCGCTTGTGGTCATGGGTGGCGGTGGCCAGCAGGTTATCGGGGAAGGTCTGCAGGCGCTGCTGATTGGCGGCATGAAAGTCAGCCAGGGGCGCGCTGAACTGCTCGGTACTGAAGCCTACGTCATTGCGCGAGAGCAATACCGCCGAGCGGTAGAAGGCGGTGTCTTCCACGGCCTTGGCGGCCGCCGGCGAGGTCAGTTGCTGGAAGCGCACGCACGCATGTTTGAGGATCTTGCGCGGTTGCCCCACGGGACGCTCGCGCCAGGGTTGGCCACCGAGCCACTGTTGCAGGTAGTCGAGCACTGGCCAGTCGGCTTCGCTCAAGGTCCCTCGGGCGCCGGCCAGGGCCTGCTGGAACACGCATTCGTCAGCAGCACTACGGCCACAGGCGCTGATATAGGTGCGGTATACCGGGAAATGTACAACCAGCTCCTGCAAGGCGCGGCGGATCGCGCCCAGGGTCAGGTCGCGGCTCATCACGTCCGCACGGGCCACTTGCAGCAGGGCCTGGGCCACGCTTTCAAAATCCCCGGCCAGGGAGCCGTTGAGGATTTGTTGCCGGGCCAGCCAGGCTTCTTCGATAAACGCCGAAGGCCGCCCGCTGGCGTCGCGCCAGAGTTGGGCCAAGGGTTCGAAACCCTGGGGAGCGTGCTGCACCAGCGATACCTGGTTCATGAATTCATAGCCGGTGGTGCCATCTACCCGCCAGTCTTCGCGCAGGGCTTCGCCGTCGCCAAGGATCTTCTCGACAAAGATCGGCAAGTGGCGACTGGGTGACAATCCATCCACGCGCCGCCGCAACTTGCGGCAGTAGCCCCGTGGATCGGCCAGGCCGTCGATATGGTCAATGCGCAAACCATCCACCAGGCCCTCGCTGATCAGTTGGAAAATCTTGCTATGGGTGGCCTCGAACACCGTGGTTCGCTCTACCCGCAGGCCACCAAGCTCGTTGACGTCGAAAAAGCGCCGCCAGTTGATGTCATCCGCCGCCGTGCGCCAACTGGCCAGGCGATAGGCTTGTTGTTCGAGCAACTGATGCAGGCGCGCAAAACCTTGGGGTTGGCGCGCATCAAACATGTCCAGGGCCTGTTCGATGGCCGCCAGGGCCAGTGGGTCCTGCGTCCGCTGCGCCAGTTCCTGTTTCAGGCTGGCGGCCTGGGGCCAGGCATCGGCCTGATACGCCAGGGCGCTGAAGCGGTCGGCCAAGTCTTTGAGGGGGGCATGGGCGCGCAGGATATCGCCGTAGTCACTGGGGCAGATCGGGAAACGGTGTTCGTAGTGCTCGACAAAAAAACTGCCCTGGGCCGGGTCAAAACCCAGGGGCAGCGCGCCGCTTTGCAGGGCTTCGCCGTAGTCGCTACCGAGGAAGGGCATCAACAGTTGGCCCTTGAGCAGCGGGTCCGGTGAGTGCCACTGGATATCGAAGAACTCGCTGTAGGGGCTCAGGCGCCCCCATTCCAGCAGGTCCAGCCACCAGGGGTTGTCGCTGCCGCCGACGGCCATGTGGTTGGACACGATGTCCAGAATCAGGCCCATGTCGTGTGCCCGCAGGGCCGCCACCAGGCGGCGTAGCGCCGGTTCGCCGCCAAGCTCTGGGTTGACGGTGGTCGGGTCGACCACATCGTAGCCATGCATCGAGCCGGCGCGGGCCTTGAGCAGGGGGGAGGCGTACAGGTGGCTGATGCCCAGGCTGGCGAAATACGGCACCAGCGGCACCGCATCATCGAGGGTAAAGCCCTTATGGAACTGCAGGCGTTGGGTGGCCCGTAGCAACACGGTGTTCATCGGTCACGCTCTAGGGCCTGATTGCGCGCCACAGCCAGCAACTCCAGGCGCCGCGCGGCGTTTTCGTCGTCGAGCAACTGCGCAGCATCCCCCGGCAAGCGCCGGCGCCAGTTGGGATGGGTGTCGATGGTGCCGGGCAGGTTGGCTTGCTCTTCGACGCCCAGGGCATCTTCCAGGGGCAGCAACACCAGCGGCGCACGGGTGTGGCCGAGGTAGCGCACGCTGGCATCAAGCATATGGTCGGTTTCGTTGCGCAGTTCATCGCGCAAATTCTGCGGGTCTTGCACCAGGGCCTGGCGCAGTGCCTCGCGCTCACGCTGACGGTGTTCGCTCCATTGTTCCACCGTGGGCGCGTCGATCAGCCCTAATTGCACATTCCAGTCGATATCGCGGCTGTGCCACCAGCCATAGAGTGTCGGCAGGTCATGGGTGCTGGTGGTGGCCAGGGCGTTGTCCGGCCAGTCGAGGATCGGCGTGAAGCGCCCGTCATGGTCCTGTTCAAACAACAGCACACGCATGCCAAGCATGGCGCGGGCGCTGAGTTTTTCCCGCAGGCCCTCGGGCACCGTGCCCAGGTCTTCGCCCAGCACAATCGCCTGGTGCCGGCTGGATTCCAGGGCCAGCAGGCGCAGCAGGTCATCCACCGGGTAATACAGGTACGCGCCTTGTTTGGGCGAGGCGTCCTTGGGGATGACCCATAGCCGTTGCAGGCCCATCACATGGTCGATACGCAAACCGCCGGCATGGGCGAAGTTGGCCCGCAGCATTTCGATGAACGCCCGGAAACCATTGCGTTTGAGGCCTTCGGGGGAGAACGCGGAGATGCCCCAGCCTTGGCCGGCACGGTTGAGGATATCCGGTGGCGCGCCCACGGTAAGGTCGGCCAGCAGTTCATCCTGCCGGCTCCAGGCCTGGCTGCCGCCACCGTCGGCGCCCACGGCCAGGTCGGCAATCAGGCCGATGCCCATGCCACTGCCCCGTGCGGCTTGCTGCGCGCGTTCAAGGCAGCGGGCGATCAGCCACTGGTTGAATGCGAAGAAACCAATTGCTTCGCTCTGTTCGGCGGCAAATTGTGCCAATGCGGCGCTACCGGGGTCGCGCCATTCCTCGGGCCACTGGCGCCAGTCGAGGCTTTCACCGCTGGCGGCGCGTACGGCCTGCACGGCTTCGAAGCGGCAGTGGTTTTCCAGGGCCTCGCCACCGGCCTGACGGAAGCTTTGGAAGTCCGCCTGCTGCGGGTGTTCGCCCTGGCAGAAGTCCTCGTACAGGGCCCGCAGCAGGCGTTGCTTGGCCTTGGCGGCGGCGGGCCAGTCGATCAGGCTTTGTTGTTCCAGCTCTTGCAGTTCATCGGCCAGCCCCGTGGACTCGATGGCGCTGCGCAATGCGCGTTCGCCGAGGATGCAGCCGGGGGAGGCATACAAGCTATTGAGGAACAGGCGGCTGGACGGTGAATAAGGGCTGAAATGCTCGGTATCGGCACTGAACATTGCGTGCATCGGGCTGATCGCCAGGGCGTCAACGCCCCGTTCAGCCGCGGCGCGGGCCAGTTGTTCCAGGGCCTGGGTGTCACCGAACCCACCATCGCCGCTGCGGCGCAAGGCATATAGCTGGGCACTCAGGCCCCAAGCGCGGGCGGGCTGACTGTCCACCGCCTCGGCGACGCTGAAACACTGATGAGGGGCAACGGCCAGGGTGAAGGACTGGTCGGCGATATGCACCTGGTGGTAGCCCACGGGCAGGACGCCGGGCAGGGTGGCTTCGGCGTCCAGCGCCAGGCTTTGGGTGCTGCCGTCTTCAAGGTGAACCTGGCACGGCGTGTGGGGGCTGAAGTAAGCCGCCAGGTCAAGGCCGCTGCCAACGTCTACGGTCAACAGCGGCGCCAGGTGCCTGTCTTGCTGCACGCGCTCCAGGTCTTGCAGGCTGGCGGCGATGGCGGCATCGGTGTCGGCGGGGTGGCCGAGGCCTTGGAGCACGGCGCGCAACGCGTCGGCGCTGACATGCTGCGGGCGGCCGTTGGCGTCGATCCAGTCCACCGCCAGGCCCGCACGGCTGGCGAGTATTTCCAATTGCGCTTCGCTCAAGAGTGCTCTCCAACAGATGATGAGGTGTCACCCGGCGTCAGGCTGACGCGGGCAGAGAAGGGCGTGAGTAACTTAGGGTCGCTGCTGGTGCTGAACAGTTCGTGGATACCGGCCGGGTGCTGCAGGGTGGCCGGGCTCAGGTTGAGATCGATCTGCAACAGGCGGCCGTTGCCCAGGCGCCAGCGTGCAGACACCGCGCCCTGGCCGAGGACTTGCGCGCCGAGGGCGGTGCTGCCGGGCAGGTGGGGCACGATATGCTGTTGGCGCAGGCCCAGTAGTTGCCGATACAGCACCGCCGGCGCTTGGGTAAACCGTGGCATGGAGCGCTCAAAGGTCTGCAGCGCATTGGGGTCGGGAATCTGTGCGCGGCGTGGGGGATCACTGAAGGCGGCGAAGTCCGCAAATTCATTGCGCCGGCCTTCGCGTACAGCCTCGGCGAGCTCGCCGTGATGGTCGGTAAAGAACAGAAACGGCTGTTGGGCGTTGACTTCATCCCCCATGAACAGCAGCGGGATCATCGGCGACATCAATAGCAGCGTGGTCGCCGCCTCCAAGGCCTGGGGCGAACACAGTTGGTGCAAGCGCTCGCCGAGGGCGCGGTTGCCGATCTGGTCGTGATTCTGCAAAAACAGCACAAAGGTGCTGGGCGGCAAATGAGCGCTGGGCTCGCCGCGCCGGATACCGTGGCGCGTGGTTTCGCCCTGGTAGATAAAACCTTCGCCCAGGCAGCGGGCCAGTTTGGCGGTGGGGTCGTCGGCAAAGTCGGCGTAGTAGGCGTCGGTTTCGCCGGTCAACAGCACGTGCAGGGCGTTATGCCCGTCGTCGTTCCATTGCGCGTCGAAGCCCTGCTGTAACAGGCCGGCCTGGTTGAATTCGTTTTCCAGCACCAGCCACACGTGGCGGCCCGGGTCTACCTGCTCACGTACCCGTTGGGCCAACTCCGTCAGGAACGCCGGGTCGTTGATGGCATGCACCGCGTCCAGGCGCAGACCGTCGAAGCGGTAGTCCATAAGCCACATCAGGGCGTTGTCGATAAAGAAGTCGCGCACTTCGCGGCGGCGAAAGTCGATGCCGGCGCCCCACGGGGTGTGGCTGTCTTCGCGGAAAAAGCCTTTGGCATACTGGCCCAGGTAATTGCCGTCGGGACCAAAGTGGTTGTAGACCACGTCGAGGATCACCGCCAGGCCATGCTCATGGGCCGTGTCGATCAGGTGTTGCAACTGCTCGGGTGTGCCCAGGGACGCCTGCGGTGCGTAGGGCAAGACCCCATCGTAGCCCCAGTTGCGTTCACCGGGGCATTGGGCCAAGGGCATCAGCTCGATGGCGGTGACGCCCAGCTCTGCCAGGCGTGGCAGGTGCTGCTCCACAGCGGCGTAGCCACCCAGTATCCCCACATGCAGCTCGTAGATCACCGCTTCATGCCAGGGCCGGCCTTGCCAAGTGCTGTGGCGCCAGGAGTAGGCCAGGGGATCGACCACCACGCTGTCGCCATGCACATCGGCATGCTGCAGGCGTGAAGCAGGGTCCGGCACGTCCCGCTCACCATCAACGGTGTAGTGGTAGCGGGTGCCGGCCCCACAGCGTACATGGGCGACAAACCAGCCCTCTGCCTGGGGCAGCATGGGCACTGACTGACCATTGTGCAGCTCGACGCTGACATCAGACGCATCAGGCGCCCACAGGGCGAAGCGGGTATGTTGCGCATCCTGCATGATCGCGCCGTGGGGCCATGTTTCCAGAGTCCGTAACGGCATCTATTCCAACCTCTTTATGCTTTCGCTGATTTTCCCAGCGCTTTCGCTACCAGTTGCTCGTAAAGTTCAGCATAGGGTTCTACCGCCTGGCACCAGTTGAACGGCGCGGCCATAGCTCGGCAGCGCATGGCGTTGAGCAGGCCTGGGAAGGCAAACACTTTGAAGGCGCGGGCGAGGGCGGCTTCGTAGCTTTGCACGGTGGATTCGTCGAACAAAAAGCCGGTCACGCCGTCTTCGATGGTGTCAGCCAGGCCACCGGTATTGCGCGCCACCGGCAGCGAGCCGAAGCGCTGGGCGTACATCTGGCTCAGGCCGCAGGGCTCGTAGCGCGAGGGCATCAACAAAAAGTCGCTGCCGGCAAACATGCGACGGGCGTCGGTTTCGTTAAAGCCGATACGCACCCCGATGCGCCCGGGGAAACGCAGGGCCAGGGCGCGCATGGCTTGCTCTTCTTCCGGCTCGCCACGGCCGATAATCGCGATCTGCCCGCCGTTTTCCACAATAAAGCCGGCGACGGCTTCGGTCAGGTCCAGGCCTTTCTGGTACACCAGGCGCGACACCACGGCGAACAGCGGGCCGGTGGACGCGTCCAGGCCGAATAGCTTGCGCACATGGCTGGCGTTGACCGCCTTGCCTTGCCAATCGCCGATATTGAAGGGGTGATCCAGGTGCGGGTCGGTGGACGACTCCCAGCTTTCATCGATGCCGTTGGGAATACCACTGAGCAGACCTTGCTGGGTCTTGCTGGCAAGGAAGCCATCCAGGCCGCAACCGAACTCGGGGGTGGTGATCTCCCGGGCGTAGGTGGCGCTGACCGTGGTGATATGGCTGGAATACGCCATGCCGGCCTTGAGAAACGACATCTTGCCGTAGAACTCCATGCCTTCCTGTTGCAAGGCATGTTCGGGAATCCCCAGCTCCGGGGTCGAGGCCAGGCTGACCACACCCTGGTAAGCCAGGTTATGGATGGTGAACAGCGTGGGGGTGCGTGAGCCACGCCAGTGCATATAGGCCGGCGCCAGGCCGGCTGGCCAGTCATGGGCGTGCACCAGGTCCGGGCACCAGTGGATTTGCGCGAGGTTGGCGGCAATATCAGCGGCGGCCAGGCCCAGGCGGGCGAAGCGGATGTGGTTATCGGGCCAGTCGCGCCCGTTGTTGGCGCCATAGGGCGTGCCTTCGCGCTCGTACAGTTCGGGGCAGATCAGGACATAGATGACCAGGCCGTCCTTGAGGTCCATGCGCCCGATCTTGCACGGCGGCAGCGCAGCATGGCCGCCGAGTTCGCCGATGATATGGATCGGGTTGTCGCTGTCCAGCACCTGGCGGTAGCCCGGAATCAGCACGCGCACATCGTGCAGGTGCGCCATGGCACGGGGCAGGGCCGCAGACACGTCCCCCAGGCCACCGGTTTTCACCAGGTCGGCCAGTTCCGAGGTCACAAACAGGACTTTCTTGCGATTGGGGTTTTGAGACGAGACCGGCCGCACTGTGCCGGGCAGGTCAACCAAGGCGGTTGGCCCATCGACCGGCTGACTGAAACGCTGTCCCTGAATTCCCGAAGCGGCACTGATCATAATTCTCTCCCATGTGTGAGTCAGCCGAGAGCCTGGCGCCCTCGGCGAAAGTCAACCGCGTCCTGCGGTCACGCGCACTAGCACTGCACAGACTGGCAAGGCTTATGCCAATTGCACCGAACTGATAAATAGATTGGATGGGCGGACGTCCGGCTGGCGCCGGTAGCGTGCGTCCTACCTTAAACCTGACCTACGGCAGAGTTGGAAAGTTTAGATTTATTGCGGGGGCTTTTATTCTGATCGTGACCCATCGGTCATGAGTCTAGGGCAGAGGCCAGAGCCTGCAAGGGTTGTAGGATAATTTTGTAGGACGATTTTATTTTCCAGCCAGACGCTTCCCTTGCAGGAGCTGGCTTGCCGGCGATGAGGCTCAAGGCCGCCATCGCCGGCAAGCCGGCTCCCACAGGGGAATGCCTCTTCGTGGGGCATCGGGGTTGGGCTGCTCGATAGGAGTGCAGTCGGCTACTTAAAGTGATTTGTTAAGAGTTGATATCTATATAAATCAATATCTTGCTAGATATAGTTGAAGTAACTAATCAGATCAGGCTGCGCAATGCCTGCCCACTGGCCCACGCCTGGATGTCTTCGATCATCTGCCCATAGAACTGCCGGTAGTTGTGCTCGCTGACATAGCCCACATGGGGGGTGGCCAATACATTGGGCAGGTGGCGAAACGGGTGATCGACTGGCAACGGCTCATGTCCGAACACATCCAGCGCCGCGCCCGCCAATCGCCCATGGCTGAGCGCATCGATCAACGCCGCCTCATCGACGATCGGTCCGCGTGCGGTGTTGACCAGCCGCGCGCCGGGTTTCATCCAGCCCAGGGCCTGAGCGTCCACCAGGCCACGGCTGCGCTCGCTGAGTACCAGGTGAATCGACAGAACATCTGCCTGCTCGAACAGTTCGCGCTTGCTGACCCAGGTCACCCCGACAGCCGCCGCCCGTTCTATGGTGAGGTTTTCACTCCACGCAATCACGCGCATGCCAAACACTTGGCCAAACTGCGCCACGCGCTGGCCGATGCTGCCCAAGCCGAGGATGCCCAGGGTCTTGCCATGCAGGTCGCCGCCCAGCCCTTGCTGCCACTGGCCGGCGCGCAAGGAATTCGCTTCGGCCAGCAGATTGCGGGTGGAAGCCATGATCAGGGCCCAGGTCAGCTCGGGCGCCGCGTGTTTGTAGCTGTCGGTGCCACACACCTGGATGCCCAGGGCCTTGGCGGCGGCGAGGTCGATGGCCGCGTTGCGCATGCCGCCGGTGATCAGCAATTTAAGGGCCGGCAGTCCCTGCAGCAGCGCCTTGTCGAAGGTTGTGCGTTCACGCATCAGGCAAATCACCTCAAAACCCTGCAAACGCTCGATCAGGGTCGCGGTGTCGGCGGGATAGTCATGCAGGAAGTGCACCTTGCCGATCGCTTCCAGGGCGGACCAATCCACTACGTCACGTGCCACATTTTGCCAATCGTCAATGACTGCGATCTGTACTGACATGCACACCTGCCTAGGGTTAAGTGGAATTAGAGCGCCTTGAGTCCTTGCAACAGCGCCTGGTGAAAGTGCGCGGGTTCTTCCATCTGCACTACCGATGGCGGTGATATCAGACGTACCAATCAGCAGCAGGGTGGGCATCTGCAGGTCCTTGAACTCGTAGTACACCGGCTGGGTGAAGATCATGTCGTAAATCAACGCCGAGTTCCACGCCCCCCGTTTGTGGCCAGAGTGTTGATTGCCAGCTGCTGGAAGCTGTACTGATAGTGCTCGGGCTTGCTGGAGGTGCAGAAGCCGATCTGGTACGGCGCGATCAACCCGGTAACCGGCTTCACCGACGCCTCCCAAGTCGCGCCACAGAAGTTCTTGTCGTGCATCAACACCACATTGCGGTCATTGGCAGGGCTTTTGGCGGGCACGTCCATATACGTCAACCTGACGTCGCGCTTGACGATGTAGAATTATTTACTACGATTAACTTTGAATCGATTAACTATCAGGAGCCTCTATCATGGCAACCCCAGGGAAAACCCGATCTGTCACGGCTCACGTCCCTGAGCAACTGGCCCAAAAAGTCGATTTGATGGCAGAGCGTCTGGAGCGCTCCAAAAACTGGATCGTCAAACAGGCGCTCTCCGCTTGGATCGACCAGGAAGAAGAACGTAGCCGTCTGACACGCGAAGCCTTGGCAGATGTTGACGCTGGACGCGTCATTGATCACCAAGCAGTCCAGGCCTGGGCGGATAGCCTAAGCACCGACGCGCCATTGTCGGTACCGCGCTAATGGAGTTGAAGTGGACGAGCAGCGCGCTGTCCGACATTAGCCGGCTTTATGAGTTTCTGGCGGTGGTGAATCAATCTGCCGCCGCACACACGGTGCAGCGCCTCACTGCCGCGCCAACGACGCTGTTGGCCAACCCGCGCATCGGCGAACGCCTGGAAGAGTTCGAAGCAAGGGATGTGCGCCGAATTCAGATCGGCCAGTATGAGATGCGCTACGAAATAGTGGACTCCACAATCTATCTACTGCGCCTGTGGCACACCCGGGAGGATCGGTAACCTGTTAACTGTTATATCCAGTGCAGCGTCAGCATTGCCACCACGGCATAACGAGCCGCCTTGGCCAGGCTGACGATTAACAAAAACCGCCACAGCGGCTCCTTCATCACCCCGGCCACCAGGGTCAGTGGATCGCCAATGATCGGCACCCAACTGAGCAGCAACGACCAATGTCCCCAGCGTCGGTAATGGCTGCGAGCCTTTTCCAGTTGTGCGGCGCTGACGGGAAACCAGCGGCGATCCTTGAACACTTCGACCGAGCGCCCCAACAACCAGTTGACCAACGAGCCCAAGACGTTGCCCAGGGTCGCGATCCCCAGCAGCAACCCTACTGAGTACTTGCCATTGAGCAGCAGCGCGACGAGTACCGCTTCCGATTGCAGTGGCAACAGCGTGGCGGCGCCGAAGGCGCTGAAAAACAGCCCTGCATAGCCTGCGAGCATCAATCAGTGGGCCGGGTATTCGGCGACCACTACATCTTTGCCTTCGCGGGTCAGGCCAATGACTTGATAGGCGTCGCTCATGCCATCCATTTCCATGCCCGGCGAGCCCATGGGCATGCCCGGTGCGGCGATGCCCAGCAGGTCGTCACGCTTGCGCAGGGCCAATACCTGATCGGCGGGTACGTGGCCTTCGACGAATTTGCCGTCGATCACCGCGGTATGGCAGGACGCCAGGCGGGGTGCTACGCCCAGTCGCTGTTTGACCGAGCTCATATCGGCTTCAACATGGTCGTTGACCTTGAAGCCGTTGCTTTCCAGGTGGCTGATCCACTTCTTGCAGCAGCCGCAATTGGCATCACGGTGCACGTCAATCGGGATCAACTCGGCGGCCTGGGCCAGGGTGGATATGAACAGGGCCGACAGCAACGTCAGGCGCAGGGTGGTTTTCATAGACAGGTCCCATGGGTTACGGAGTGCGCAAAGAGGGCGCATTGTCCGCGCTTTTGCGCAGCAGGTCAGGTGGTTATGTTTCGAAATTATACGAGCACGCGAGAGCCCTGCAGCTTAGTGCCCGCAGCTTTCAGCAAGCTGAGAGGAACATGACAAGTTTGTCAGTTCAGGAGGTTTCCAGAAGCTGCTTGAGCTGGTCCATGGCCTGGTTCGACAGCTCCACCATGCGCGCTTCCAAGGTGTTGAGCTTCAGTTCGGTCTCATAGCTCAGCACGCGCGTGAACAAAGTGCCGCTGCCGCGAGGTTGTAGATAGTAGTGAATGCAGCCGTCTACGGCGAGCGAGGTAAAAACCGTCTTGAACTCCCGCGGCCGCTCGGCAATCTGCACCCGGTAGCTCATGGGGACCCGCACCCCGAGCAAGTCGATCATCTCGGTAAACCGCTGGCCGGCAGGCAGCGAGCCGCTGGTACCGGTGTCGGCGCTCAGGGATGTGGGGTGCCATTCGTGCCAGCGGTCAGGCTGGGTGACGTAGTCGTAGACGGCTTCGATGGGGGCTTGGATATAGCGTTCCTGGCTGATCTGCCTGACGTGGGCCTGGTGCTCGACAGCGTTCATGACACACCTCCTGTGTGGTGAGACGGAGCATTAGGAGCTGTCAGAATAGTCGTACTTGGCGACTGTGCATTGAAGATGTGTCACCGATTACACCCTGCGCACGTGGAAACGAAATGAAAAGTTCTCTGTTTAGACTGTTATATCTGACAGGTTCTTTTTTTTGAGTTTCGCTCTCTAATGACCAGGCTCCTCCCATTAACTTAGCAATCATGAAAGGGTGAAGAAAATGCCTAGTGACGCGCGCGTAGAAATTAAGAACGGTGACGTTAAATCGACTGGAACTATGGAGGGTGACATTTCAATCGGTGATGCTAAGAGCAGCTACTTCCGTGCGGATAGCGTTCATTACGTCAACAGTCGTTTAGCCCTCCAAGTAATGGGCACACAGGGGGAGGCTGAAAAAAGTACAGTAATCGCAGCAAGTTTAAGGCCGCAAACGCCTTCGGGCTCTTATAAACTTGGTGGGAGTGAAATCAATGACCTGAGCTATTACCCGCCGCGTGGAGACCTTTTATGGACGGTGACAGGTGGCGGAATCAATATCACATTTGATGAAGATGGGAAGCGTGCCCACGGGACCTTGCAAATTTTCGGCAAGCATCTACAGCAAACCCTAGAAGTGCTTGTGAGTTTCGATGTCAGAAATTAATCAAAGGCCTGCTGAGTGATGATTGTTCCCGATCAAGAGAACAATCATCGCTTTTGATCAGATCTGATAGTTTTTCAGTTCCCGTGCAATCACCATCCGCTGGATCTCACTAGTCCCCTCATAGATCTGGGTAATCCGCGCATCCCGGTAGTAGCGTTCCACTGGGTAGTCTTCCAGGTAGCCATAGCCGCCATGGATCTGCATCGCCGAGGAGCAGACCTTCTCGGCCATTTCCGAAGCGAATAGCTTGGCCTGGGAGGCCTCCGACAGACACGGCTTGCCGGCACTGCGCAAGCGCGCGGCATGCAGGATCAGCAGGCGCGCCGCATTGAGCCGGGTCTGCATGTCGGCCAGCAGGTTGGCCACGCTCTGGTGCTCGATGATGGCCTTGTCAAACTGCACCCGGTCACGGGCGTAGGCCAACGCGGCTTCAAAGGCCGCACGGGCGATGCCCAGGGCCTGGGCGGCGATGCCGATGCGACCGCCTTCCAGGTTGGACAGGGCAATGGCCAGGCCCTTGCCGCGCTCGCCCAGCAGGTTGGCTTCGGGAACTGTGCACTGGTTGAGGGTCACTGCGCAGGTGTCCGAGGCGCGGATGCCCATCTTGTGTTCGGTGCGGTCCACGGTAAAGCCTGGGGTGTCAGTGGGTACGAGGAACGCCGAAATACCTTTCTTGCCCAGCTCCGGGTCGGTCACCGCAAACACGATTGCCAATTTGGCGCGCTTGCCGTTGCTGACAAACTGTTTGGCGCCGTTGATCACCCACTGGCCATCACGCAGTTCGGCACGGGTGCGCAGGTTGTGGGCTTCGGAGCCGGCCTGGGGTTCGGTCAGGCAGAAGCAACCGATGGCCTGGCCACTGGCGAGTTGGGCCAGCCAGGTCTCTTTCTGTGCAGGTGTGCCGTAGTTGAGGATTGGGCCGCAACCCACTGAATTATGAATACTCATCAGCGCGCCTACCGCACCGTCACCCGCAGAAATTTCCTCGACGGCCAAGGCGTAGGCCACGTAGTCCACGTAGGTGCCACCCCATTCTTCCGGTACCACCATACCCAGCAGACCCAGCTCGCCCATCTTGGCCACCAGGCCGTCATCAATCCAGCCGGCTTTTTCAAAGGCCTGGGCATGGGGGGCGATTTCGCCTCGGGCAAAGTCGCGCGCCATGTCGCGAATCATGACTTGTTCTTCTGTAAATTCAATATCTTGCATAAGTTAGTTCCCGTTCTTCGCGAAGTCTTGGAAGAAGCTGTCGACGTGGTTCTGGTCCAATGCCGCTAACGTTGGCGGGTTCCAGTGCGGGGATTTGTCCTTGTCGATCAACAACGCACGTACGCCTTCGATCAGGTCGCCACGGGCAAACCACTGGCGGTCCAGGTGCAGTTCCAGCGCGAAGCAGTCCACTAGCGGCAGGTGCCGGCCACGTCGCAGCATCTGCAGGGTGACTGCCATGGCCAATGGGGAGCGAGTCTGCATCAACTGGGCGGTAGTCACGGCCCATTCATGGCTGTCGGCGACGGTCACTTGCTGTAATTGTTCGACAATGCTCGGCACGTCCGGCAGGGCAAAGAAGTGATCGATCGCCGGGCGCAGGGCGGCCAGCGGCGCATCGGGCAGTTGTTGCACCGCAAGCTTGGCCAGTAGGCCTTGCAAGTCCTTGAGCGGTGAGTCGTGCCAATGCAGGTGGTCAAGTTTCTGGTCCAGCTCAGCAAGCTTCGCGCTGTCCAGGTACCAGTCGGCGAGCCCGCAATACAACGCGTCGGCGGCGCGGATCTGCACGCCAGTCACGCCCAGGTAAATCCCCAGCTCACCGGGAATGCGCGGCAGGAAATAGCTGCCGCCCACATCCGGGAAATAACCGATGGCCACTTCCGGCATGGCCAGGCGACTGCGCTCGGTCACCACCCGCAGATCGGCGCCCTGGACCAGGCCCATGCCGCCGCCCAGGACAAAGCCGTCCATCAGGGCAAGGACCGGCTTGGGGTAGTGATGAATGGCCAGGTCTAGGGCATATTCTTCGACAAAGAAGTCTTCATGCAGCGTGTCGCCGCTCTTGAAGCTGTCGTACAGCGAGCGGATGTCGCCACCGGCGCAGAACGCCTTTTCACCGGCGCCGCGCAGTACCACCGCGCGCACCTGGGGATCAGCGGCCCAGCCGTGCAAGTGTCTCGACAGGCTACGGACCATGTCCAGGGTGATGGCGTTGAGGCCGGCGGGGCGGTTGAGGGTCAGGTGGCCGATATGGTTGCGTACTTCGGCCAGGACGCTGTCCTGGGAGGACTCGGTGCTGCGTGTCGCCTGGGACTGAGCCTGAGCAGTCATCTGTAACTCCCTGCTTTTATTGTTCTTTATCAAAATGTTCGCGGGCGAACCCTCTCCGGATCGTACCAGTGCAAATTTGCCCAGTACAAGCCGGAATCCTGCAGGTCATCTTTGCATTTATGCAGGGGGGTATTCGATAAAAAACCAGGGGCGGCGCGTTTAGACCCGGCTGGCCAGTACCTGGCCAATGCTACGGCGGCGGGCATGGTCTTCGGCGATATGGATCAGCTCTTCGAGCTCGGTGGGAGTGACGTCGAAAAACTGCTCCATTTGCGCCAGCGCCTGCTCCAGGTCCACTGCGGTGATTTTTGCATCCACTTGCGGCGACGCCGAAGGCACCATCACCGGCGCCTCGGCGGGGCCCTTGGGGTAGCGGGTGCGCGTCAGGTTGTTATAGGCCAGGGCCGAGAGCAACAACGTGGCGGCGCCCAGCATGACCGGCCCGACTTCTTGCCAGCCCAGGGCGATGGTGGCCGGGTCCGCCAGGACCAGGGTCATGGCCAGGCCACCCGAAGGCGGGTGCAGGCAGCGCAGCCAGCACATCAGGATCAAGGCCATGCCCGCCGCAAGGCAGGCGCTGCCCAGTGTGCGCCCCAATACGCGGGCCACCAGCAAAGCCACCACGGTGGCGCACAGGTAGCTGCCGATGATCGACCACGGCTGGGCGAGGGCGCCCGATGACACGGCGAACAACAGCACAGCGGAGGCGCCCAGCGGGCCCAGCAGGTGCATGGCCACTTCCAGGCCATACACCTGGGCGCAGAGCCATACGGTAAACAGGGTGCCCAGGGCGATGCCGATGGCGGCACGGCTCCATTCGGCGGGACGGGTATTGATGGCAGCGGGTAACCAGCGAGCGAGCATTGCGGGGCAGTCCAATCTTAAAAGGCGATCAAAAACGATGCGGGCCAGCGCCTACAGTAGGTTTGTGCATAACTGAGTGGCATCGGGCAAAAAAAGGGCTTTGCGGTGTTCCGCAAAGCCCTTCGAAAGTTCCAACATTTGGGGGAGGAACCGGTGCAGTGTGCCGTTCAAACAAAACTGCCGCCAATGCATATTAATGCAGGTTAAGTGCAGTAATTTTGCATCAAACCGGCTTGTGCCCTGGGCCGACCTTGCCCAGTACACGGTCGTGGTTTTCGGTGCTGTCCAGCGACTTCTGCACGCTTTCCCGCAGCCGTGGGTCGCTGGCCAAGGGCCCCTTGAGGGCGACAAGGGCGTCGCGCAGCTCCATCAACCGAGCGAGGGTGGGTAGCGGGATATAGCCGATGTGTACCGGCTCGATAGGCAATGGCTCGTCAGACACGGTAGCAATCCTCTGAGGCGTCTTTTTGAACGCCGGCGGTAACTATGTGGCGCAATGTAAAACGAGTGTAACCCTGGGGTCATAGGGCTGACAGAGGTGCTGCTACCGGTATTTACGGATACAAACGTAGGAGCTTTCTTGATAAAAGGCCCTCAGTCAGCAACCCGCTCCAAATGCAGCAACACATAGGTGTTTTTATCGAACTGCCCTGTGAGAACCGGCGTCAACCCTTGCCAGCGCGGCTCGTCGAGACGCATAAAGTCCGCCTTGTCCATCACCAGCCATGCCGGCACCGGCAGCGCTGCCAGGTCGGCAGGGGTCTGGGTGAACAGCGGCACCCGCTCACACTCCACATTGACCATGAACTTGATGGCCTTGGCGTCTTTACCCAGGCCATGCAATACCAACGGCGCCGGTTGTTGCCGGATCAGTGCATGAGCCTCGCGGGCAAAGGTGCGGGTGTCGTACAAGCGCCGTTCCAGGGGTTCGACCACCAGGATATACACGCTCCACACCGCCAGCACCGCGCAAAACGCCGGCGCGACCGGGCGCCAGCGCCATTTGAGGAGCATCCCGGCGACAAGGATCTGCAACCCCATCAACAGGCCCAGCACGCTGTTGAAATGCTCCAACTGCGCACCAAAGCGATGGCGCGCGACCAGCAGCGCACCGATCAACAGCCCCGGCGTCAATGCCCATAACCCCAGCATCAAGCCCCGCAGCCCCTTGAACAGACGCCCATCGGCCCTATGAAACGGGTACGCGGCGATGATCGCCACCATGGGCATCATGGGCAACACATAACGGGCTTTCTTCGCCTCGGGGATCGACAGGCCGAGCATCACGATCAAGCCCGCCGCGGTACAGCCCAACAGCAGCTGCCAGCCGCTATCAGCCGTGCGCCGGCCATTGAACAGCACCGCAAGCAGCGCCAGCAGGGCCAACGGGTATGCCAGGGCGTAGTTGCCCAGGGAGCTGGTGAAGTAATACAGCACGCTGCTGGAACCTTCGCGGCCATCCATGCGCCCGAGGAACTGCATGCGGATCACGTCCTGCATAAAGGCCTCACCGCCACTGACCTTGGCCAGCAACAGCAGCAGGCCCACGCATGCCACCAGCAACGCCAGGGCCAGCAGGCCGAAGCTGAACAACCGGCGCCACTGGTGGTTGAGCAGGTAATAGCTGCACAACACGCCAGTCGGGATCACCAGGCCGATGGGCCCGCGAATCGTGAAACCGAGCAATAACAGGAGCAATAGCCACGGCAGGCGTCGGGGGCTGGCGAAGTGATCGTGGGCATAGCCCAGGTAAAACACTGCCAGGGTTACCGCCGCCAACATCTGGTCCAGGGATACCGAGCGGGTTTCGCTGATAAATGTGCTGCTCAGCAACAGCAACGCAACACTCAACAACGCCCAGCGCCGGGAGTAGGGCGCGGTCAGGCGGTAGACCAGGGCGACGATGAGTGCCGACGCAATCGCCGTCGGCAACCAGGCACTGAGGCTGGTGACGCGCCCCAGGGGCAGCGACAACAGCCAGGTCAACAGGGTTGAGGTGGACAGGTAATCGGCGTACGGCTGGCCATAGGTCGTGGGGAAAAACCCTGGCCCATAGCGCAGCATTTCCTGGGCGAACAGCACGAAGCGCGAGTCGAAGCCGATAATCGCCTGGTCCCAGTTGCCGGCGATAAACAGCAGCAGCGCCAGCAGCCCGATGCCCCAGGACTGGCGGCGCAGGGTTGCGCCGAGCAGGTTGTCCACGCCTCAGGCCTCCGCCAACTGTGGCGTCCACTGTTGTTGGGGGATCGGCAAGTCGCACGATTGCCCACGGCCCATGGGGAAGTAATGGAAGCCCTTGCGCGCCAGGCGCTCGGCGTCATACAGGTTGCGCCCGTCAAAGATCACCGGTGCCTTGAGGCGTGCGTGTAGCAGGTTGAAGTCCGGCGCCTTGAATTGCTGCCACTCGGTGCAGATGATCAAGGCATCGGCCCCGCCCAGGGTCGATTCCGGGGTGCCCATCAGCATCAGCCGCGGGTCATCGCCGTAGAGTTTCTGGGTTTCCTGCATGGCCTCGGGGTCGAAGGCGCGCACGTTGGCGCCGGCGGCCCATAGCGACTCCATCAGCACCCGGCTCGGCGCGTCGCGCATGTCGTCGGTATTGGGCTTGAAGGCCAGGCCCCATAAGGCGAAGGTCTTGCCGCGCAATTCGCCTTTGTAGAACGCGCGGATCCGCTCGAACAGCTTGCTTTTCTGCCGCTGGTTGATGGCTTCCACCGCTTCGAGCAGGTCGCTGGAGCAATTGGCTTGGCGGGCGCTGTGGATCAGCGCGCGCATGTCCTTGGGGAAGCACGAGCCACCGTAGCCGCAGCCAGGGTAGATAAAGTGGTAGCCGATCCGCGAATCGGCACCGATGCCCAGGCGCACCGACTCGATATCGGCCCCCAAGTGCTCGGCCAGTTCGGCGATCTGGTTGATAAAGCTGATTTTCGTGGCCAGCATGCAGTTGGCGGCGTATTTGGTCAGCTCGGCGCTGCGCACATCCATGAAGATGATGCGGTCATGGTTGCGGTTGAACGGCGCGTACAGGTCGCGCATCGTATCGCGCACCTCTTCGCGTTCGCAGCCGATGATGATCCGGTCGGGGCGCCGGCAGTCGGCCACCGCAGAGCCTTCCTTGAGGAATTCCGGGTTGGAGACGATATCGAACACCAGGCTGCGCCCGGCCAAAGCCTTGTCGATATGCGCACGCAAGGTGTCGCCGGTACCCACCGGGACCGTGGACTTCTCCACCAGAATCACCGGTTCGACACGATGACGGGCCACCGCATCGCCCACCGACAGCACGTACTTCAAATCGGCCGAGCCGTCTTCGTCCGAAGGCGTGCCCACCGCAATAAACAGCACTTCGCCATGCTCGACCGCGAGTTTTTCCTCGCTGGTAAAGGTCAACCGGCCATTCTCCAGGTTTTCCCGGACCAAGCTGGCAAGCCCTGGCTCGAAAATGCTCACATGGCCCTGTTGCAGCAGGCGCACCTTGTTTTCGTCAACGTCCATGCAGATCACATCGTGACCGACCTCGGCCAATACGGTGGCCTGTACCAGGCCAACGTAACCACTACCAAATACGCTGATTTTCATGGGGCATTCCTGGGGCTTGTGTTGCCAATACGACGGGAGTTGATTGTCAGGACGCCGAGGATGACCAGTGCCACCCCCAAGGTCCGCGACAGGGAAAAGGGTTCGTTGAAGCCCGGCAGACAGGCCGCCAGCAGGTACACCAGGACGTAGCTGATACTCAGCAACGAATAGGCACGTCCCAGGGGCAGGTGCTGCAGTGCGCCGAGCCAGCAGAGCATCGACAGCGCGTAGGCCAGAATCGCCATGGCCACTATGCCCAACGCCAGCGGATCCACGGTGGCGTTGCCGAGCGCAGTGAGCCAGTCGGCGGGCAAGGGCAGACGCGTCATGCTCCAGCGCATACCCAACTGGGCGACGCTGACCAGCGCCACGCTGGATAAGGCCAAGGTAAAACCGCGCAACCGGCTCATACCTGACCTCCCAGCAGCATCACGCCCGCCATCACCAGGGCCACGCCAAGCCAGTGGCGGCGATCCACCGCTTCATGGAACACAAAGCGCGCCACCAGGGTGATCAAGACAAAATTCAGGCTGAGCATCGGGTAGGCAATCCCCACCTCCAGGCGTTGCAGCACCAGCAGCCACACCAGCAGGCCCAGACCCAGGCACAGCAGGGCCAACCACAACCAGGGCGAGCGCAGTTTCAAGGCCCAGCCCGCAGGCAACTCACGCCAGCCTTCGACGGCATACTTTTGTGCGATCTGGCCCATGCAGGTCAGCAGGCACGCGGCCAGAAGCAGCAGCAAGGTGATCACGGCGCCACCTGTGGGAACACCAGGATCACCATGTTGCCTTGCTCATAGCGTTTGCCATCTTTGGGCAGCAACTCGACTTCGCGTACTTCACTTTCACCCTTGACGCGCATCACCACGCCCACCGAACCCTGTTGGCGGGCCTCGGTCATCCATTGCTGGACTTGAGTGGTGTCGACCCGGCGCTCGGCGCTGTCGGGGTAGGCCAGGCCGTATTTGACTTCGCCCTGGGCGTCGTACAGCGTCACGTCCGGGCGCTTGAGCCGCCACGCCAGGGCTGACGCTGCGCCCAGGTCGTTACTCAGCAAACGGTTGGTACCTGCCAATTCTTGGGCATGATCATTAATGAACGGGTCCGGTGTCTTGTTATTGACCACCGAATGCGGCAACGCCGCTGGCACCAGGGCCACCAGCAACCAACTGCCCAGTGCCGGCGCCGCCCACAGGCGCAAAGGGCGTACCGCCTGCAGCAGGTTGGCGATGATCCAGCCCAGCAGCACGATAAACACCAGCACCAGGCTCGACAGTTCCTGCTGGTGGGCATAGATCGGCTTCTTCAATTGGAAGTACACGATTGCCAGCAGGCCCAGCACCCCGAGGATCAGGTTGAGCCAGCCATTGATCCGCAACACCCGGCCACGGGCCTGGGCCAGTTTGTCGGCCAGGGTATGGCCCATCAGCAATGCCAGCGGCAGCAGGCACGGTAGGATATAAGCCGGCAGTTTGCCCTTGCTCAGGCTGAAAAACGCCAGGGGCATCAGCAGCCACAACAGCACAAAGCCAGTCTTATGGGAGCGTTTGTCCTGCCACGCCTGTTTCAGGGTGGAGGGCAGCAGGGCCAGCCACGGCAGGCTGAACGCCGCCAGCAACGGCAGGTAGTACCACCAGGCTTCTTCGTGCTGGGCATCTTCACCGGCAAAACGCTGGATGTGTTCGTGCCAGAAAAAGAAGTTCCAGTAGTCGGGCTCCTGGGCATGCACCATCAGCGCCCAGGGCAGGCTGACCACAATTGCCACCACCACCGCGACCAAACCATAGGTCAGCAACTCACGAAAGCGTTTTTGCCAGACCATATAAGGCAGGGCGACCAGCACCGGCAGCAGCCACGCCAAAAAGCCCTTGGTCATAAAGCCCATGGCGCAGGCAAACCCCAGCAACGCCCAGGCGCCAAGGCGGGCGCGCCGGCTGCGGCTGTCGATACACAGCCACAAGGCCACACCGCTGAGGTTGACCCAGAAACTGAACTGCGGGTCGAGGTTGGCGTAGCCACCGGACAAAGCCACGCTGACAAAACTCATGTACAGCACAGCGCTGACCAGGCTCTTGCGTGGGTCATTCCACAGGCGCCGGGCCATGAAGTAGACCAAAAGGATGCTCAAGCCGGTGGCCAGCGCAGAGGCCACGCGCACACCAAATAGGTTTTGCCCGAACAGGGCCTGGCCGAGGGCGATCATCCAGTAACCGGCCGCCGGTTTTTCGAAATAACGGATGCCCATAAAGTGTGGCGACGCCCATTTGCCGGTCAGCAGCATTTCCTGGCTGATCTGCGCGTAGCGGGTTTCGTCCGGGATCCACAGGCCATGGGTCACCATCGGCAACAGGTAGCACAGGCCGAAGACCAATAGGAGCAGGGGCAGGGCCCAACGTCGGATCATGCCTGTTGTACTCCCAGCCAGCCTTCGCGGCCGCCGAGTACGCCGCGTGTCAGATGTGCCTGGGGCAGGCTCGCCGGGTCGGCCGGCAATAAGTTGCCCAAGGGCTGGAATTGGATGCCGCGCTGCCCTGCCTGGGCGAGCAACTGGCGAAATTCGTTGGCCATCAGAATCCCTTCTACTTCTGCGTGGATCGTATAGACGTTGAGTGTCGATTCGGTGAACCGATCAAGAATGAAGCCGTTGAAGTCCTTGGCCGCGACCTGTGGCCCAACCACCTCGTCGAAGGTCGGCAAGTCCACCGGGATCTGTGGCGTGCCGGCACTGCCGTCGGCGAGCGTCGGGCGAAACAGGCTAGTGCCGCGACAATCGCTGTTGTAGCGCAAGCCAAAGCCTTGCTTGGCCTGCACCACACGCTCGTCGGCGCGCCAGCCGGCGGCAGCAGAACACTCCACCGGAGCACCGAGGATATCCCTCAGGGTGTCGAGCCCACGGCGTACCTGTTCCACCAGTTGCGCATCGCTCCAACGCCCGGCGTTGGCCTGCCAGCCATGGTGATCCCAGGCGTGCAGGCCCACTTCGTGCCCGGCGGCCTTGGCCTGGCGCATCAGGTGCCCCAGGTCGCGGCCAATGGGCTTGCCCGGCCAGGCGGTGCCGGCCAGCAGGATGTCCCAGCCGTATAGCCCGGCCGCGTTGGAGCGCAGCATCTTCCACAGGAACTGCGGGCGGATCAGGCGCCACAAATGCCGGCCCATATTGTCCGGGCCGACACTGAAGAAGAACGTCGCCTTGATGCCGGCCTCATCCAGCAATTCCAGCAACCTTGGCACCCCATCACGGGTGCCTCGGTAGGTGTCGACGTCAATGCGCAGACCTGCCTTCATTATTTGCCTGCTTCGTTGGACTGGGCGATTTCCAGCATCGCTTCACGTAGGAAGAAGTCCAGGGTGTTGCCGATGGTTTCGCTCATTTCCACGCTCGGCTCCCAGTTCAGCAGGCGCTTGGCGTTGGCAATGCTTGGCTTGCGGTGCGCCACGTCCTGATACCCGGCGCCGTAGAACGCCTTGCTTTCCACTTCGCGAAAGCCGGCGAACGGCGGGAAGTTGCCACGCAGCGGGTGGGCTTCAAACTGGCGCAGCAGCTCTTCGCCCAACTGGCGGATGCTGGCTTCGTTGTCCGGGTTGCCGATGTTGATGATCTGGCCGTTGCACGCGTCGTTATCGTTGTCGATGATCCGCGCCAGCGCCTCGATGCCGTCGGCGATATCGGTGAAGCACCGTTTTTGTTCGCCGCCATCAAACAGGCGGATCGGCGTACCTTCCACCAGGTTGAGGATCAACTGGGTGATCGCCCGAGAGCTGCCGATACGCGCAGAGTCCAGGCGATCCAGGCGCGGGCCCATCCAGTTGAATGGGCGGAATAGGGTGAAATTCAGGCCCTTGGCGCCATAAGCCCAGATCACCCGGTCCAGCAATTGCTTGGAGACCGAGTAGATCCAACGCTGCTTGTTGATCGGCCCCACCACCAGGTTGGAGGTGTCTTCGTCGAAGTTCTGGTCCTGGCACATGCCATAGACTTCGGAGGTCGACGGGAAAATCACGCGCTTGTTGTACTTGACGCAGTAGCGCACCAGCTTGAGGTTTTCTTCGAAATCCAGCTCGAACACGCGCAACGGGTTGCGGGTGTATTCGATTGGCGTGGCGATGGCCACCAGCGGCAGGACCACGTCGCATTTCTTGATGTGGTACTCGATCCACTCGGAGTGAATGCTGATATCGCCTTCCACGTAATGGAAGTTGGGGTGGCTGCGCAGGCGCTCGATAGCGTCGCAGCCGATATCCAGGCCGTAGACTTCGTAGCGATCATCACGCAACAGGCGCTCGGACAGGTGATTGCCGATAAAGCCGTTGACGCCCAGGATCAGCACGCGGGTACGCCGTGGCTTGCGGCCCGACTCGGCGCCACGCAGCAACGAGCCATCCACCAGACCCAGCTCGTCCGCCAGGGCAGGGCCTGTGAGGTACAGGCCGTGGTCATTGCGCTGGCCGAAGTTGATCACCAGGGAATCTTCACCGCAGGCAATGCGCAGCGGGTTGACGCTGATCACGCGGCCGGGCGCCTGGCCTTCGTTGCCCTGGACCACCTCGGCTTGCCACACGATTAGCTTGTGCTCGCCCACGGCACAGAAAGCACCAGGGTACGGCTGGGTCACGGCGCGCACCAGGTTGAACAGCTCTTCTGCGGGCTTGCTCCACACCAGCTTGCCGTCTGCGGCGGTGCGGCGGCCAAAGCAGGTGGCCTGGCTTTCGTCCTGGGCGGTTTCGCTCAGCTTGCCTTGGGCCAGTTGCGGCAGCGCATCGCGCAGCAACTGGGTGGCCGCCTCGCGCAGCTTGGCGTGGAGGGTCAGACCGGTGTCGCTGCGCTCGATCATGACCTTTTGCTGGGCGAGAATCGCGCCAGCATCGGCACGCTTGACCATGCGGTGCAGGGTCACGCCGGTTTCGGTTTCGCCATTGACCAGCACCCAATTGGCCGGCGCGCGGCCACGGTATTTGGGCAGCAGCGAGCCGTGCAGGTTGAATGCGCCCTGGCGTGCGGTGGCCAACAGCGCCTCGCCCAGCAGGTTGCGGTAGTAGAACGAGAAGATGAAGTCTGGGTTCAGCTTGGCGACACGCTCGACCCACAGTGGATGGTTGGCGTCTTCCGGCGCGTGCACCGGGATGCCGTGGCGTGCGCACAACTGGGCGACCGAGCCGTAGAAGGTGGTTTCTTTGGGGTCGTCGGCATGGGTGAACACTGCCGCAATGTCGTAACCCGTAGCAAGCAGGGCTTCAATGCCTGCACAGCCAATGTCGTGGTAAGCGAAGACAACAGCTTTTGAACTCATGACGGAACCTGATTGGAAGGTGAAGTGGAAGACTGGGAGGAGGGCAGGCCATCGACAATGACCACCGGCGCGGGCGCTGCTGGCTCATTGCGCAGCACCTTTTCAATAAAAAAGCGTGGGCGGGCGCGCACATCGCTGTACATGCGCCCCAGGTACTCGCCCAGCAGGCCCATGCCGATGAACTGGCCGCCGGTAAACACAAACAGCACGGCGAACAGCACGAACAGGCCATCGCCGGCCCAATCGGCACCAAAGGCCAGGCGCATGACGATCAGGGCGAACGCAAACAGCATGCCCAGGGCCGCCAGGCTGAAGCCGACGATGGACAGCAGGCGCAGGGGCGTGGTGGTCATGCAGGTCAGCAGGTCGAACATCAGGCTGATCAGGCGCATGGGGCTGTATTTGGATTCGCCGTGTTCGCGCTCGGCGTGGTGGACCGGGATCTCGGTGGTATGGCGCGCAAAGCCGTTGGCCAGGATCGGAATAAAGGTACTGCGTTCACGGCAGGCGAGCATGGCGTCGACGATGGTGCGCCGGTAAGCACGCAGCATGCAGCCGTAATCGGTCATGGCCACCCCGGTGGAGCGCTGCACGGCCAGGTTGATCAGACGCGAAGGCCAGCGGCGGAAGGCCGAGTCCTGGCGGTTGTTGCGCACGGTGGCGACCACGTCGTAGCCCAGGGCGGCTTGCTCGACCAGGCGTGGAATCTCTTCGGGTGGGTTTTGCAGGTCGGCGTCGAGGGTAATCACCACCTCGCCACGGCATTGTTCGAAACCGGCCATGATTGCCGCGTGCTGGCCGTAGTTGCGGTTCAGGATCACCGCTACCACATGGCTGCCTTGCTCGCTTGCCGCGTCTTCCAGCAATTGGGCGGAACTGTCACGGCTGCCGTCGTCCACCAGGATGATTTCGTACTCATAGGCCAATTGCTTGCACGCAGCACGAGTACGACGCAGCAATTCGGGCAAGCTCTGTTCTTCGTTGTAGACCGGGATAACGATCGACACGCAATGAATAGGATAGGGTTTCAAAGATTCATGACCTCGGGTTAGAACAACTTTGAGCGCAGAGATGACAACAAGCAGCGGATGAAAGTGCGGGCGACTCAATAAAAAAGAGCCGCGTGCAGAGCCACCCTGAGTAAAGCCCATAACGGCCAAAGGTAAAGCATTATCAAAGGGTTAGTCAGCAAAGCGCGTCTTTCGCCAAGTAATGCGAGCAAGATTAAGCGCAAATGTGTCCAGCGAATATGAAAGGCAGATGAAAAACTCGTTTATTTGGTGGGCAGACAGCTAGTGTTCAGCTAGACAATAGGAGCGCAGACAAACGATAACTGTTTGCACTGTAGTCAGTATCTGTAAGTGCCTTAGTGCGTATTCACGTTGAATTAACCCGTTTTTTTAATTCATCGTGCCTGCAGAATCTTCTCTGCATCCCCCTGCCAGTCCCGGTAAAGTAAGCGGTCTCTTGCCTGGGTAGTCGGATGAATAGCGTGCAGTTTTTACGCGGCCAGTTACGGTCGGTCTTGATGTTGGTGTGGATGACGCTCGGGGTCGCGCAAACAGCTGCGGCGGCCGAGGAGGTACGGCTGACGCCGCTGGACCAGGTTCCGCTCGGGGTCGAGGTCCGGGGCAAGCAGGTGGCAGCATATAGCTGGGACGATCGGCAGGGCCGCAACCTGCTGGTATTGGCCGAACAGGAAGCCGGCGAGCGCGATGATGACGGTACGCAGTCGGCGTCCATCTATGCCGCCCAGTATCTGTTGGAGGGGGATCGCCCCAAGCGCCTGTGGATGCTGCATGACGATGTGCAGCGCTGCGAATTCGACGCCAGCCTGCACTTCGATAACACCGCGACCCGCGTCACCGACCTGCTGGGTGACGGCCTGAGCCAAGTGACCGTGGGCTACGCGCGCACGTGCACCAGCGATGTCAGCCCCCGTGAGTTCAAGCTGATCATGCACATCGGCAAGTCACACAAATACGGGCTGCGCGGTGTTGACCGCTATGGTGCCAGTTGGTGGGACGAAGAGGCCGGCGCACTGCGCGGTATGCCGCTGCCCACCGATTGCAGCGTTGCCGGGCAGCAGGCGTTGGTCAGTCAATACAAGGAGCAGGGCACCGACCTGCCTTTGCCAGGCTGCTACACCGACGAGCAAGACTTCGCCAAGGCGCCCGCCAAGCTGTTGGTTTTCATGCGCCAGCAGTGGTTTGCGCTGATGCAAAAACAGGACGCCGACTGGAGCCAGCAGCAAAGCCCGGCACCGGCCGAGGATGAGCCCTAGTTTGGTATGCAGCGCCGACCTGCGTTAGACTCGGCGCTCGCCAAACCACTAAATATCGAGATTAAACATAGGCTTAGTCTCGATATTTAATCTCAAGGCTGATCTATTTTGACCGAGATTTCCCGCAATCCCCTGACCCTGTATCTCGCGCGCCTGGCGCCTTCCAGCCAACTGACCATGCGCTACGTGCTGCAAGATGCTGCCGACCGCCTGGGTTTCGAAGAGATCAACCTGGAAGATATCGACTGGCACCTGCTGCAACCGGAACACGTGATGGCCTTGGTCGCCGTGTTGCGTGAAGACGGGTACGCGCCCAACACGTCATCGCTGTACGTCAACGCCGTGCGCGGGGTGATGAACGAAGCCTGGCGCATTAGCCTCATCAGCCAGGAGCATCTGCTGAAGATGCGCTCGGTCAAAGCCACCGCCGGCACGCGCTTGAGCCAGGGGCGCAACCTGCGCCGCACCTTGATCCGCGAGTTGATGGACGTCTGCGCCGCCGATCCAAGGCCACAAGGCCTAAGGGATGCGGCCGTGATCGGGATCCTGTATGGCTCGGGGATGCGCAAGTCAGAGTCGGTCAACCTCGACCTGGCCCAGGTGAACTTTGCAGAACGCAGCCTGAGGGTGATGGGCAAGGGCAATAAAGAGTTGATCAAGTACGCGCCCGCCTGGGCGTTTGCCAAGTTGCAGGCCTGGCTGGAGTTTCGCCGCGAGCACTTAAAGGAAGGGGAGCAGGACGATAGTTTCCTGTTCAACCGCATCCGCCGGGGCAGCCATATCACCCGCGAACGCATTACCAAACATGCGATTTACTACATCGCCCGCCAACGTGGCGAACAAGTGGGCGTAAAAATCATGCCCCATGATTTCCGGCGCTCGTTTATTACCCGGGTGATCGAGGAGCATGACTTGTCGATTGCGCAGAAACTGGCGCACCACACCAATATCCAGACCACTGCCAGCTATGACGTGCGTGATGATAACGAGCGGCGGCGGGCGATTGATCGGTTTGATCTTTGATCGCTGGAGAGCGAACACACCCCTTGTGGCGAGCGGGCTTGCCCCGCGCTGGGTGGCGAAGCCGCCCCAATAGCCTCACCCCGTTCGGCCAGGAACACCGAGGTGGTTGGTTTTGGGGCTGCTGCGCAGCCCATCGGGGGACAAGCCCCCTCGCCACAAGGGGAGCTTTAGCAGTCTGAAACATGTTGAAGACCGCTAGCTTTTTGTGGCGAGCGGGCTTGCCCCGCGCTGGGTGGCGAAGCCGCCCCAATAGCCTCACCCCGTTCGGCCAGGTACACCGAGGTAGCTGGTTTTGGGGCTGCTGCGCAGCCCATCGGGGGACAAGCCCCCTCGCCACAAGGGGAGCTTTAGCAGTCTGAAACCTGTTGAAGACCGCTAGCTTTTTGTGGCGAGCGGGCTTGCCCCGCGCTGGGTGGCGAAGCCGCCCCAATAGCTTCACCCAGTTCTGCCACAGCGTTCCCACTTAACCATGAGCCAAAAGCTGCTTTTTAAAGACCTTGAGCGCTGTGGCACACCAATGCCTGGCGCTCGTAGTTCAGCGCCTTGTTTTGTTCGGGCAATGCATACGGCGCAGTGCATTGCTTATCACCCCACTTGATCGTCAGGCTGCCCTGGTCCTCTTCGACCAGTACCAAGGCATTGCCGCTGGGATCGGCGATGGCCAACTGCTTGCCGCTGGCATCTTCCAGTGAGGCGCCGAACGCCATGGGCTGGTGCTGTGCATCAAACAGTTCAAACAGCACGCGCCGCCCGGTTTTGCCGCTGTAGCGGGCCAATACCACCGCACCGCGGCGCGGCACCAACTGCTGCGTGGCCTGGGTGATTTCAACATCACCGCCCAGGTCACGGGTGTCGAGGCTGATCCAGTTCACCCGATAAGGCTGTGCCGAGGGCACGACGGCATAGCCGTTGCGCCCGGTTTCAACCCCGCTGTAGCTGCTGACTTTAGCCCCGCTGATGCCCGGCACCTGGACCAAGGCAAAGGTTTCGCTGACGGTCTGCCCCAGGTTGATACCACCGGCGTGCGCCACCACCGAGCCGGCAACGTTAAGGTTCTGTGCGTCATACCCACGGCCCTGGCTATACCCCAGGCTGATATCGGCCATGGACGTGCGGCTGTTAATGTTGGCCGATCCCGATTGGCCACCCGTTCGGCTATGGCCGGCCTGGACCGAATAGAACACATCGCTGGTATCGGCCACATAGCCGTTGATACCTGCCTGGGTGCTGGTGTCGCCTCGCTGCGTGCTCGTGGTGACGAATGCGCGCGGTGCCCGGGGCTGACTGCCCAGGGGGAACGAAAAAGACAGGTTGAACTGCGTGTCGGAGTCGGGTGCACCCCAACTGACAATCTGCTTGGTGCGGGTCACGCCCAGGTTGTAGCTCAGATCGCCCCAGTTGTTGTTGTACCCAGCCGAAAAGCTTTGGGAGCCGCCGCGGTTCCAATAGCGCTGGTCGCTGGCGTTTAAGTAGAGGCTACCGAACTCGCGGTTGCGCCCGATGCTTTGGTTGATCGTCAGGTCGGTACGGGTTTTCGAGTTGCCCGTACGCTTGACGGCACCTTCACTGGTGTCCTCGACGTGGTCGGTCAGGGTGCGGTACCCCTCGGTCGAATAACGATAGGCGGCCAGGGTGAAGTTGGTGTCGGTGCCCGCAAAGGTCTTGGCATACAACGCACGCACGCTGTTGCCCTGGGTCGTTTGCCCTTGGGCGGCGCTCGAGGAGTGAGTGACGTCCATCGACACGGCGCCCAGGGATGTGTTCCTGCCGATACCCAGGGAGAGCGCCTTGTAGTCTTCGCTGACTTGCAGGCCGGCAATCGCGCTCAGGTTGCTGGTAACGCCGTAGGCGAGGGTGCTGCTGACAAACTGCGGGCTCGCCAAACCTTCAGCATTGCTGCTGAATTTACCGGCCGACACGCTGTACTTGACCTGGCCTTCACGCACCATGATCGGCAGGCTGGAGAACGCCTGCGTGGTTACACGACGACGACCGTCGGCCTCGATGATGGTGATTTCCAGGTCGCCGTTCGAACCGCTGGGGTAGATGTCGTTGATTTCGAAAGGCCCGGGCGCGACGTTGGCGGTGTAGAGGATGTAGTCGTTCTGGCGGATTTCTACCGTGGCGTTGGTCTGCGCCACGCCCCGAATCACCGGCGCATAACCGCGCTCGCTGTCGGCGCGCATGCCTTCATCGGACGCCAGCTTCAGGCCTCGGTATCGCACGCTGTCGAACAGGTCGGTATCGGAAAAGATCTCACCAGCACTGAACTGGCCCTTGAGCGCCGTCACGTCATGCTGCACATAGCTGCGGTTGCTGGTGAAAGTGCTCGGCCGCCCGGTGCCGCTGCTCAGGTTCGATTCGTTACGCAAGCGCCACGCGCCCAGGTTGATGCCGTTGCGCAGCCCCAGGTTGTTGTTGATGCGCGTCTCGTAGTCACCACCTGTGCGGCTGCTGTTGAGTTGATAGTTGATAAACGCCGCAGGCACGCCATCGTCCCAAAGCTCTGGGTCGACATAGCCGCGTATACCCCGTTGCATCGCGACCTGTGGAATGCTCGCCGCCAGGCGCAAGCGACTGGCGTCATAGCGCAGGGTGGCCTGGTCGATCAGCGTCGGTAGGTCGTAGCAGTCCTGGGGTCGGCTGGAATCGAGCTTGCCTTGGGCTTGCAAGAGGGTCAGGTCGATCCCCAGTTGCTTGAGCAAGTCCAGGGTCAGGCACGCATCGACCCGGCCGGTCTGTGGGTCGCGCTTGAAGTCGATATCGCGACGGCCTACCAGCACTTCGTTGCTGTACAGGTCAACCCGGTAGTTACCGGGCAGCACACTGTTGGCCGACAGCAGTTGCTGCAGGTCTACCGACGATTGTGCGCCCTGCAAAAAGGTGGTGTTGAACATTTTCAGGGACGGTTCATCGGCAACGGCCCAAGCGGGCGAGCCGACAAGAATGGCCAGTGACAGCGTACTCAACTTGAGTGAAGTGCAAGTTGAGTACGCGCGTAACGTGCGCTCGCTAGATAGGTAATGATTGGGCCTGCTGCCTAAAAGAAAAAACATGCAAAGAACCTATATCATCTCTGTTTATCGGATAGGCGAGGCACGCGAGTACGCACTCGAATCGAACCTGAGGAATTGACGGGAATACTTATTGCCTGATACGCGTCTCAGTGGCCTTGGCCGTGATGCGCGTCGAAAGTTGCGCACTGTATTTATCTTGTGCGCCATAGTCGTTAATACTGGAAAAAGACAGCTGCAATGTATCGTGGCCTTTCAGCTGTTTAACGCTGAACTGTTTTTCGGCGCCCGGCGCAATCATTGTCGAGTCGCTAGCCAGTTCCGATTGTTGCCCGGCCTGAAGTTTTATATCGGCCATGGATACGTGATACAGGGTCGGGTTTTTTACCGTCAGCAACGACTCTGCGCCGCGCTTGACCAGTTGCCACTCCAGTTGCGTGGGGGCCGCCAAGGCACTGCCTGGCAAACCGGCGGGGCGGAAAAAAATCTTGATGCGCTGGCGTACCGCCAACTGCAAGGTGTTTTCGGTGGTAGCGGCCTGCGGGATTTCCTGCACATTGAGCCAAACCACTGACTCACGATCCGTCGGCATGCCTGCACCCTCGTAGAGAATGCGCAGCAGTTGCTGCTCCTTGGCAAATATCCGCGCCAACGGCGGGGTCACGGCGAAGGGAGCTGCATTGGCTTGGGCATCACTGGCGTCGACCCAGGATTGAATCAATACATCCTGATTGCCGTTACGCACGGTGATATTGGCTTCCTTATGATCGCCATCGAAGACGATACGGGTGGAACTCAATGAAATGCTGGCGGCGACCTGAGTGGCCACAAGCAGAGTCAACAGCCCCAGGCCTGCGGCAATGGAACGAGGCAACATGATGTCTACCGTTTGGTGGTCGGATGAAGGGCGAGGCCCGAAGGCCCCGCATGTGTCAGGTGACGCGTGGGGTTTATTCGTATTGCAGGATGAACGGCAGGGTGGCATCACCGCGACCAGCCGTGGAGGCGCCGGCTGCACCGGTGGTGACGTAGGCTGCGGCAAAGCTCAAGGTTGCGTCACCGCCTTCGGTACCTTGGCCGTGAATGCCGCTTTCGATGCGCGCGGTCGCCGCAGAGCTGAGGTCGATCAGTGCGCCTTTGCTGTCGAGCAGGGCGATACCGACGTTGCTTGCGCTGCCGTTACCCGGAGTCAGAGCGAGGACCTTTTTACCAGTGACCAGGCCCGAGCCGCCGCTGTTGGCGTCAAAGATCATCGCCACTTTGGTGCCCTTGTTGCAGTTAATGCTGAGGTTGAAGTCCTTGGCTGTCACGCGTCCCGCAGCCGGGTTTTCAGCGGTGCCCATGTCTTTGATCGAGACCGAGCCCATGTCTACCGAGATCTCGCGAGCGGCGTTGGCACCGTCAACCGAACAAGCGTCGTTGTTGATCACGCCGGTGAAGGTGATTTTGCCGCTGCCGCCCAGGGTAGGGGTCGACGTGCCTTCGGCAAATGCACTGGCGCTAGCAATAACTGACACAGCGATAAGGGCCAGGGAAAACTTCTTCATGATGATGTCCGTTAGTGTTGGTTGTAGAAAGGGGTTGAAACTGCCAACGAACAATAGTGATTCTGTGCCTTAGAGAGAATAAGACGATTCTTATAAAGCACTGCAGGGTGAATTGGTTAAAGGCGGAAATGCTTGATAAGCGCGAACTAAACGCGGACTAGTTGAAGATGTTTTGCGCCAGGCAATAAGTTAACAAGTCCTGATCACTGCCAACTTCAAGTTTGCGCATGGCGGAAATCTTTTGCGCACTGATAGTCTTTGAGCTTCTATTCTGGCTGCGCGCTATATCACTGACACTTCTGCCTGAAATAAACAAACGCAATATCTCGAATTCCTTCGGCGATAGGGTCGAGAAACGCTCATCGATCGCGGTCATCGACTCGACAACCGAAGTTTTGGCCGGCTCCAGGCTGCGATACAACGCCTGTTGCGCAATTGACTTGAGGGCAAGCTGGATTTCGGTATGCAACTGGCTTTTCTGGATGACGCCCACCACCCCCATCTCTTGCAGGCGGGTCAGGATCAGATGATTGGAGATCATGGTCAGGATCAGAATCTGCACCTGGGGGAAATGCCGCTTAAGGTATTCCACCAGTTTCAAACCATCGCCGTAGGGTGAATCGCCGGGCATATTGTAATCGGTAATCACGATGTCGACGGGCTGCTGCTCAAGTAACCCTATAAGGCCCGCCGAACAGATCGCTTCGCCAACCACTTGAAAGCGCGCGTCTCGCTCGACGAGCTCTCGCACCCCCAGGAGCACGATGGGGTGATCGTCCGCAATAACCACAGTGAATGTTTTCATAGGGGGTGCCCGTAATGCTGGTTCTGTAAGTGAGAAAGGCTCATGGCTGCACGCTGAGCAAGGCTGAAAGTCTACTGCTGACCTGGTTTATGCGCATCTCCAGCGCGGGGTTGAGCCGGCCGCAGGCCAACTGGCTTTCCAATTCGATACACGCCTGGGCCAGATCCAGCGCTTGCACCGCCCCCAAGGCGCCGGCCACTGAGTGCAAGGTTTCGGCCAGGCGCCGGCAATCGCGTTGTTCAAGTGCGGCGCTGATGCGCTGCAGATCGTGCTGCACGCTGCTGACAAACAGTGGGCGCATTTTTTCCGACATCTGCACCGTGTCGATCACCGCAGGCAAGACGCGTATCGTCGGCTTGCACAGCTTGATCAATTGCGCGCGCAGGGTTTGCAGGCTCAAGGGCTTGACCAGCCACGCATTCATCCCGACTGCCAGGCAACGCACGCCTTCTTCGCGCATGGCATTGGCGGTGACACCGATGATCGGCAACTGAGGGTCGTGCTCCCTGAGGGTGCGGGCCAGTTCGTAGCCATTCATCAACGGCATGTTGACGTCCGTCAGCACCAGGTCGAAAGCCTGGGGTTGCCACAGGTGCATGGCCTGCTCGCCATTGTCTGCCAAGGTTACGGTGCAGCCCAGCGCTTCCAGTTGCTCCTGGATGATGGCCTGGTTCACCGGATTGTCCTCGGCGACCAGAATGCGCAGTTGCAACTGCCCGGCGCTCTGTTGTTCGGCGTGCTGCACGGCCTCCCGCTTACCCTGCTGCGCCAGCGAGACCACCGAGGCAATGGCACGTACATCATGTATATCCACTTCCCAGCCTTTGACAGTATGCAGCGGTGGGCTGTGCGCTCCCGGCACACACAATACCCGCGGCCCGGCCCAGGCCAATGGCGGGCCTGCGGGCAACATATCCACCAGCACGGCCTGCAGACTCTGTTGGGCCAGGGGCAGCCCTGCCACTGAGGCCTGGATACCCAGGCGGCCGAGCCAGGCGCACAGCGACTCTGCCAGCTCGCGCACCGGCGCCTGCACATACACCGGCGTAGTGCTCGGTTCAAGAGGCGTCAGCCCCGGCAACTCCCCCCGGCCTAACGGCAAGCTCATCTTCAGGGTGAAACTGCTACCCAGGCCAGGTTCGCTGACGACCTTGATCTGGCCGTCCATCATCTCGGCGAGCCAGCGGCAAATCGGCAGGCCCAGCCCGGCGCCGCCTTGGCCGGCGGTGTCCGGAGCCTGGTAGAACAAGTCGAACAGCTTGGCTTGCTGCGCCTGGCTGATGCCCACGCCAGAGTCGGTCACTTGCCACTCCAGATCCACGCTATCGGCCCCTCGGCGAAGCGCCCGGGCGCGAATCACCACGCGCCCTATGTCGGTAAATTTGAGCGCGTTGCTTACCAGGTTGTTGAGAATCTGGCGGATACGCATCGGGTCGCCGACCACGCAGTCCGGCAACTGCGCATCGATGCAGCCATACAGTTGCAGGCCCTTGCGCTGAGCAAAGGCGGCGTAGGTGTGCAAGGTGTCTTCGAGCATGTCCAGCGGGCAAAACTCGATGGATTCGATTGCCATCTGCCCGGATTCGATTTTAGACACGTCGAGCACATCACTGATCAGTTGGAACAACGTGGCAGATGAGCGTTGGATGGTGTGCAGGTAGGTTTTCTGGCGCGGGTCCAGGGCCGTCAGCCCAAGCAGCTCCAGGGTGCCGAGCACACCGTACAAAGGTGTGCGGATTTCATGGCTCATGGTTGCCAGGAACAGCGTCTTGGCTTCATTGGCCGCATCGGCGGCGCGCCGGGCATCTTCCAGGGCCAAGGCATCCTCAATATGCCGGGTGACGTCGTTGAACGCATAAAGCCGCACATCCTGGCCTTGATAACGGGTCGAGACAAAGCCGACCTGCAGGTGCCGGCCTTCGATTTCCAGGTGGGTTTCGCCACTGTCGGCGCTGTCGTGGACACGGCTGAGGGCCGCCACCAACCTGGCGGTGCCTGGCCATTGTTGGGCGCGCTGGTTCTCAATCAATACCTGGCCATCGGCGCGGCCCACCACACACAGACCGGTAGGCGCGGTGTCGATAATCACCCGACTGAACGCTACGCTTTCGGCAATACGCTCATGGGCCTGGCGCGCCGGACGAATCACTTGCTTGCGGTACCAGCGAGTGCCCGCCCAGACGATGGCCAGCACTGCACAGAGAAACAGCGCGAGGCTGGTCAGCGGCCACACGGCATAGCGGAAGAAATGTTTGTAGCTGACCCCATAAATCGCAGTCCACTGCGACTCGCCATTGCCGGTCATTTTGAACTCCAGGCCGCTGGTGCGCAGATTCAGCCCTTCGCTAAGGGACGACGCCAGAACCTGGGGCCCCGTCAGCGTCTGCCCGCCAGGGGAGATCAGGCTGAACCGATCGTAGATGGACGACTCCATGGTGCGTTCCACATCGTTGACGTGCGCCATATCCAGCAAAGTGGCAACCACCACCTGGTTATTGCCTTGACCCGCGCGTATTACCTGAGGGTTCAGGGTTACGCCGATATACGCCAATAACTGCGGAGTCGCAGGGGCCTTCCCGGAGGGGGTGAAGGCTTCCCAGTAAAGTCGGTCATCCACCCGGGGCAACTGCTCAAGCCTTTGCTGCACAGCGTCGGCCTGTTCGGCCGTGGGGCCATTGAACGGGGTTTTGCCGCCACGCTGGTAGCCGACCGCAGGCACCGCAATGTGGTAGTTGACCAGACGGTTGAGGATAAAGACGTGGGGCGATGCGTAAGGCGACGATGACCAGAAAGCGCTGTAGTAGCTGGCCAGGTGCACCCCAAGGGCAAAGATCTTCTGCTGTTCGCCAGGCGTGACCCGTTGCGCCTCGAACCGCACACTGAAGGGCACCGAAAAGGCGAACTCGCGACCTTCATAGAGGGTGTCGTGCATGTCCAGGCGTTGGCTCTGAAGGCTAGCCTGGGTGTTTTTGTAGCTGATCAGTTCCCGTTGGATAGCCGGCTGCGCCAGGATCCGGAGAAAGGTTTCCTGTTCCTGGATGTTTTCCATCAGCCGGGCAAAATGAAACCCCACGGCGGCGTACTGTTCATCGACGATCCGCTGCAGCGCCCAATAACTGGTGCCTGCCAGCAAAAACGCGACGCCGAGCACCCCCATGAGCCCTTTGTTCAAGCGCAGTGAGCTGCGGGTGAATGCTTCCAGGATCGCGTTGTTGTGCTTCATTGATGGTTTTCGCAGGCGGATGAGAAATCGGCGCTGGATGAAGTTTACTCCTTATACAGGTTAGACAAATCCGGGCCGTGGGCTAATGAGATATCGCAGGGCCATCATTGTTCAACAATTGCTGAAATTGTTCTGACGAGACCGCGTGGGAGATCAGAAAACCCTGCACCTGGGTGCAATCGATTTTGCGTAGCATCGCCAGTTGCTGGGGCGTTTCCACACCTTCGGCAACCACGGTCAGCCCCAGTTTGCGGCCCAGTGCGATGATGCTGGCCAGGGCCGACGTCATACCTTCGTTATCGTGGCAACCTTGCACCAACGCCTGGTCAATCTTGAGCTCGGTAAACGGGGTCGAGACCAGGTTCAGGTAGGAGCTGTAGCCTTTGCCGAAATCGTCCTGGGACAGGCCGAAACCCTTGATGCGCAGGCGGCAAGCGCCGGCATAGAAGTTGCTGATGTCCTGGGGCACCGAGCATTCCATCAGCTCGAAGCAGATCATCCCCGGGATGCCTTGGTGGTCCAGGACAAACTCCAGCAGGCGGTCTGCCAAGTCATGGCTATTGAGCAGATGGGTCGGTAAGTTGATCGATACCGGAACCTCATACCCGCGCTGGCGCCAGCGTTCCTGGGCATGGATCGCCTGTTTGAGCACCAGCCATAACAGGCGCTCCTCCAGGTCAAAGGTCTTGATTGCCGGTAAAAACGCGGCGGGCAACATCAACCCTTGCTCGGGGTGCATCCAACGCACCAGCGCTTCAGCGGCGACGATCCGGCCGTTGGCCAGGGATTTTTTGGGTTGGAACCAGGCCTGGATCTGCCCGTTGCCGATGGCCTGGAGGAGGGTATGCCGGTCAATCGCAGGCGTCGCGGCGGGCGGAGGGGAAGGGCTGCGATCCTTGTGGTTGAGCTGGCTGACCAGGCTGCGCAAAGCGTCGGCCGCGACTGGCTTGGAAATCAGCCCAATGACTTTTACATCGAGATTTTTCGCCACCAGGCTGGCCGCCATCAACATACGCCGGGAGGCGGCACTCATGATGGCCAGGGCAGGCTTGCAGCGCAGGGTCGCCAGGCTTTGGATAAATTGCACACCGTCCATGCCCGGCATCAGCAGATCGGTCAGCACCAGATCGAAATCACGCTGTCGCAATCGCTCCAGTGCCTCGTTCCCATCCTGGGCGGACTCCAGCATAAAGTCGCCCAATTCATTGAGCAGGTTCTGCAGGTACAGGTGCTGCAGGGGATGGTCCTCGACGATCAAAATACTATAGGGCTTCATGGGGGATCCGTGTGTAGGGCTCCAGATAGTTGAAGAGGGCCCGCAACGCAAAGGGTTTGACCAGGCAATGGTTCATTCCGGCGGCCAGGCACAAGTCGGCCTCGCCGCGCATGGCGTTGGCGGTTGCGCCGATGATGGGCAGCGCGCAACCTTGGCTGCGCAACTGCCTGGCTAATTCATAGCCGTTGACTCTGGGCATATTCACATCCGTCAGTACCACATCGAAGTTGGAGGCCTTGCACAACTGCAGCGCTTCATGACCATCGCAGGCCAACTCCACGGTGCAACCCAGCTCCTCAAGCTGGTCACGCAAAATCAGTTGATTGATAACGTTGTCCTCGGCCACCAGCACATGCAGGTCGAGCTTGCGCAGTTCGCGCGTTTGCACCTGCTCATCGACCCGGGCGACCCACAATCCTTGAGCCTGGCTGACCGCCTGGTGAATCGCGCTCAATTGGTTGAGGTTGGCGTGCCACGCACCGGTCTCGGCGTGCTGGCCATTGCTGCTGTTGCCACTGACCAGGATCACGGGTCCGGGCCAGTCGGGCATCAGGGGCTGTTCGATGGCGCCGGGATGCAGCTCTAGCAACAGTTGGCCGTCGGGGTGGGTGGGTTGGCCGGTCTGGGCCCGGGCGCCCCAGCGACGCAACCAACCGCTGATGGATTGAGCGAGTTCGGGAATCGGCGAAACCACGTAAACCGTCTCTGCGAGCAAGCTGCCCATGGGCGCGCAGGGCGCCACTTCGAGGGGCAGGGTCAGGCTGAAACTGCTGCCCAGGCCCAGTTCGCTGACCATGCGGATATGCCCATTCATCAATTGCGTCAGGCGCTGGCAAATCGGCAGACCAAGCCCGGTGCCGGCCACGACGTTGGTGTTGCCTTCGCTTTGATAGAACGGCTCGAAAATCATCGCCTGGTCTTCCTGGGCAATGCCTTTGCCGGTGTCGGACACTTGCCACAACACGCTGGAGCGCTCGTCGTCGCGGTCGAGCAACTTGACCCGTAGCACCACGCGCCCGTAGTCGGTGAATTTCACCGCGTTGCTCAATAGGTTGTTGAGGATCTGCCGCAGGCGGGTGACATCGCCCATCAGCCGTTCGGGTAACTTGGGGTCAAAGCAGGCGTAGAGCTGCAAACCCTTGCCCATTGCTGCCGCGGCGTAGCCTTGGATGATTTCATTGACCAGGTCCAGGGGCGAGAACTCGCTCAGTTCCAGCGCCAATTGCCCCGCCTCGATCTTCGACACATCCAGCACATCGCAGATCAGTTGCAGCAAGGTGGCCGAAGAACCCTCTATGGCATGCAGATAGTCTTTTTGCTGGGCATCGAGGCTGGTACGGGCCAACAATTCCAGGGTGCCCAACACACCGTACAGCGGTGTACGGATTTCGTGACTCATGGTCGCCAGGAACAGGGTTTTCGCGGCATTTGCTGCGTCAGCTGACTGCCGGGCTTCTTCCAGGGCCGCTTCCACTTGTTTGCGCGTACTGATGTCGCTGAATGCACAAAACAGTACGTCCTCACCTCTATAGCGGGTGGGCGCGCTGCTGAGGTAAAGGTGGCGGCCGTCGAGGGTCTCGAAGTAGTCACAATGCCCGGAGGGCGCACCATCGAATGCCTTATGGATCCAGCCGGCGCACAGTGTTTCACGCTCCAGGCCGGTCCCCAGCCACTGCTGGGCCAGGGTGTTTTCCAGCACCACTTGGCCGTCGGTGCGACGCAGCACGCACAAGGCCACCGGCGCGGTCTGGATCACGTCGCGCCCGAAGGCTTCGCTTTCAATCAGCGCCTGGATGCTATTGATTGACGGAATGATGAAGCGTTGATTGACCCGGCGCATCAGCAGCCAGATCAACGTTACGCTGAACAGGCAAAACACCAGCGACCCGAGCAACTCACGCCATAACCCCCGCACCACATCGCGCAGGTTGATCGTGTACATCAGTTGCCAGTCCGAAGATTTCAGTTGCTTGCGGATCACCAGGTGATCCGGCACCAGGCCATCGCCGACAAAGCCGAAAAAATTCTCGCCCTTGGGCTTGAGCAGGGACTGGTCCTGCCGTGGGTCATGGCTATTGGTAAACACCAGCATGCCCTGGGAGTTGAGCATCATAAATTCGCCCGCACTCTGGTCATTGAGGGTCGTGGAGACCTCTTGGCTTTCCATCTCCAGGCCCAGCCAGCCGGAGTCGGGGTCGCGCTCATCCAGCAAAATGAACAGGTAGAGATGGGAGTGCCCTTCGGTCTGGTCACTGAGCCAGAGTTCACCGGGGTCCAATGGATTGGACTTCTTCAACGTCCTGAGGCGGTTGAGCATGCACTTGGAAAACGGCAGTACCTGCTGCGTCGAGTCGTAGAGCCGGGTCAGTTGCGGATTGGGGCCGGCGGTCACGTAGAGCAGGTTGACCTGCTTGGTCTTCAGGTAACTGCGCATGCGCGAGGTCAGCCAGATGCTCCACTGGTGGCTTGGTGTGTTGCCCAGCAGCAGGCGCTGCTCTTCGCTGGAGGCTGGGTAAACCTGGGTCTTGGCCTGGGTGGATTTGCGTACCGCTGACAGGCTCAGGCTTTCGAGCAGCGCTTCACGGGTGGTGAAGAACGTGTGGGCCTCGGCAATGGCGCTACTCATATAGCCACGCCGCTGGGAGATGTCATTGTTGAAGGTGGAGAGCAGGAACGTATAGACACCGCTCAAGATGCCGACCAGTAAAACGGCGGCGAAAAGACGAAGCAGCCTTCTGGCTGCTTCGGGACGGGACAGGACGGGATTAATCTGCAGCAGATAACTTTTAAATCGCATAGGCGGATTTTAATCGGCCACCCAGTGCCTGGGCATAAGACGATCCTTAAAAGCCGCCGCGCACTTACTTGTAGAACATATCGACCACGACCGCAGCATCGAACGCGCCGGGAACGGGCAGGGTGCGCCACTTCAAGTCAGCCCTGAAGTCTTGGCGAGTGGTTTGGTTGGCACCCTTCATCTGGGCCAGGGGGAACCACTCATTGAAGGGTAGGTTCTGGTTCGTATAGTCCCAGGACAACGCGATGCCCACGGAGCTGTTATTGGTGGGCACCAACAAGCCATTGATCACGTTACCGCCGCCCGGGGTGGTGGCGAAGCGTGCGCTCACCGTATACGGGGTATCGCAGGCTTTACGCAGGCTCAAGCTGAAGGCAGCGGTGCTCGCCACTTCGCCGATCTGCGCCTTGCGCGAGGGCTTGGGGAAGCTCACCACATTGGGCGTTATCGTCAGGTCGGGGGTGCAAGGCACGAAGCGGATGTCGTTCACGCCGGTCACGATGTAGTTGAGGTTGCTGTTGGGGCGGTTGTTGAGACCGGTAATACCGTCCAGTTGAAACACCCGGTATTGCGACAGGGTACTGGCCTGGCCGTTTTGCGGGGTGGTACCAAATTTCTCGATAAACACGCTGAAGTTGAGGGTGAACCGGGCCTTGTCCCAACCCACGCAATTTGACAGGGTGCAACCGCGGTCGGAGTAGAACCCAGTGCCGTACTTGCCGCTGCTTTGGGTGATGGGCACCGAGTTATAGCGAATCCCGGCGCGAATACCCTGGCCGATGCTGACGCTTGCCGGGTTCAAGTAGAAATACACTTCCTCGCGCCCATGGTTAAAGTCGTCCTTGCAAATCACATTGACCGAGCGTGGGCCCGACTCCCAGATAATCGTGCCATCTGGCGCATCGGCCGCCACCGCCAATGCGGTACCCAGGGGGGCGGTGTCGGCGACCGAGCCGCTACCGTCCACCCGGCAGGCCAGCGCGTAGCTGGTAGCGGGGAGGGCGGCGCAGGCAAACAGGGTGGCTACGAGCAAGTATTTAAGAGGTGACATAGGTCGGTATTCCCCGCGATCTATCACTTGAGGGCCGCACGATGGCGGGCCTGCAAGCCGATATCGGTGATTTCGGTAAAGTTGATTTGGCTCCCGGCGCTGATGGGGGCCTTGGTGGTGAAGACTTTGCGTTCACCGGGCTTGAGCAATACGTAGTCATCCAACGCCTGAACCTGGCCGTCGGAATCGCTCTGCACATCCACCAGGGACAGATGAAACGCGCTTGGATTGGTGACGGTTACCGATTGCTCATCGGCGCGGCTCCACACCAATTGCTGCACGGCCTCGGACGAGCTTCCCGCAAGCCCAGGCGGGCGATAGAACAGCTTGAGCCGCTGGCGCACGGCAAATTGCACGCTGTCGGCGGCTTCCGGTTTCAGCGGGATTTCCATGACGTTGAGCAGGAACATCGATTCCACGTCGCCGGGCAAGCCTTCGCCGGCGTACAGAATGCGCAGCAGGTGGTGTTGTTGAGCATCCAATCGAACCAGCGGCTGAACCACGGCGAAGGGCACCGGCAGGGTTCCGTCATCGTTCTCGCCAGTGACCCAGCTTTGCACCACCAATTCACTGGGGGACTGATTGACGATATTGATGCTGGCTTCTTTATATTGGCCGAAGTAAATCAGGCGCGTGCCTTCAATCTTGACCGCCGCCTGCGCGCACGGCGCCAAGGCCAGCAGCACGATAACCAGCGCGCTGATCCAGAGCAGGGAGCGGCACAATGGCAAATGGTTGAGAGGTGACATGAGGGCCCGTAGCTTTCGGAGTGGCTTCGGGGGGCATGTTAGGAGGTGGGTGCCGGGGATTCTCTCAGGCGATTCTTAAAAGGGAGAATTGCAGGCTCAGGGCTGGGGCGCTTTCTGCTTGTCACCACCGAAAGTAACGCTCTTGTTAAAGAAATACCCCACCACACTCCAGTGCTGGTCATCGTTGCGAAATACCACCTTTTCCTTGACCGTGGTGGTGGAGAACGTCGAGGCGAACTCGATAAGCGCGTATTTCCCGGCGGGCGCATCAGGCATCTGCTCGATAAAGCCAATGGCTGCCGGCTCGCGTTTCTGCAGTACACCCAAGCCAAGGCGCAGGGCCTTGAGTCCGTTGACCCACACCCGTTCGGAGGTTTTCGCTTGCAGCACCGGACTGACGACTGGCCAGGTCATCTCGGCTTTACCCGCATCCAGTAACTCCAGAAACACCAGGGCAGCATCAAATACCTGCTGTTGCTGTTGCGGTGTTCCCGGGTCGGATGCCATGACCTTGGGTGTGCTCTTGTTGAAACTGATATCGCAACCGCCTAGCAATACGATACTGCACAGCACAATCGCCAACAGCTTCATGCAAAACCTCCAGAAGCGCCGTCATCCGTTGGGACGAGTAAAGATGAGCTTTGGAAGAGTTGCCATGGGCCGGGTTAAAAACCCGATATCGCCGCCGTGGTGAGCTGGGGCGGTTATAGGCGATCTGCAGCGGCAGGATAGGATCCTCCTGCCCACAAATATAACTAAACTAAATGACTATTTAGTTTAGTTATATTTGAAAAGCATAATAAAGGAGTAGGGTAGCTCCACCTCATCATTATCAAGGGAAAGTCAGTACCACACTGGCGCTGCCTCTGAAGTCGCCTGCGCTCGCGTTGCCGTTAGTCTCCAGTACGGATGCGAAGGTGAGTGATCTGTAGCCGGTTCCTGCAGAAAAGCTGTAGGAGCGGCCAGAGCCCACGCCTTCGACTGACAGCACTGAGTAAAGCCCTTCAACGCCATTGAGTTTGATGCGGCCTGCCATGTTTGGAGCGATCGCAACACTCACGTTAGCTGCGCGATTGCAGGTCACATAGGCAGTGGTGACCGCACGATTATTAGCAACATTGCTTAATGTGATATTGCCGTGGCGTAGCTCAATAGAACCGCTAATACTGCAACTTAGTGGCGGCTTTGGTGGGGTTGGCGTTTCGATGAGCCCTGAACCCGCTTTGGCACCTTTGCACTTCCAGGATGATATCTTGACCTTGTAGTCGCAAATGTGAAGGCCCACTTCTTCAAGCGCTGTGGTATCAATGTTTGGTAGGTGGATCCCTCTAAATAACTGATCGATAGATAATATGTTTAAATAGACGTCTGCTTGTTGTACATACGATGGTGTATTTATCAGCGGTGGAGCCAGATAAATTGGATCTATACTGTAGACATCATGAATCCGTTTGTAAGTCGGGAAGGCCCATACACCATCTTTGGTGGGCCAATTAATACGAGACCCATACTTGATGCTATTTCGACTCTCCATATAAACTAAATATTTGCCTTCGGAGACGTTTCCTCTAATTGAATATTTGTTTTGGTAGAATTCTACATACAAGCTTGCGTGCGCGGGACTCGTAATGAGTAATAACAGTAGAGTAGGAATGTATTTCATTTTTTCTCTGCTTCAAACACAGCGGTTGTGATGGTGCGCCCGAATCCTGGGGTTAATAGTAATAAGCCGAAATAGTCATGCTGCTTGAGAAATCACCGCCTTGAAGTTGTGCGTTTGGGGGGCGGCCAGCACCGCTTCAATGAGTCTTTGAAAGGGCTGGTCTTCAAGTACCAGTACGCTGAGTTCGGGCATAAGAAATGTCTGCGAGGCGGATAACAGACACTATGTTCGTTGATTCTTCCTACCAAATCTTTCATCTCGCTCCTTCGTTCATGTGGGAAATTTCCCACGAGAATGAGGAAAAGCTACAGACCCTACAATCAAGTCTCTGATAACTCTGAGAGTTTATCATCGGTACGGATGCTACCAAGCTCACTAGTCAGGCTTGAATCGTGAGCTTTATCCGCTCTCGCGGGTCGGCAATGTCGGGCACGTAGTTAAAATAGGTGTAATTGCGCCAGCGTAACGTACTGCTCCTAAAGGGATTACGAACCGAGTACGGATCAATGATCTGGTAAAACTCATCCAGCACTGGGCTTGGCAACGCTCGGACAATTTCTGCCGGCGGCGCGGGCGCCATACCCAGCGAGTCAAACAGCTTCTCCAGACGCTCCAGGCGCATGCTCAGCAGCCAAAGCATGTCAGGATCGGCATGACTTTTCACCAGACGCTGAACACAACTTTTGACGAAAACGTAGGCCACACGCCAGTTGGGATGGTAGTTGGCGGCAGTCTGGGCACCATGATTCTGGCCGTGATGAAAAACGCCTCAAGACAGGCTTCAAGCTCATCTGAACAACAGGCATAAGCTCAACAGCTGAAGCTGCTCCTTATGGTAGGAAGCGTTGCAGTTGAGCCTAGGTAATTTCCTGTGTAACGCAACACACACGAACATGCTCGTCTTTCGCATAATGTATATTATGTTAAATCACGTATTACGTACTTCAACCTCTGTTTGACACCCCGAGTACCTCTGCACGCTCAGGCCGCTCCAGTTCGCCACACTCTGGAGAGACACGTCTCAGGACACTGGCCCATCGGCAATGGATTCTTGCTCTGCCACAACCTGGTTACGCCCTTGTTGCTTGGCACGGTAAAGCAATAGATCTGCCTTATGGAACACATCATCCATCGAGTCGCCGGATCGCCAGAGCGCGACCCCCAGCGAAACTGTAATGTGACCAACAGCCTCCAAGGAGGTAGATGCGATCGAGAGTCGTAAACGCTCCGCGATGTCTACAGCTGCTGAGATTGAGCTATCGGGAAGCAGCAAAACGAACTCTTCTCCCCCTACACGGCAAAGCAGATCGGTCGGCCGAGAGTTCTGTTTCATCAGTCCTGCCACAGATCTGAGCGTCTCATCACCTACGTCGTGGCCAAAGGTGTCGTTCACCCGTTTGAAATGATCAATATCCACAGAAATCACAGCAATCGTCTTCTTCGACTCCAACCATACCGTGAGCATGTCTTGCATTGCTCGACGATTTGCCAGACCGGTAAGTGGATCACTTTGAGCTTGACGGTTGAGCCTGCCGATTTTTTCCTGCAATAAGCTGACGCTAAGCAAAAGTGCCCGACGTAACTGCCAGCTTTCCAGGTAGTCCACAGGGATGGCGCTGATGCGCTCATAGCTTTCTGGTACGTCTAGACGTCTGGCACTGTCCGCCAATCGGGATAAAGGGTTGGAGATTCTCGAGCCAGACCACCAAATCAGCAGCAAACCCAGAATACCCAGTGGCACGATCCCTTTAGCTACCTTCAGCGCGGTAACGCTCAACTTATCCTGAACAACGGCCATTGGTTGCTGCGAGACAATGCACCAACGGCTGCTGGGTATACCCGCGTAACCAGCAAGCATTTCATTCCCATCCCGGTCGACCGCCTGGAGTGAGCCGTTAGCCTGACTCAGTGCACCATCTACAATCAGATCACGTTCAATGAGCCTGCCGATTTGTTGAGCGTCAGGGTGGTAAAGCACACGCCGCTGACTATCTACGAGAAAGACATATGCCCCATTTTGTCGACGGTTCAAATCCATCAGAGCTTGAAGCGTATTCTGCTGCTCCAACCTGAGAGTCCCTCCAACCAGCCCGAGGTACTGCCCATTTGCATCGAAGATCGGCTGGGATACGAAAACCACCAGATTGCCAGTGATAGAGTGAAATGCGTTACTGATCATTGGCTTACGCTGCTCGAGCGGTTCACGGCGTTGTAGAGATTGACCGTTTAGCTGCAACCGCTCAGGCGCAGATGCGACGATGGTACCGGCGGCGTTGGTAATAAGCACTGAATTGAAGCTGTTGTCTTGCTCAAGCAGCCGTCGAGCCTCGACAGCCAGCAGTTCGCGGTCTGAGAAGTTCTTTGAAACAATGGCCGATCCGTATTTAAGGCGGTCAAGATCAGAACTCAACACCCCCTCTACAGCTGCAGCGATACGAGCAGCGTAAGCTCGGTTGCCCTCCAGCGCGTTTTCAATAAGCTCTCGCTTTTGGATCGTGAACATTACCCAAAATGTGTTTGCAAGAGTGACTGCGGCACTAAGCAGCGCAAATGTGAGCAGCACGATGCGTAGGTTCAGTCTGGGCTTGGGCTGAGAAGGCATTCGGTGTTCCAAGGATATGCAGGTCTAATTTGCTGAAGTCTCAGCCATTAGGTAAAGAATGCACGTCCGAGTGCTTCTAGCTTTTCGACAACACTTGCAGGATCTTAAATAGTGGCAATGTCGCTAGTTAGTGTCTCATGCATAAGCACCAGTCACCAACGGCTAGGCCCTCATGAGCTTACTTGCTCCACGCACTCAGGCTTCTTCAACTCCAGCGGTTACGCTAGCGTCTCGGGCTACCCTCGACAGATAAGTACCCTACAGATCTCAGAAACCACCTGCGCCGTTGCGTTTGCGATCGTTCCTTCATTACGACATAAAACCCAACCATGATCTGCGACCGCTCGCTCGAACGTCTCGGTACACGCAACATGTTCTTCCAGCCTATGGATCACCGTACTGTTCAGCCCACGCCGTCGCGCCGCAGCCCTCGCCCATGAAATATCCGGGGCGGTGACAATCCCCACGTGCAGGTCTGGCACTTGTACGTTTCGATCAATGTTCAATTGCAGAACTTCTGCAAACGGGACTATCCGGCGGAATGCGGCATCAGATGGGTACCAGCGATCAATCAGCACAATGCTATCGGGTGGCTGTTTAGCCAGCACGTGCTGGGAGATCCACGCACGGCTGTCAGCGAGGCGCACACAAATCTCCCACTCCAGGTCCCGGGAGGGATTTCTGATGAGTCTGTTAACGAGGGTCATTGTCGCCCCCCTAAAGGGATCGCTTTTTTTCTCGCAAAGTCGGATCACCTTTTTGTTATCTGCCCTCAATACTTGCGTAACGGCTTCCAGCAGTGTGGTTTTGCCGGTGCCCTTGGGGCCATCCAGAGCAACAAACAGCGCACGACTCATTGTCGCAGTTCAACCATCCGCTGGTTGTAGCTGTCACGTACGCACGCCTCTTTGTCGTCTGCCTTCCAGCAATCGTTGCGCCCCTTGATCCAGCCACGTTGCTCCGCCTTGAGCCGCTTGGCCTGGCTGCCGGCCTTTTTAAGGGCTGCGCTGTAGGTGCTCGCCATTTGGCGATCCAGGACGGAAAGCGCTTCGCTGCCACAAATCAGTGTCTCTATTGAACTGGACAGGTTCGCGCTGCAATTGAACGAAGGTCCCGTCTGGGCTTGTACGTTGAGGGCCAATCCTGCTGCGAGCATGGCCACTGGTAACAGCGCCGCCCGGGTAGTTGAATGCATAATGGTGTTCCTGCAAGGGTGTGAATGAGCGTCGCGATACGGGCCCACGGTGGCGGTTGCAACGCGTTTGATTCTTGCACGTTTTCTATATGTGGCACTGCATAGGTCGACAATGGCAAAAAACAGCGTTAGCAACAAGGCGACCGCGCCAAGCCGGAAAAATCTCGCGGCCGCCGATCGTCAGCAGCAGATGGTCGAACGGGCGATCACCCTCTTCGCCCAGAAAGGCTTCGCGTTGACGACCCGTGAGTTGGCTGAGGGGCTGCAGGTGACCCAACCCCTGCTCTATCGCTACTTTCCCAGCAAGCATTTACTATCGCGCTGTTCATTCATCTAGAGCTCCCCATGGCCAACCACGACCTCAGCTTCACCCCCGACCTCGATCCCGACTCGATCTCTTCCGACGTCATTGGCTTCAACGGCATCCTGGTCTCCACACAGATTCCGGTGCGCGCCGATGGCAGCCTGGAACTTGGCGATATCACCACGCAAAGCGAATGCACCCTGCAAGCCCTCAAAATCGCGCTAGAACGCGCCGGCAGCACCATGGACCGGGTCATGCACTTGACCATCTACCTCACCGACATGGCCGACCGCGCCGCATTCAACGAGGTGTACAAGCGCTTCTTCGCTAAACCCTGGCCAGTCCGCGCGGCGGTTGGCGTGGCGGCATTGGCGGTGGACGGCATGCGCGTTGAAGTCACGGCGATGGCGGCCAAGGGCTGAGTCCAGCGCGCCATTGGGCATCCAGCGGGTGCCCCCCCCGGCAATTCACGGCTACAATGCGCGCCTCAACCGTGACAAGCCTGACTAAAAAAACTATGTCCTTGCCCAAGCATCACCTGGAATTGCTCAGCCCTGCCCGCGATGTCGCCATCGCGCGCGAGGCTATCCTGCATGGCGCCGACGCCGTGTACATCGGCGGCCCAAGCTTCGGTGCGCGCCACAACGCCTGCAACGACGTGAGCGAGATCGCCCAACTGGTGGAGTTCGCCCGTCGCTATCACGCCCGGGTGTTCACCACCATCAACACCATCCTGCATGACGACGAACTGGAGCCGGCCCGCAAGCTGATCCACCAGTTGTACGATGCCGGGGTTGATGCGCTGATCGTCCAGGACCTGGGCGTGATGGAGCTGGATATCCCGCCCATCGAACTGCATGCCAGCACCCAGACCGACATCCGCACCCTGGCCCGGGCCAAGTTCCTCGATCAGGCCGGGTTCTCCCAACTGGTACTGGCCCGCGAGCTGAACCTGCAGGAAATCCGCGCGATTGCCGATGAAACCGATGCCGCCATTGAGTTCTTCATCCACGGCGCGTTGTGCGTGGCGTTCTCCGGGCAGTGCAATATTTCCCATGCGCAAAATGGCCGCAGCGCCAACCGTGGCGATTGCTCTCAGGCCTGCCGCCTGCCCTACACACTCAAGGATGACCAGGGCCGCGTTGTTGCCTTTGAAAAACACCTGCTGTCGATGAAAGACAACAACCAGAGCGCCAACCTGCGCGCCCTGGTAGATGCCGGCGTGCGCTCGTTCAAGATCGAGGGCCGCTACAAAGACATGGGCTATGTGAAGAACATCACCGCCTATTACCGCCAGCGCCTGGACGAAATCCTCGAGGACCGCCCGGACCTGGCTCGTGCCTCCAGCGGCCGCACTGCGCATTTCTTCCTGCCGGACCCGGAAAAGACCTTCCACCGGGGCAGTACCGACTACTTCGTCAGTGACCGCAAGATCGATATCGGCGCCTTCGACACCCCGACCTTTACCGGCCTGCCAGTTGGCGTGGTGGAAAAAGCCGGCAAGCGCGACCTGCAGGTCATCACCCATGAGCCGCTGTCCAACGGTGACGGTCTGAACGTGCTGATCAAGCGCGAAGTCGTGGGTTTTCGCGCCAATATCGCCGAGCCCAAGGGTGAGTTCGAAGAAGACGGTGCAAAACGCTACCGCTACCGCGTCGAGCCCAACGAGATGCCGGCGGGCCTGCACCAGTTGCGGCCCAATCACCCGCTCAACCGCAACCTGGACCATAACTGGCAGCAAGCGTTGCTCAAGACCTCCGCCGAGCGCCGGATTGGTGTGTCCTGGCAAGCCTGCCTGCGCGAAGACCAGTTGCAACTGACCGCCACCAGTGAAGAGGGTGTGAGTGCCAGCACCACCCTGCCCGGCCCGTTCGGCGTGGCCAACAAGCCGGAACAGGCGTTGGATACCTTGCGCGACCTGCTCGGCCAACTGGGCACCACCCAGTATCACGCCACGGCCATCGAACTGGATGCGCCGCAGGCGTACTTCATCCCCAACTCGCAGCTCAAGGCCTTGCGCCGCGATGTGATCGAAGCGCTGACAGTGGCCCGCGTCGAGGCCCATCCCCGTGGTGGCCGCAAGGCTGAAACCACGCCGCCACCGGTGTACCCGGAGTCGCACCTGTCGTTCCTGGCCAACGTGTACAACCAGAAGGCTCGCGATTTCTACCACCGCCATGGCGTGAAGCTGATCGACGCGGCCTACGAGGCCCACGAAGAAACCGGTGAAGTGCCGGTGATGATCACCAAGCACTGCCTGCGTTTCTCCTTCAACCTGTGCCCCAAGCAGGCCAAGGGCGTGACCGGCGTACGCACCAAGGTTGCGCCGATGCAACTGATTCATGGCGATGAGGTCCTGACCCTGAAGTTCGACTGCAAGCCTTGCGAAATGCACGTGGTCGGCAAGATCAAGGGCCATATCCTCGACCTGCCGTTACCGGGCAGCGGTGTACAGCAACAGGTCGTGGGGCATATCAGCCCGGCAGACCTGCTCAAGACCATCCCCCGCGCGCCACATTGAGTAAAACCCACGCCCCTGTAGGGGCCGGCTTGCCGGCGCCTACAAGGGGTGCTTGGATGGCGCCAAATCTTCTTTGACACGCCACCACCAGCCCCGCTGCAACCCCGCCGCCGCCAGCAGAATCGCCGCGACACCCAGCCATTGTGCCCAGCCCAAGCGATGCCCGTAGGCCATCCAATCAACCAGGATCGCCGCAATCGGGTAGATGAACGACAGCGCCCCGGTCAATGCCGTCGGCAGCTTTTGGATCGCCCCATAGAGCAGCACATACATCAGTCCCGTATGCACCACACCCAGCGTCAACAGCGCACCCCAAGCATCGACGGGCGCCGATAGGCTGTGCCACGAAACCAACGGCACCAGCAATACCGCACCGGTACTCACTTGAATCAGCGCCAGCAGATGGGGCGGCACAGCCTTCAGTCGTTTGATGATCAGCGCAGCGACGGCATACAAAAACGCCGCGCCAATCGCCTGCGCCACGCCCCACAGGTAATGATCACCACTGCCCTGCTGCTCGCCATGGGCACTGACGATCGCCAGCATGCCCACGAAAGCCACACTCAACCAGGCGAGCTTCTGTACGGTGATTTTTTCGCCAAGAAACAACGCCGCGAGCATCACTAGCATGAACGGCTGAACGTTGTAGACCGCCGTGCTGATCGCAATGGAGGCCTTGGCATAGGAGGCAAACAGCAACAGCCAGTTACCGACAATGGCCACGCCGCTCAACATCGCCCAGCCGAGTGTCGAGTAACTCAACCATCCGCCCTGCAGATACCCCAGCCGCCAACACACCAGCAGCAGGGTCAAGCCGCCGATGACACAACGCCAAAACACCACTTCGATGACTGGCACGCCAGACACCAGTACAAACCAGCCAATGGTGCCGGAGATCAGCATGGCGCCGACCATTTCCCACGACCCGCGACGTATGGATGTGTCCATGATTAAGCTCCTCGAGTGAGGCTCAATTATGGCAATCTGCGCCAAACAGGCTCCAGCGCCTGTAGAAGGCAAAAGGTGATCCTTACCTATTCTTATTAGGCAAAACCGCAAATCTGCTTAAGGAGCCCAGGATGATTGATGTTATCGACCAACAACTGATCGCCGCCCTGATGGACGACTCGCGCTGCTCGCTCAAGACCCTGGCGGGCATTACCGGCCTGTCCTCGCCCAGTGTGGGCGAACGTCTGCGACGCCTGGAGGAGCGCGGAGTCCTGAAGGGCTACACCGTGGATATCGACCCGAAACACTTTGGCTATTTGTTGCAAGCCATCGTGCGCATCCGCCCCCTGCCCGGCCAATTGCAGGAGGTGGAGCGGCAGATCCAGGCGATTCCGGAGTTTACCGAGTGCGACAAAGTCACCGGCGATGACTGCTTTATCGCCCGGCTGCACGTACGCACGATGGATCAGTTGGATACCTTGCTCGATCGTCTCAACGCTTACGCCGAAACCAACACCGCCATCGTCAAGAAAACCCCGGTCAAGCGCCGGCTGCCGCCGTTGGCCGACGGGCGTTAGCCGTCCAGCCCTGGGCGTAACCACGGAAAACCCCTGCGACAATAACGCTGGAATCCAAAGTCAGGTTCGCGTCACACATCGCTTTTGCAACGTGTGGAAGTGAACATGGCAATGGAAATGTCGAATACCGCAGCACATCAAGGAACACAGGAACCACCCCAAGGATTGGGCGCCATCCCCGGGCAAGACGCCACGCCACGGGAAGCGGCAGATAGAGAACTGGCGCAGCTCTATGCCCGGCAACTATTGGAATGCGCCCGGGTCCAGGACGTGGGCGATCCGGGCGCGTGGGTTTTACCCTCCCTACCGCCCGGCTCAGCCTTCGCGCAGTGGCAAGCGCACCTGCACGCACTGCTTTACAGCGAGCCCTTTAAAGTCTGGGCCGACGAGCAGCAGGTTGACCTATCCAAAACCATCCGGCTCGACAGTCAATCGGGACACATCGCCTTTAACGTCAACGGCACTGACAAGCTGTTTGGCGACCCGGCCAGCGATGTCCCCTTGCCTGCAATCTGGCCGCTGCTGGCCAGTACTGCCCAGGCGTTCGGTGCAGGCAGCTTTGTGCTGCCGGCGGACCCTCGCGCCAAAGGTGCATCCCTCGCTGCCGTCGGTCATTTTTATCAAGTGCCGGTCATGGCGACCAAGACCGAACTCGAGCAGCAGGCGGCGCTGGTGAGCCATCGCGGCTTTACGCCCTCGGCCACTCTCCAGGCGGCAAGATCCGAAGAGGCCTTCGCCGAGGCACAGCGAACATTCGGCGATCTACTTAACCTGCATATGCTATCTGTGCAGCTTGCGGCCCTGGCGCAAAACGCCAGCCCCTTGCCCGACAGCTTGAAATCCACGCTGTTTACGCTGGCCGCCCACTCTTCTGCGCTGAGCCGGGAACCGCTGGCGCCAGGTATGTCTTCCAGCCTGCAACGGTTTATCGAACGCAGCGGCTTTTTACAGCCGCAGAACGCGGCGCAGTTGATCAACCTTGCCAGTTACCTCAAGCGCCCGCCGCCGAGTAGCCCCGAGCATGGCAACTTTGGCGGCGCTCTCGCCTGGCCGATTCCGCCCAACGAAACCCAACGCCGCGAATGGATTGAACGCCTGCAACAAAGCGCTCATTACACCCCGGGAAACGGCGTACTCGATTACCTGGCAACCCACGTCACGCCTGGCGCTCCCGCAACCCTCCACGCCACCCGCAGCTGGCTTGGCCGCATGCTGCGCAGCGCCGAGGCAAAGACCCTGGGCGAAACGTTCCAGGGGATCTCGCTGCTTTCGCCCGACACTGACCTGTTACTCGCGGCGATCAGTGCAGACCTTGATCGCCAGACTGACGTCGATGGCAAACCAGGACGAAATATCGTCGCCGGGTTTGACCTGGCCCAAAGCGCGCACTGGTGCGCCCACCCCTCAAGCGTGGTCGATAACTTGCTGGAGCACCTGATTGGCAAACGCTCGATGACCCGGGACAAGGCGCCCATTGCAGTCTGCTTGCTGCTGTCTCACCGAGCGCCCGCCTTTCTCGTCAAGGAAATCCCCCAGCATGTAACCTGCGGTTCCCACACATGGGCCACCTTCTCAACCGCCGTCGCCCGTATCGAAGCGCTGGCTCCTGGGGCGTCGGCGGCCATGGTTTTCTCCCAGGTCATGGCCTGGGCGGACCTGGCGCCTGTCACCGCGCAGCAGGCAGCGGTTGAACAGGCCGCCCAGCGCGTGGCGCTCAAGGACTGGGGCGTGGCCCAGGGATTGCTGGCACACAATGCCCAGGACAACTACACCGACGACCAGCTTGAGTCCCTGCGCGAGGCGTTCAATCGGCAGCTCGACGAACTGAAAGCGGCCTCCACCGCCCTGCAGATCGGCATGCCCCAGCGCAGGAAGATGGCCTTGGCCGAGCTGCAAAAGGTGTTCGGCGAACAGATCCCCTTTGACGACAAATGCATCACCGACGCTGGGGCGCATCGCGACTATCGCGGGCCGTACTCGGTACTGGATCTCTACATGGCGGGGAAGCTGGACCGTCCCAAAGGCATCATCACTGCGCGTCAGGCCGGCCTCGGCGCCCTTGGCACGGCATCACAGCACACGCGCTTGAGCCTCAACTACTGGGTTTCTTCCAAGGCTGGCGTGAATATCAGCAGGATCCTGGCATCCCGTGCGCAGTTGCCGGACGTCGACCGCTTGTTCCGCCTGGCCTTTTACGCCTACAAACCGACACTCAGAAAAAACTTGCCCGTCATCGGCAAGCACCTGATATCGCGTTTGCCCCTGGACGCGCGTCGGCGCCTGGAGTTCGGCAAGCTGCAACTGTTCAAGGTCAGCAAAGCCACAAAACAGCCTTCCTTGCATATTTCCAGCAGCCCCATCTACCACTACGCCCTTGAGCCGCATCGTCTGTTGCTAAAAACCACCCTTGCCGGCGTTGCGCAAATGTTCGAGTACGACGTCAAGCAGCAGAGCATCGTGCGCCGCCCTGAGATGGACAACGCCCAGCGCGGGCTGCTGAACGAATACAGCAAGGACACTCTCTATCTGCAACCGTTTCACCCCCAAGGTGCATTTGCCCCTCCTATCACCCAGGCAACCCCCGATACAGGCCTGGTACCTTCCAGCTATTTCAGTGCCAGGACGGCGTACATCGCCGCTGCAATGGTCCAGGAACGGGCACTCAACACGATGCAGGCCCAGGCAAAAGGCCTGACCACGTTTGACACGGAATTCAACGCCGCCAAGTTTCTTCACAACACCATCATGAGCTTGATTCCGCTGCGATCGGCCATCGCCAACTTCCAAGAAGGCAACGTCGGTGCAGGGCTGGTGGATCTGTTCCTGGATATCTTTGGTCTGGTGATGGCGATCAGCAGCGCTGGTGCTTCGCTGGGCGCCAGGGCCACGATCAACCACGGGCCCAAGGTCATTCGGCTGCTCAACAGTGCAAAACGGGTCGCTCTGGTGACGATCAACGTCCTTAACCCCCTCGGCGGCGTAGATGATCTGGGCCGGTTGATTATCTGGGGAAGCAAACAGGCGTGGTTCTGCGCCGGCAAACTGGCCGGGAAAGTCGCCGATATCAGCGGGCTGACCGGGCAGGCGCGCCGGTTGGGGGCCCTGGAAAAATACGACTTGCTCGCCGCGAGTAAACGCTTTGATGCGGCGGCCACCGGCAACTTCAAGGTCATCGATGAGCTGTTCGAAGGTACGGCGGTATTTCATGCCGGCAAGTGGTTTGCCTACAACCCCGTCACCCGCGCGCCCTATGGCAAGCCCCTGGCCGTGTTCAACCCGAAAAGCCTGGCCATGGGCGGTGCAGTCAAAGAAGTCCGGGCCTTGGGCGAAGGTTTTCTGATGTTTGAAGATACCCACCGGGGTTGTCGTCGTTTAAGCCTGGACGCCCATGGCGTCATCGCGCCGGGCCATGAGGCGGCCTCGATGAAAATCAATGGCGAACTCATGAGCCCCAACGAGATGCTCGACTACCTGAAGGCCTGCGGGGTGAAAATTGATCACTATGACGAAATACGCCTGACGGTATGCGACTCGGCAACCGGTGGCGAACAATCCTTTGCCGCACGCCTGGCACGGCAGATAAAAAAACCGGTCAAGGGCTACGAGGGCTCTATGTATGTCGATCCCAATCTTGAATCAATCCACCTGGACAATTTCGTCAACCGTGCGGCCCGCCGGGATTACCTGGAGCGCACCTTCCTCGACACACCACGTAAGGTGCAAAACAAGTATGTGGAAATTGGTCGGCTGGACGATGGGGTCATGAAATACCATCCCGACCCCCGTTACAAACCGGTGAACTTTTCACCCGAGGGGATCGCACTGCCCAGGAAAAAACGGGCCTCAAGGCCAATGACCGAAGGGGAAATTGAGCAGCACGAGCGCCGGTTGGCCGCAGCGAACAAGCAGCACGACGAGCTCAACAACAACATCACTGATTTCAGCGAGTACGACGACTTCAACCGTTAAAACACCGCCCGGGCGCTGCTGGTCAACCGGTCACGACCCGGGATTATCCACCTGGATATAAAACGCAAACGCCGCCAGCAGCATCCAAAACACCGTGAACAACCAGGGTGTACGCACCGAAAACAGCAACGACTTGCGATAGCCCTTGTGCGACGACTCGGTCTCGCAGAACAACGGCGATTCATCGTAAGCCAGGCCCATCACCGGTTCACTGCGCAACAGTTCGCTTTGCTTGAAGTGCCAATGGTCAATGATGTCGTAGGCCGCACGGATGCCGGGCCAGGCGTTGAGCGAGCTGAACACGCCGAGCATCGCCAACAACAGCGGCACCACCAGGGTAAACAGCTTGCCCCACTCGGGGTTGAGGTTGCCCATGCAGGACACAAAGGCAATCACCAGGAACGACTGCGCCGTCAGGTAAGCATCGGTGCGGTTGGCAAGGATGGAGGTTTCGTATTGGATTTCCCGGCGATAGAAATCCAGGCGGTCCTTGGGCGAGCCAAAGATCTTGGCATCGTGTTCGGCATGGTCGGTCAGCGCCGATTCGGGGCTATGGGGGGAAATGATCCTGGGCACGATCGGTAATCCTTACGCTGCGTAATCCCCTTAGAAGAAGCGGCGATGCCCGAAGTTCAGGTCAATTGCCCGCACCGTTGTGGAGCATGGTGCATGCCTGGCGCGCACTGCACTTGCGCAGGCCGCCCCGATATTGGGCTGGTAGGCCGTTTAATCCCTATAAACGCGGTTTCGGCACAGCCATTGCTTTACTCCTCAAACCCCCTGCCTGCCCAGGTGAACACAGGAGCAAACGTTACCCCCCGACTCAGAGCCGACTCCAAAAGAAAGTAAGGACAAGGTCCGTTGGCGCCAAAAGCCACGGGCTCATAACAATGCGTTTTTTAAAGCGGCAGTGCCTGCAACGCTACACCCGGCACTGACAAGGTAATTGGAATGGCTCGATCTTTCTTTGACGAAATGAATGACGCAAATGGCGTGTGCCGTGCGCACTACCAGGATTTTTCCCGCTGGCTGGCCAACACCCCACCGGAACTGCTGGCCCAGCGCCGTCGCGAGGCCGACCTGCTGTTCCACCGCGCCGGGATCACCTTCACCCTGTACGGTGACGAGCAAGACACCGAACGCCTGATTCCCTTCGACATCATCCCGCGCAGCATCCCCGCCAGTGAGTGGAGCGTGATCGAGCGCGGCTGTATCCAGCGGGTCAATGCTCTGAACATGTTCCTCGCCGATATCTACCACGAGCAGCGCATTATCAAGGCCGGGATCATTCCCGCCGAGCAGGTGCTGGGCAATGAAGGCTATCAAAAAGCCATGATCGGCCTGGACCTGCATCGCGATATCTATTCCCACATCTCCGGGGTCGACCTGGTGCGTGATGGCGATGGCACCTACTACGTCCTCGAAGACAATTTGCGCACGCCCAGCGGCGTGAGCTACATGCTCGAAGATCGCAAAATGATGATGCGCCTGTTCCCGGAAGTGTTTGCCAAACAGCGCATCGCGCCCGTGGATCACTACCCCAACCTGCTGCTCAAGACCCTGAAAAGCGCGAGCCGCCTGGACAACCCCAATGTCGTGGTGCTGACCCCTGGCCGCTTTAACAGTGCGTTTTTCGAGCACGCGTTCCTGGCCCGGGAAATGGGGGTGGAACTGGTAGAAGGCGCCGACCTGTTCGTGCACGACCTCAAGGTGTTCATGCGCACCACCGATGGCCCGAAAGCGGTGGATGTGATCTACCGGCGCATCGACGACGCCTTCCTTGACCCCCAGGCGTTCAACCCCGAATCCATGCTCGGCGTCCCCGGCCTGGTTGCCGCCTACTGCGCCGGCAACGTAGTGCTGGCCAATGCCATCGGCACCGGCGTGGCCGACGACAAATCCATCTACCCCTATGTGCCGGAGATGATCCGCTTTTATCTGGATGAAGAACCGGTACTGCAGAACGTGCCGACCTTCCAATGCCGCAAGCCCGCTGAACTGTCCCACGTCCTGGCGCACTTGCCCGAGCTGGTGGTCAAGGAAACCCAGGGCTCCGGCGGCTACGGCATGCTGGTGGGCCCGGCCGCCTCGGCTGCCGAGATCGAGGACTTCCGCCAACGCATCAAGGCCCGGCCCCATGCCTATATCGCCCAGCCGACCTTGAGCCTGTCCACCTGCCCGACTTTTGTCGAAAACGGCATCGCACCACGGCATATCGACCTGCGCCCATTCGTGCTATCGGGCAAGGAAACCCGCCTGGTGCCGGGCGGCCTGACCCGAGTAGCGCTGCGCGAAGGTTCATTGATCGTCAACTCGTCGCAAGGCGGCGGAACCAAAGACACCTGGGTGGTGGAGGGCTGAGTATGCTGAGTAGAACCGCCGCAGATCTGTATTGGATGTCGCGCTACCTGGAACGCGCGGAAAACCTGGCGCGCATGCTGGAGGTCAGCTACTCGCTGTCGCTGATGCCCCAGGCCGGACGCAGTGATGGCCTGGACGAGCTGGCGATGTCGCTGCTCAGCAGCGGCACCCTGGACAGCTATCTGGAACGCCATCAACAGCTGGACGCCGAGCGCATGCTGCACTTCTTCGCCCTCGACGAGGAAAACCCGGCCAGCATCTACAACTGCCTGCGTGCTGCCCGGGGCAATGCCCATGCAGTGCGTGGGCGGATCACCGCCGACATGTGGGAAAACCTCAACGCCACCTGGTTGGAAATGCGCAGCATCGCCGCCGGCGGCCTGGCACGCCATGGCATCAGCCACTTCTGTGACTGGGTCAAACAGCGCTCGCACCTGTTTCGTGGCGCCACCTCCGGCACCATCATGCGCAACGATGCCTATCGTTTTATCCGCCTGGGCACCTTTGTCGAACGCGCCGACAACACCTTGCGTCTGCTGGATGCGCGCTACGAGATGTTTGGTGAAGAGTCCGAAGAAGTCAGCGACCTGTCCGCCCGCGGTTACTACCAGTGGAGCGCCCTGCTCCGTGCCTTGTCGTCGTTCGAGGCCTACACCGAGCTGTACCCCAATGCGCTGAATGCGCGCTCGGTGTCGGAGCTGCTGCTATTGCGCAGTGACGTACCGCGCTCGTTGCACGCGTGTATCGAGGAGTTGAGCCACATCCTCGCCGACCTGCCAGGCAGCTACGGCCGCACGGCCCAGCGTCTGGCTGCGGAGTTTGAAGCGCGGCTGCGTTACACCGGTATCGACGAGATCCTCGAAGAGGGCCTGCACACCCGCTTGACGGAGTTTATCGACACCGTGCGCGAACTGGCGCGGGCGATCCACAGCTCGTACCTGGAAGTGGTGTAGGCATCGCTTCACCTTGTAGGAGCGGGCTTGCCTGCGATGGGCATGAGTATCTACACAACTCGCTCTTCTGGGTATGTGTACATATCCGTTGCTGCGGTTACGGCGGCTATTGGTTCCGCCCTGACGGCGGGTCACTTTTGGAAAAGAGCCCCAAAAGTAACCAAAAGGGCTCTTGCCCCACCACTCGGCACCTCGCCTAGGCTCGGTGTGCCCGTAATCCGACATTGATTTGGGGGGCCGCCGCGCTGGGCCATCCATGGCCCAGCGCGGCTAAACCGGCGTCCTGCCGGTTTACCCCCCAAATCAATATCGGATTACGGCCAGCGTGGTTT
>NZ_JAAQWU010000013.1:0-193544 GCF_012985695.1 Pseudomonas sp. WS 5027 | reverse complement strand
CGACCGTTTCTGACAATGCCACTACGGGCATAGATTTCACAAATCCGGGCCCGACAATAACAAGCATCAATTTGACCAGAAGTACTTATTACGAAAATTACGATTCGGAAGCGTCACTTATGAGTTGGAGCGGGACTGGATTTACCGGAGCGACCACATTCCGCGTGACTGTAGTCGATGCGAACCCTGCGAAGCAGCAACACTTTATAGGCCCCTCCAGTTTCACGCCAAATGCGGGCGCAACCAGCTGGTGGCTGAATTCGTACGCGCAACGTAAAAAAGCTGCCAAGGAAGCTATACCTTACCCGTATTCAGGTACTGCGCGAGTTACACTTGAAGCGTGCAACGGAGGTGCGTGTAGCACAGCGTCCACTACGTTTGCCGTGGGTTTCGACAATACTGGTTCGAACTAAGAACGGTAATGATGAACAAGCCCTGCATACAAGGATGTTCTTGCCCTAATGGAGATTAAGCAAAAAAACCCCCAATAGGGGGTTTTGATTGATAGTAACGCTGACCTTACCAGTTGCGGGTCAATTCAATGCGTTCTTCGGCAGTTGGGCAGCCGAAAGCGCAGGATTGTGGATACGCGGAGCCATCCTGGTTCGGGGTCATTTGGGCCATCTGAACCGAAGGAATTTCGGTGTACTTCTCTGGATTCGCCTGGCGGTCGGCAATGGCGGCGGCGTGCAGGTTGTCGAGGGTGTTACAGCCGGTGTTGAACATAGCGCCCATTACAACCAGACCCAGCGCGGCGATTTTGGTAGATGCTTTCATGGTGAATCTCCTTGATTTGGGTGGCAGCGGCCAGTTTGTCGCTGATGGCCCCATACTACCGCCGTCGCGAATACCTGTAAACACATTATTTACAGATATTCGATTTATTTTCTCCGCTGACGTTTTTGACCTTCTGAGCCTTGAGTTTTGCGCGAACCTCTGTCGCCATCTTGGCCGGCATCCACTCTTTCACGTACACATAGTCAGCTGGCATATCGGCTAACAGTGCTTTGACTCGGTTCATCGCGCCATTCACGTTCTGCCGAGACATCCCTACAATCTCGGCAGCCTTGGTGTTATTCAGTCCGTCGACCAGAACGAGTCTCGCCAACTGATTGGTTTGGGCCGATAACGTACGCAGCTTGTGCTTCTGTTCATCGAACTCCAGCGCGGACATGATCTGTAGCGTTGTCATTGTCTTCTTCCTGATGTCTTAACCTGCCTACCAGGTCCTTTGTATCGAGTGCCTAGGGCAAGTCGCTGACAGCCCCGTGTAGGGGCATGGTAGCCCCATAAGTAATACCTGTAAATAAAATGCTTACACGTATTACAGGTGGCCGGAATTTACCTCGTACTTAAATCTCTATGTTACCCCCTCGAAGATGCATGCCCCATGTTGCGAGCAAATCGACGGCGGAGGAGGCCATAGAGACGCAGCACCGACTTACCGTGCAGCCGGGTAACCGCACAGAGCATCACCCCCAGCGCCCTACTAAGAGCCATAGGATATGAATCAGTAACCCCGCACTAGGCTGAGTTACTGATTCATCTTTCAACCATTCTGTGAACCTGGGTCAGTATTTATCTCTTTTGGCTCTATGACAAACGTTGTGAACGGTGAGTCCGTGGAGTTTGTACTATATGCGGTTAAGACAAAATAGTTTCCACGGTATGTTGTGATGCCAAGATTAAATACACTTCCTGATCCTGAGTAAATCAAGACATCTTTAGTTGATATGGTATATCTAACCGCACCTTGTACCGACCAATTCAAGGTGTTGGTGTATGAATACGCGTACGCTGAAGCATCAAAGCATACTGAGTTCCCGTACGGCTTCCCTTTCACATAACAAGTGCTTGTAAATGAGTCAACTATCGGTTTTGACGCCACAAAAGCTACGCCCGTAGTGGCATTTTCAGAATCGGTCGTTTGTGAATTAAAACCCCGCATAACACGGGGATTTAATTTCTGCTAATTAGCCAGTTGGAGTGTCGCACTCATAAGAATATGGAACGTATAGTTGAAGCTCTGAATAGGCACTTCCATTAAACGCCCTAAGCAGGAATGTTCCTCCACTCGATGAATTATTCATGGAAAACCATGCCGCAGAATAAGACGACGCAGTGCCTGAGTATAATAGGTTATTCTTTGGATAACCGTCAGTTAAATACAACTCAAACCAATTTGCGTTTGATGCAATCCAGTTTATAGAAGATCCAGGTTGCGCAACATAATTGCAGTCAGTTATCAGAACTGATTTCCCACCTACTACTAGGCTAGATATTACGGGTGCCGCATTAACAAAACTTACCGTTGCAGAGGCGTTACCAGATACGGTCGATTTTGAAAAAGTTTTCTGCACGGATTGAGGTGTGTAGGGTAACGTCCGCCCCTATTTTTTATTGTGGACGCCCCTGGATGCTCATCGGATACGCACGAGTCTCAACTACAGATCAGGATTTAAGTTTACAAATCAACGCGCTGAAAGCGGCAGGCTGCTCAAAGGTTGTCACAGAAACAATCAGTGGAAAGCATCGGAAGAGGCCAGGATTGAGTAAGGCGTTAAAGCTCCTATCAGAAGGCGACAGCCTTGTCGTCTGGAAGCTAGATAGGCTTGGACGAACAATGAAGGGTTTGATTGACCTTGCAGCGACACTCGAAAAACGAGGAATTGAGCTAAAGTCGCTCACGGATGGCATTGATACAAAATACCCAGCAGGGAGATTTTTTTTCAACGTAATGGCTGCTCTAGCTGTAATGGAAAGAGAGCTTTGTGTGGAGCGGACCCTGGCTGGCCTTGCGGCCGCGAGGCAAGCTGGCCGTACAGGAGGCCGACCAAAAGTGATGACATCGGAAAAATGTACAGAGGCCCGCTCATTGTTAGATAGTGGCGTAAGTAGGAGCGAAGCCTCACAGCGAATTGGAGTTTCCCTTTCTTCGCTATATAGGCATATTCCGATAAAATCGACGCTGATGTGAGTACCACCACCCAGGGTATAACCTAAGCAGTAAAGCAAAATTGAAGTCTTATACGGGATCTTTGTTTCGTCGATCGCCTAAGTACACGAAACCCGCGCCTCTTCTAGGGGCATAATCCGCTCGGCTGGCTGATGGTGTAGCGGAGAAATTAAAAAAGCCCCGAGTAGTCGAGGCTTTGAGTCGATCAGCACCTAGTCAGGAACCGTGGACGTTATATTGTGGGTTCTGCGCGGCGTAGTTGCTTTCACCGGTCATGTTGTCGTAAGCCACCGGATCGGCAGCTCGCAGCGCCTGACCACGGGCATTGAGTTGCTCCAGGGAGCTGCAACCGGTCAGGGCTACGGTAGCAGCAACAGCAGCAGCAACGAACAGGGCTTTAAGGGATTTCATGATGTAGCTCCTTGGTTTTGATTCAGCTGACTGTTTGTCGCTGATGGCCCTATACTATCGCCGCATCGAATGCCTGTAAACACATTATTTACAGATATTCGGTTTATTTTCTCCGCTGACTTTTTTGACCTTCTGAGCCTTAAGTTTTGCGCGAACCTCTGTCGCCATCTTGGCCGGCATCCACTCTTTCACATACACGTAGTCAGCGGGCATATCGGCTAACAGTGCTTTAACTCGGTTCATCGCGCCATTCACGTTCTGGCGAGACATCCCTACAATCTCGGCAGCCTTGGTGTTATTCGCCCCGTCGACCAGAACGAGTCTGGGCAACCGATTGGTTTAGGCCGATAACGTACGCAGCTTGTGCTTCTGTTCATCGAACTTCTGCGCGGACAAGCTCTGTGGCGTTGTCATTGTCTTCTTCCTGACGTCTTGACCTGCAAACCAGGTATTCGGATCGATTGCCGAGGGCAAGTCGCTGACAGCCCTGCGATGAGGCATGGCAGCCCCACAGGTAATACCTGTAAATAAACTGCTTACACGTATTACAAACTGCCCGACTTTACTTCATACTAATGTCGTATTGTCTGCCACTTGTAATATCGAAATGGCATAAGCAACAATCGTCAATGTCTTTGACTAAATATTTGTTTACGTCTTAGTGTGACGACCTTTCTGCAACCGTCTCAACAAAACACATAAAAAAGAACCATTAGGAGCTATCATGAACAAGCAATCATTGCCGCTGGCCATCGCGCTGGCTAGTCTTTCACTGAGCGTCCAGGCAGCTGATACAAAGCCGAGTGGCTTTGTCGAAGACAGTCACCTGACCGTTCAGGCGCGTAATTTTTACATTAACCAGGACAACCGTGACGGCACCGCGAACCCGTCCAAGCAAGAAGAGTGGGGCCAAGGGTTCATCTTTAACTTCACTTCCGGTTATACCCAAGGCACGGTTGGGTTTGGCGTTGACGCCATCGGCTTGTACGGCGTGCGTCTGGACTCCGGCAAAGGCACTGCCTACAACGGTAACAATGCGAAGGGCGGCGTCGTTTTCCCAAGTGAACACGACGGGCGTGCTGTAAACGACTTTGGTAGCTTGGGTCTGACCGGAAAGGTCAAGATTTCAAAGACCGAGTTGAAGCTGGGAACCTTGATGCCGAAACTGCCGGTAGTGACCTCCAACGATGGTCGTCTGCTGCCACAAACCTTCGAAGGTGGTCAGATCACCTCCAACGATATCGACAACCTGACACTGGTTGGCGGTAAACTGGAACACGCCAAAGGTCGTAACTCCAGCAACAATGACTCGTTGACTATTGCCGGTTCCAACGGTGCAACCCGCACAGCCACGGCCAACGCACGTAGCAACGAGTTCTATTATGCTGGTGGTGACTACAAGATCACCAAAGACCTGACTGCCCAGTATTACTACGGCAACCTGTCCGACTTCTACAAGCAACACTTCTTGGGGCTGACCCACAACTGGGCCTTGCCAGTCGGTAGCATCAAGACTGACTTGCGCTACTTCAACAGTGACTCCGATGGCAAGAACGCTAGCCAAGAAGGCCGCGTTGCGGGCTATAAAGCGTCCGGCTATCAGAACAACAACGAAGTAGACAACCGCACCTGGAGTGCAAAATTCACCTACGCCCTCCAAGGCCACGCGATCAGCGCTGGCTACCAGCGTGTAAATGGCACCAGTGACTTCCCGTTCCTCAACCAGGGTGACGGCGCCTCTTCTTACCTGATCACCGACATGCAGATTGGCAAGTTCCAGCGCGCCGGGGAACGCGCTTGGTTGGCCCAATACGCATATGACTTCGCAGCCCTAGGTTTGCCAGGTCTGACGACTTCCGTGGTCTACGTTAAGGGCGACAACATCGCCGCTGCTGGCTCTGAGCGCTCTGAGTGGGAGCGGGACTTTACTCTGGGCTACGTGGTTCCAGAAGGCACGCTCAAAGGTCTGGGCCTGGCTTGGAAAAACGCGTCTCTGCGTTCGGACGCAGTTAACCAGCGTGACCAAGACGAAAACCGTCTGATTGTGAGTTACACCTACAACTTCCTCTGATAGTATCGACCCTGCAGGCTGGCTCCTCTCAGAATTGGCCTGTGTTTCTAATTTTTTAGCCCGGTCTTCAAACACCGGGTTTTTTTACGCCCAGTTTTTACATCACCCCAACTAAACGGCCCTGAATCCTTTTAGTGAGGTTTTGCACCAGGGGCTAGACCCTAAGCAGCTGCATGCCCACTGTAGCGAGCAAACCGGCAACGAGAGAAGGGCCATACGGAAACGGCTCTGACTTGCCGCGCACGCAGTAATAGACAAGCCCAACCACAACGCCAAGAGTGGCGCCAATGGTGAAGTAAGTGAGCAGCGAGCCTAGCCCGACCCAAGCCCCTGCTACCGCAGAGAGTTTTGCGTCCCCCTGCCCCACTGGAAGCCACCGCAAAGCGCAATACCCTGCTGCGGCACCCATGACATGCCACTGCAGCTGATCCGGCGCTGTGAGGGCGTAGAACAGCATCCCCGCCCACAACAAAGGCATCACAATTACATCAGGGATGTACATGGTCTCTTGATCGATTACCGCAACGGTGATGAGTGACCAAAACAGCAAAGCAAATACTACCGACTCAACCGATATACCCAACCACCAGAACAATATTCCGCCAATAGCAGCGCAGACAACCTCAATTACCAGGAAGCGCGAGCCTTTCAAGAACTCCCACTTCGACTTTGCATTGATGGCCTGATCAGGCGTGTATGGCAAACCAAGGTAATCATGCGCATCTACGCGCCATTCTCGCTGTAACGCCAATGGAAGTCGCATGCTAAACATCGAAACAACCAAGCCAGCCATCAAGCCAGCGAGCATGCCGATAGCGGTGTGAATCAAAACCGCCATATAGTTCAAGACCTCGGAAAAGAAGCTGTCATAGAGGTGGCTGAGCCACCGGTATGGAGAGATGTATTCAGGGACGACGGGCCAGCGCTTTATTCACTTTGTCAGCGTAGATCAGCTGATTCTTTGGAGTAGGAGAGTTGTAAGCTCCAACTGCGCGCCAGGTGGGCCCATGTTGTTGGATCGAGTTGGCGAGTATCCAAGCACCGACATATGCCGATGTGCAGGCGTCCAGCAAATCGCTTTTCTTGATCCCATGCTTGGCAAGGGTTGGCAACCACCAGTCATTTATCTGCATCAGTCCGGTGTCGTTCGAGCCGTTGGTATTTTTACCCACGGCTTTAGGATTCATGTCGGACTCAACTTTAGCGATGGCTCGCAAAAGGTTAAGGTCAACATTATGGAGTGCAGCTGCTTTCGCAATGCAGGAGTCCACCTCGACCTTGCTGTCGGCGAACGCACGCCCGCACACCAGCGCGAGGATTATGAGAAGTACACGAGTCATAGTAGTCATCCAGCTTGAACCGTCACAAAGGTAAATGCAGTTACATGAAGCGGCAGCCTTGCATCACAAGCGCTCGCGCATTCGCACTGGCAGGGTTGATCACCACTGTCGATCCGACAATCGAAACACCTTGAGCAACACGAATCGAACTGCCAGGCCCTGAGGTGCTAGTACCGTTGAATGATCCGCTTACTGACACCGCCCCTGCACTGCTGACGTTACCAGTACCAGTGATTCCACCACTGAGGACGCCAGTGATTGAGATGTCACTGCCCGTCATCGTCACGTCTGAACTCTGAAGCGAGGCGTATGCGAACGGTTGCATATTCGCACCAGGACAAGTCGGCGTGACTACTGTTGCGCCGTTGGGTAGCGATTGAGTTCCGAGCAAAATGTGATTGACCAACTCAAACCAGTTACCGCCTTTGCACATTACATATGAGCCACGGGTACTGGTTCCGTAAAGACCTTCGGTCGTACAGACACCTCCGACTGGAGCATTAGTGGGTAGCAACAAGCCTTCGCCTGCTGACACCTGCTTGCTCACCGTCAGGCTATCCCTGAGAAAGATGTGGCGGGTGTCTCCCTGACGGACGAACTGACTGTTTAACCCGTCATCCAGCGTTGCAAGAACAGCTACAAAGCCAGGGACGGTGGGCAATCCCAAACTGGCCGTTGGAACGTTAAAGAGCGCGCCTCGCATTGTGGCTGGAGCAAAGTAATTTGTGCCGCCATAACCCGAGGTTGCCTTGATTACTGCGCCAACCATATTCGCGTCAAACTCTGTGCCCGCAGGTGGTGCCGGACAAGTCGTGTTGTTGACTGCTCCTGCAGGCTTCAGCTGGCTGATTGGCCAACACGTATAGACATACGCCTCCACCTTGCAGGTATCACCAGGGCACGTGCCCGAACGAAGAATTGCGACATGAGCCGAACGGCCAGTTGGCGGTGTGTCAGGAAAGGAATTTACAAGTAAACCAGCATCCTTCAGATCCTTGACTGACACCGTTTTCTGGGCACCCGTGAACACTGCCCACGGAGGCGGAACAGGGTACACGCCAGGTGGAGCAGAACTGGTATCCACCTGCGTGAACGCGAAATCGTAAGACGATAATGCTTTGAGTACCGCCGAACGGACGGTAAACAAATACCTGCCCGTTGACTCAGCAGCGGCTTCTTTGACAGACCAGGCAAACTTCTGTGCTCCCAGTGCGGCCAGGATCATCAGAATCAGAATCCCAATTCCAATTTGAGTCAGAAATCCGCGCTGCCTCTTAGCGATGCTCGGGTGCTTAGGGACTCTGTATGCCAAGTTCGACATTTTGTTTACTCAGCTACGGTTAATGGTGAACACAAAATCATTGTTGTCGCCGTCAACGCATCGAGCCGCCGCAGTACCCGGAATGAATGCTGTAGTCACGATGTTGTTCGCATCGGTCACCTTCACCGCAGTGCCGTTGATTGTGATGCCATCGGTAATGCGTTGAAGAGTGGCAGCCAGTCCAGGACATGCGGCATCACTCACATCAGCAAAAGTAAGCGAGAAAGTGGCACCAGTTGTCGCAAGAGTGACCGTGCCGTTATCCCCGCCGCCAAGGCCGTGGCGTACGTCCACCGCACCTGAACCTTGGCCTGATACTGCACCAACTTCCAGCGCACTGTTTTTAACGGAACGGGCAAAAAATGCCTGAGTCAACCCGGCATAAGGTGTCGTACCGCTACCCTGCGAGGAAACCTTCACCATCGAAATAAATCGCTGCGTTTCTTCTGCAACAGGCGTTACGGCGCCCTGTACCAAATAAGCTTTGAACTTAGGGATTCCCAGCGCCGACAAGAGCAAAACAACAAGGATGGCAATACCAACACTGACAAGGTTGTAACCTTGCTGGCTCTTATTCAGTTTTAAGGTTTTCATATTTTCACAACTCCATTTCCAATTAATTTAAATCGACACTCATTTGCTCAGGTACAACCAAACAGCTTGTCGCATATCATCTAGAGCTGTCATGTGCCACATAAGCAGCCAAGCCGCAACTGCAATCGACGTGAGAATTAGCACCCAACCAAAGATTAGACTTTGAACAGTAATTCGCTTTAGCACGCGATCTTTTAGGCGCTCCTTCACAAACAGGAGAGCGTCACTAAATCCTCTAGCTTGGATCAGGTCAGCAATGTACCACTCCATCGTTTGATCCATAATTCCCGTAGTAAAAATCTCCGGCCCAACTTTGCCTCGCGTTACAAAATCCAGGATTTTACTTAGGTGGTATTTTTTCCATCTGGAAGCACCTGCAACCTGCATCTCCAAAGCCAGCTTGAGATTTACCGCGTTTTTATCGCTTTGGCGAACCAGCGCAGCCAAAGTCGAAAGAAATTTAATGCTCTGAAAATCTCGATGCAAACCCCAGACAAATAAATATTTATCAAGGAATCGCCGAAAGTTACCAGTAACATAGGAAAGCGACCAGACTACAAGAGCAATGAACAGCAGGAGCCCAAGAACAATGATAGGCCAATAGCCATTCACAAACTCCGACAAATTAACCAGTGACATTGCACTCTCTGGATACTCACTGAGCGGCAACATGGAAAAAGAGTCAACAATTTTCGGCACAGTAAACATTGGCATAGCTATGAACATGCCTGCAGTAATGGACAGACATACAAATGAGCCTAATGTCGCCGCGAGAACAATCCCTCTAGCTTTCGCCAGCAATTGGCTGTTTTCAGCCAAGTCTCGGAGGGCATTTTCCAATGCCCTCTCACCACCTGTATTCAGCAACGTGTCAAGTACAGATACATCATCCGCTGGCAGTGTTCCTCCAAACGTCTTGTGTAGGCTTCCTCCACCAGTTTTGTACTGCTTATTCCAGTGCGCAGAGAGTTTGCCACGTGCGGAATTTCCGTATCGCTCAATGTCACTAATAAAGATACTAGTAAGAGATTTACGACCGCGAGTCCCTTTAATGGTATCTGCCAGGAATAAATAATAATCGCCTTGCTGACCTGAAAAAATTATGGATGCGATCTTAGCGTCAACCGTCAACCCCTTCACCGTGTGCTTGCGCCACCAGTGATTAAATATATATTTCCACCGATCAATCAAGATAGAAAGGTTCATACCTTCGCCTTTCGCTTCTCGATGATTCGTTCGTAAGTTTGGAAGGCCATAGTTTTTTGCTCTATATCCCTCGGATCGAGTATGCCCAAATGAGCTTTGTACATGGCACACTCCATCATTGATTTATTCGTCATATCCGGATCGTCAATCGCTGTCCTTTCCAAGCTTTCACAGTACTCTTGAAAGCCAAGAGTATCGTTTTCACGGATGTACCGTAACATTTGACGATCAACTTGTGGCTCCAACAGCGAAGCAACTGCTGTACGGCCAAGATACCCGTTTAATTTTTTAAGGTCAGCATGGCGGCACACATCACAACCTTCATCACATTTGATGCGCATGGTCGAACTATCAATTTTAAATACACGTTCAATACAGTCAATGTATTCGCCCCAGTAGATTTCGTCGTGGTGTACTCCACGACGATCAACGCCACCTGAAACTCTTAGGCTGGACAACGGTAATGCACAGTTCTGGCACAGCACAGGCACCAAAGCCATATAGACAAGCAGGTTTAAAATACCAGGTGATGCAAGAAAATCGACCGGAATGCCGATAGCTTTAGAAGCTAAACGCTCAGGAATTTGAAAGTTTGCCTTTGCGTGAGTTGTGGCATATAGGTTTGTACCAGACCCTGTGATGTCCACAAACGCATCGCCCGTTTGAGTATCACGAATTTCACCAATCAAAATGTCATTCGCTGCTGAACGCTTAAAGGTCTTCAGCTTAGACGTGAAAGCTTCATCGTCTCGACCGTCTAGTGAACGCACAACAGTATTCTGAAGCGAATTTGGAATGAGGTATTCGACCGGATCTTCGAGGGTAACAATTTTACGGTGGTCCGGAAGCAATGACAAAATTTCAGCCAATGCCGTGGACTTACCAGAGTTCACAACCCCAGCAATAATGATTGCTCCGCCTTCAGCCATTTGCGCTCGATGAAACATTGCAATTTGACTTGGGAGAAAACCTTGGGACTCCAGCGATCTGCGTTGAATTGAAAGATCAAGCTTTAAGAGCCGTAATGTCACCGATGTACCACGATCCGCCGCTAGCGATGCCCAACGACACATGATCATCTCGCCATCAATCGGCAGCACCAATCGGCATTGTGCTTCTGCTTTTTCGGTAAACACCGAGGAGCCGCCGCCCTGCCCCTTTTGCCAAGCAATGTTGATTACTTCGATAAGGCGAGCGGTTTCCATACGCCATTGTTCGGGAGCAGTATATTGACCCTCAATGGTGAATTTAACTTGAGATTGTGTGTCATTATTCGCGACGTTGAGATGCACATCAGACGCACTATGCTGAACACCGTATCGAATAATCTCTGTGAAGGTCGCGAAGTGGCCAGAGGTGTCATCAGCAGTCGCTTCAAGGACGTCATAAGCCTCTTGCTGCGTAATGGACAGCATTAGGTTATGCGAAATGGACACAACGCGTAATTCGCTTTTGTGTGATCCAGCCTGTTTGCACTTATCCCTTACAATTTCGACATACATGCTTTTCGCGTAGTCTGGCAAGGCCAGGATAAACCATTCCCCCGCACTTGTTTGAATCGGGATAATTTTGTTGCTAAGGCTATCTCCAACGATTTCCTCACGTCTTCTCGCGATGGGCGAACCTAGGTACTTGATCAGATCAGGCTTTAAGTTGAACACGACACTGGATTCGTCAATATCATGTTCAACAACATTCGACAGACTGTCACTTTCAGAGTCGTTTTTTGCCAGAGCGCTGAAGGAAACTGTAGTGCTCATACTATTCTCCTATAGGCCTGATTTGCTCAAGCAAACGTTGTGTTCAGCTTTGTTTGCGTCAGCCAGCTTTACACAAGGGACTTTTATTGAGATCAGCTGATACGGGAAATCAGCCCCCGCGCCAAGCGGCGAGGACTGGCCGCGCTTAAAACGAACGCGTGCATTATCAATTGCAACATCAGCAAGTAAGTTTTCACCCAAGCCAAAGATTCCGAGGACTTCAAAGCGTACGGGAGGAGGTGCCGGGATTGGCTTCGGTGTCTCAACTTGCTGTGCTTGAGCGACACTCGGAAGAATGCCACCCAATATTGCTGTACCACTATGCCGACTTTTTGCTTCCGAAAGCATTTTTTGTTCCGACAGCTGTGCGCGCTCGGCATCAATCCGCAACATATCATTCACGGTTTGCGAAATGCCAAACACCCCAGGAGGAAGCATCTCAGGCTCGCCCGCTTGTACGGTGAAACACGCCAATAAAGCCATAGGGAGCGCAAAGAGCTGCTTGTGGTTAGCGAACATAAATATCCCCAATCAACTTGGATGTGAACATACCGTCCCGAATAGTTGGAACTGTTCTTTGGCTGCCGACAACGAATCGCAATTGTTTGATTACCGTATCGTCAATCAAAGGGAGAACTGCCAAGGTTCTGAGCGGCGCTTCAATATCTAGCGTCTGAATTTTAGGAAGCTCTATACCTGCTGTGTTTTCAACAGGATATGGAACATTTACAAGTTCATTGCCTTTGCCTCGATCTATGTAAACTTGCGGCTCTTGGATCGGCGCAGGTGCTGGTGCTGATAGATCAACCTTCTTCATTGCTGGCAATACACGCTGGAGCGCACTGATGTATACCAGGCTGAAATCAGGGATTTTCTGGATTCGGGATCTATCTAAGCTTTTGCGCTCAACTTGAACTGTCCAGTTGCCTACAGCAGTAGTCAAACCACCCCAGTTCGCAGTCCATCCTCTTGGCAGGTTTTCTTGGAAACTAATGTTGGTCGAACCCACGCCTGCTTCATATCGAGCGTTGCAGTCCCAACCAGTAGCTGAAGTTAAGCAAGTCGCTTCTGAGATGTTCCATCCACCAATTTTCATCGGCGCATTACCCATCTCGAAATATATGTTGATCAAGCCTTGCCGCCCATCAGGCTTAATCGTTGAGGCCCATTGATTCAGTTTATTCTTCCATTCGGCATGAGCGTCAATGTACTGAGACTGCTCAAGCTCACGTAGCTTACGAAGCTTGAAATCCTTGTACCAGCTCAATGAAGTATCAACGACCAACAACAACAACAGGACCACGACCATTACCTTTGCAGACGATGGGATCTTCTGTATAGCGTTTCGAACTGGCTTTAGTTGGGTTCGTACGTTGAGATGCATTATCGCGTCAAATTCGCCCGTGATAACTACCGCGAGCGCATGGCGCAATTTTATATCTGCAACAAGTTCTTCTGCTTCAATCCGAGTCAACAGAACATCGGTATCGCTGATGACGACACCATCGTGTGATGCAACTACCCAGACATCGTCACCTGGGAATTCCTGCGAGTAAATCTGCACCCCACTCGGATGCGCCTGCGCAAATATTGCGGCTGCCGAGTAGAACGCACGACCCTTCTCCTTGATTTTCACCGCTGGCAGCTTTGTAGTGCCTACCGCAGAGGAGTGCTCGCCAGCTGTAACATAGTGAGTTGCTTTGTCTGCAGCTGCCAACTTCTCGGATTGTGCAGCCAAGCCTGAGCCAATAACTGGTTTCCAGGCCACACCACCAAAAACGATTGACTGTTCGTTGTTGACAGCTCTAATGATTGCGCCGGTCATTGGTTACTTCTCACGCACAAGGGCGGTCAGCACAAAAACAGTGACACGATCTGTTTTGTCGGCGATGTCAGATCCACCAAACAGTATTGGCGCATTGCGGTCAGTCCGACGTTCGTTGTAATTGGCGTTGTTGGCAGTCGTCGCACTGATAACGTACGGCTGACCACTTCGTAGCATTGCAGAGCGCACCAGTACGTCACTCACCGATTGCGGCGATTGAACATAGCTTCCGTCCGGGCCAACCGGCTGCTTCTCGAAAAGCGGAGTCGGGGTATTGTCGTACTTGATGGCCATATTGATGTCGCCGTCAGAATACGCATACGGGATAACGGTGATGATCCGCCCCGAGACTTCTTCAGCCTGAGTGACCGTTACGGTTGGCTGACTTGCATCCGAATTGCTGGCTGTCTGTTCCAGCTTGTCGATGTACTTCTGACGCTCAGGGCGTCCTGACGTGGCGGGTTGGCCATTGACGGTGCCGAAGGTGTTCATCTTCTGGTCTACGATCTTGCCAACCTTGCTGAGTGCTTGCGCGCTGATCGATGAGCCTTTCCATTGTCCCGATCCTACAGAAGCCCCCAAGGACAAAGCCGCACCCTCCTGCTCCAGCAGCGAGTTCAGGCCATCGATGTCCACCCCGTTACCAGATCCGCCGCTTTTGAACGCCACGTTCCAGTTAACGGCACCCTGTGAACTGGACGTACGCTCTACGGTGATTTCCTCGAATACCAGGTCAATGCGGCGTGACCGCATCTTGTTCTCTTGATTGATGAAGTTTTCAATTTGATCGAGCGACGACTTGATGTCCGTCACAACCAGCAAACCACCTGAACCTGCCGCGACCTTGCCTGAGCGGGACATAAACTGAGTAATACGCTGAACCAGCCCTTCAATAGGGCCGATCTTAGGTTCTGGCACGGAAATGTTGGCTTTCGACTTGCTATTCAGGCCGCTTGTGCCTGAGTTATCGACGCCACCACTGAGATCGATCGCCATCTCAGAACTCGCCGCCATTTCAGCACCGCGGATTTCGAAGAAGCGAGTTTCAGTTCGGAAGAAGACAATTGCCGCCAAAGCATCATCGTATTTCCAGTACACACTCAATCGCATTGCAATGGAGTCGAGCGTAGTCGCTAGTAACGCGCTACCAGATTGAGCGGCAACCCTGTTTTCTACAGTCAGCGCTTGTGTTTGCGATGCGGAACCAATCTGCACCGTCGCAGCAGGTGTGTAACCTGAACCAGGAAGCGGCGAATTAAGTGCCACTGGATTAGTGCTTGCCGTCATGGGGGCACTTCTGCCCATAGGGGAAGCTTGGCCGTTCGAAGCATCGGTAAGGCGCGGCCCGAAGTCCTCCATTGGCAACAACGCATCCGGCATGACCTTTACTGGGATACCGGTTGCGTCGGTGATTCTCTGTGCCAGCGTGATGAGATCTGCATCATCCCTGAACAGCAGTGTCGTGTTCACGGTGCCGCGTAGCGGCGCTGGCAAAGTCACTTCCCGAGACAGCGGGATAGCCTTGCCAGTGATGTAGGGACGGTTCACATCTTGAGCAGCGCGCTTTGCATCGAGCGTCACCGATCTCATGTTGCGGTTTACGTGCTCATTCGTTGCGCCGCCCAGATCAGCCTCAAGCTGATCTATGGCGTTTTTATCTTTGTACGTCGAGCAGCCGGACCCGAGTGCCACCGCTATACCGAGTAACGCTGGAAGGAAGCTTTTTTTCTTACCAAGAGTTTTCATTTAGCGGGCACTCATCTGGTCGCACACTTGATTGATGGGCACCACTCGAACAACACGGTTGGTATAAAAGCAGGGTTGCAGTGGTGTATCACCCAGCTCTGTAGTCGCGATCAGTTGGCGTACTGCGGTCTTGAAGTCACCCGAGAAAGGGGCGCCAGCGGTGATCGGAATATCGACGGTGACCGCCCAGTGCTCCGGCTCAAACGTCCAGTTAGCAATCGTGGCCCAGCTCTTTAGAGCTTCGCGAATCGTGCGATCTTTGGAGGACACAAACCAAACTGGAATTTTCGGCTCTAATGGTTTCGGGCGGGCAATTGCGGCGACCTGTGTTGTCAACACAGGCATAGCGACAGGTGTAGACGACGCTACCTCACCACCTTTGCTTACTGTCTTTGTGAATCCTGCGGCCTGCACAGTTGGGGGCTTGGTCGCCGATGGCTGCATTGAGTTGCCAGCGAGCGCAGGCTTACCCGATGTGGCAACCGACTGTGAAGGCACTGCAAACGAAGTTGCTGCGACACCAGCGGCAGTAGAACCAGGGGTCACTAACGGCGAGATTGGTTTGCTTGGTCGGGCTGGCTCTGGGACGACAGCCATCTGACTGGCCTTCATCGACATGCTCTTGCGCCCTTTCGAGAGCATAATGGTGTGGTCAAACCAGTCGATATGAAAGTGCAGCTCGTAGCGATCACCGACTTGCTTCAGCACGTCAGGCCACGTCCGCCCCCCAGAAAAACTGATAACCAACGGAAGGCCTTTCTTGTCAAAGTCCTTTGCCTTATACACTTGCCAGCCATTTGGCAGAATCATGCTCATGGCGCTATCGAAAGGGATTTCATCGGCAAAGCCAGGAACGATGCCGGGTTCGCCCGAGCCGTGCTGGGTTACCGGCGTATAGGCCAGATCAACAAGAAGCTCTGCGTCTTTGTAGCGGGCCTGTTTGGGCTCCATGCTTGCACTTGGAGCAGCAAATGTCGCTTTGCCTTGCGCGTCATAAGGCTGGAACTTCCCCATCTGCCCACGCTCAGTACCAATGATGCCGGACTCTTCAATGAAGAAAGCCCCGGAAGCAGTCGAGGAAAATGCGGCTGCCGCCATCAAGGCAATAGCGAGATGACTGTGCTTCACAGTTGCGCTCCTTGTTCAACTTCGATTTTTTTTAGGGCTTTCATTCCTGCTCCAACCTCTCGCTGAATTCTTCACTTTTGAGCAACCCGCACGTTGTGGATTACCGGGTTGTGACGCTCAATTGCTTCGGGTGCTCACCCACCACGCGTTCACTGCTGTCGATCCCCTGCATAAGGCGCCATCAGCTGGCAGACAGCTCAGTAAACTGAAGTCGTTCAGGTGGGGTTGAGCCATGCAAATGAACCGGAGTGACAACAAGCTGAATTTGCAGCCCCGCTCGACGCCGTCGAGTGCCAAGCAAAAAACCGGCTCACAAAAACCAGATATAATAATACTCTACGGAGCAGGCCGAGGTGTCAAGAATTTGCACCTTAGTTGTGTTATCCCGATACCGATGAGCAACGATCACGCCGCTGCCCCCGAAATATCTCAAGTGTCACCTTCATATCGTCATCAAGTGCGAGCCACGCAGCTCCAAACAACTTGGAAAGACGCCCATTGCATGCGGGCCACAGCAGATATGCCCCGCGCCTAGCGCTGCCCACATGCCTTCAACGCAATACAAGGCCGTGGTGGCGGACTCATCAGGTCGAAATGTGCCGCTCAGGATACTTAAACCACTAACAGTCAAACGAATTATTGATTCCTGATCGCATCGTGTAGAATCATTAAACGTTGTGGCGCCAGCAAACCAAACTCACGAGACCAGCCGCCCCATGACTGCTATCTGAGGCAATACCAATGAGCAGCACAAAACTCTCTCCAACTCTCAAATGCCTTGAGGCGCGCAGCTTGCTTTTGCAGGTTGATTACGTGCGCAACAGTTGCGACGTTATCGCAGAGGAGGCTCAAAAGGATTTGGATCGGTTGCAATACCGAGCCGAGAACCTTGCTGGCGAAGCTGGGTTCGAAGCCGCCAACGAAGGCGCGTCATCTAAAGTCCCAGACTGCATCCAGGCTTATAGAGTGCTCTCGAACGCCTATCTTGCGGAGTACACGCAAGTCATCGACCATCTACGCTTCGAAACGATGAGCGGCGCCGCTCAAACCGCCTGAGTAGTTGTAAGCCTTTCACCCCAGCACACCCTTGAGCCCAGTCGGTGTCAGGGAGATCCCCCATGGGGATGAAGGGGAAAGGCAGGCGCGGCAGCTCCGGCCACTCACCACACTGAGCGATCCTTTCAGTAAGAATCCTTCCTCACTCAATGTCCCGCGCATAGCGCGTGGTTGTCGATCTACTGCATTGCATATAATATCAATCGGCAATCGCGCCAGACGCGCCATACCACCAAAATGGGTAGCACCTTGATCCTTGCACTACTCGCCCAGGAGCCAAGCTCAACGGCCTCCGCCTGCACACATATCCAGGCGAGCCTAGCATGCCGATAATTCGGAGCGCGTGCCTGACCGTGGCCAGCAAGTGGCAGCCACCAGCGCCTGAAGAAGTTCAGAGCCTGCTGCTCGCGATCAGGAAAAGGACGGGGCTTTCTCCAGAGAGCCAGGTGGTGGCAGACTTATTGGGACTTGGCCATGAGGGTTGCGAAGCCGTTTCAGACTGGCTTGGAGGTCGTGCCATCATTCCCTATACGTGCTGGGCCATGCTCTGCGAAATGGCCGGTCTAGGGCTCATATGGCGCGTGGGAGAAAGGCCCAGCCTTCTCAGCTTCGACTGAATTTCGACGCGCAACAGGCAAAGACAAATTTACCCTAAATAGCTAATATAAATCTTGCCCATTGACCCTATATGGTAAATAATAGACCTATCAAAACCAAACGTCTTGGGGTCTAGGAAATGAGCAAGCACCACTTCTCGGCGAAAAGCGCCAGCATCTGCGGTCACGTTGAAATGACTTCCTTCGCCTACGGCTCCAAGTCGACTCGCATGTCCGATCAATTGTACGCGGCCAACACAATTTGCATGGCGTGCTCCTCGAAGCTGGGCGCCCTTGTAGCGCCAGAGGAAAAGGGGTTTTTCAAGCTTCAGCTTCCAAGCCTCATCGGCACCGTGAGAACCATTCCTTACGCCAACTGCCTGCGCATCAAGAGGCTGCGTGCCATTGGTCCGGTTATGGCGAGGCTGGACAAGTCGGATGAGCCCTTGGCAAAAGTGGCGCTTGCTGTCTATCAGTTGCTCTTCAAGGTCACTGAGGCGGCGTTTTGGATCACTACCAAGGACCTTCCGTTTGATCGCTTCTGGATGGCGTTCGAGGTTGCCGCACTCATGCGCAGGGGCGTTACCTCTTCAGTTCGCACTTCGGCCAGCTCGGTTCACGAGTACTGGCGTATTCGAGATAGCTCGGTACTCGCTACGGCTGCCGAATCGCTTGGCGCTCTCCATATCGAGACTGCCCTGCCGCCGCAAGAAACTGCCATCGCCAACGAAGCCGTGGCTTAACTCACGGAGCACCCATTGTCAGTGAGCACCAGGTAACCGAGGAAATATGACGATGCCCACTTGGCAGCGCTGATTAATCAAGGAGAAATCGCGATGAACACTCGAAACAATTCCCGCTTGATTGATGCCGATGGCCACGCAGCTTGGGTTACTCGCGAAGCGGCAGCTCATTACCTGCGCCTTGGTCGGAAGCTCGGCTACATCTGGCGTCAAACCGAATTCGGCTGGAAAGCCAGTCCCGCAACTCCACCCCAGGTGTAATGGAGAACGATTTATGCTTTACCACGTTACCCCTGCGGAGAACCTCCCATCAATTCTCGAAAGAGGACTTGTGCCTCGAATTGGTGGGCGCTCGGCGATGTTTGGGGAGACCTCGAAAGGCGTTTATCTGTTCACCAGTGCAGAGGCTTGTGAGAGCGGCTTGATGAACTGGTTGGGGGACGAGTTCGAAAATGCAGAGCTGGTTGTCTTGGAGTTTGACAAATCTGGCTTTTCAGGAGATGCCCATGCGGGCTATGAGTTGGTCTGCCTGCACACCATATCACCTGATCGTATTGTAAGAGTGTTGGACGAAGAACTGACCCCGATCACCAAGGGAAAGCAAAACATTTCATGAACAATCCCTTTTTGGCCATTTTTGTTTGGGTGCTACTCCCTGTAGGAGTGATTACGTTCATCGCGTCTCACTATCCGTCAGCGATTGAGCGCAGAGCAATGGCAAACAAAGCACGTGGCCAAGCTATCCAGCTACCGCCAAAATCTATTGGCACTGAACTCGAAATCATCTTGCCTACCGGACGACGGCTCACGGTTGAGGAGTTTTCGTTTGAGACCCAGGCCCATGAGCAGGAATAGTTAGGAATGGTCGCCCAGGTACGCTAAGCCCAGCCGTCAAACGTTGGGCTAAGCCAGTAGAAGCGTACAGGGATGGCCTGGACGTCAAGAAGGAACTGATCACGATGAAAACTCGCATAGCTCTTACTGCATCCGCTCTTGCCCTGTTGTCGCTGGCCGGCTGCGCTTCACCGCCAGTCACTTACCTTTCACCTGTTGCAATGCGTACCGTCGATGTCTCAGGGGAGAAAATTACTCTCGTCGACTCCAGCTTTTCAGACGGTAAAAATTTCGTTTCATGCCAGCAGCATATTGGTAGCGTCATTAACAGCCCGCCAGTTCAAGGCACGTCCATTACCACCGTTCACCTCTACAACGAATGCACAACGCAATAACCACGGAAATCGCCATGACTTACAAAGGCTTTCGCATCGAAAACACCCCGGCTTACATCTGGCGTATCTACTGCTGGGGTTCGCACGCAGGGCACAATCACGTTCCCTGCTGGTATGTGTTCGATGCCGAAAGAAAGCAGGTTACTGGCGGCTATACGTCCGGCAACAACACACGGAGCGGTACGGTAGACCTGGCGCGCCGCAAGGATGCCAAAGCGTGGGTTGACGGCTTTTGCGCCTATCGCGACGAGCCGGAAAACCGGCAAATTTGCGCTAATGGCACTGCGGTCTATGCGCCGCATTACGCCTGTCACGCTTCTGACACCGAAGAACGGGCCTCTTTTGACTCCGGCTACTGGCACGCGCAAAGACAAGCCCAGCGAGCCGCCAAAATCGCTAAAATCGCCTAAAACGAACCCGCCCCGGTTCGCCGCAACCTCAAGGAAAAGTACAGATATGACCAACGACCGATTAAAAGAATTTCTTATAATCTCGACAGCGATTCGTAACGGCGCGCTGTGCTTGGTTCTCATTGTTGTACTCGGGTTCATGCTTTACGTGATGCTTTCCCCTGCCGATGAGTTACCAGCAGTGAGGAATACTAGTGGGGGTATTCCCGTGACAGACAGCCGCGAAGCTAACAAGCCCACCAGTTGAGGGGAAAGACCCATGCCCATCTACGAAGAAATGAAGGCCCAGCTCCAGGAGCTAGTGGATCTGGTGAAGCAAGACGAACAGTACACCGCAGCTGTCGCTCACGGGGCTATTGAGGCCAATCAGGGCACCTCCCTGGCCCACCAGCAGCGCGCAGCTCGCATCGTCGAATTGAAGCGTAATTACGGGCTCAAGTGAGCCCTCACCGTTACCTCGAAAATGACTCGCCAAAACAAGGCCCGCTCAGCCGGGTTTTGGTGCACTGACTACATGCCCTCCAGGGTGGAGCCGAGCAAATCGCAAAACAGAAATAAAGTCTGTCGCACCCTGCATTTTTCACGCATTGCCGTGTGACCTACTAAATAAAGTCTGTCGGAAACCGGTGTTGAAGCCACCCAGCACACCAACGCTCGCGCCACTTATCTCACCTAGTACCTTGATTTATAAGGCAAGCGGCGGATTTCAACGACAGCTTCAAATGCTCAGCGACAGACTTTATTTCGTATTTGCAAAATGGCCATCCGACCAGCGCCACTCGGCACTGAATTTGATACCACAGCAAATCAATATTTGTACTACGCAACTGTACCACGCTTGTGTATCATCGCCCAAAAGCCAGCGGGTGGCATGCGCCTGGCAAAAAGATTATTCCTTTGATTTAGGGGGGGCGCCTGAATGGTACTCAAGAAGCCGCAGTTCGATTTCACACTCAAGCCGTTACCCGTTATTGTCGCCATGAACTACAAGGGTGGCGTCGGCAAAACCACGACGAGCCGTGTACTCGTACAAGGTCTGTCGAATGACGTTTGCTACAACCAGGGCAAGCCAATCCTCTACATCGACCTCGATCCACAGGGCAACACGGGGCGCCGATGGAACCTGCTCGAAACCGTAATGGGCTCGCCGTATACCACCCCACGCCCACACCCTGAGTTGGTGCGCAATCAAGAGGCCGTTGTCCGCACCTCCATCTGCGATCTATGGCTTGACCTGCTTGGCGTGAACGAGCAAGGCTTCGAGCCTGTTCCCTACCCGAGCAACACTGGCGCGCTTCTGGAGGAAATGGGGATCATCCCAAAAGATGTTTGCCAGCCTATCGGCAGCGACATGATCCACATCCTGCCCAACGACGAGAATCAGCTCGTGCATGTGCAAACCTTCCGCCCAGGATCACCATCTGCGCTCTCGGCAGCTGACACGCTGCGCCGCTGGCTGCGCTCGGAAGAGCTGGCGGAAAAGTACAGCTTTGTTGTCATCGACACCCCTCCTACTCGCACCTCGATCATCGACATTGCCATTCACGCAGCCACCCACATCTACATCCCATTTGTGCCTGAACCGCAAAGCACAGACGGCGTGTTCTCCATGATCAGTTACTTTCAAACGATGGTCAGCGAGCGCCGCGAGTCGAACGACATCCCACTCGAATTCCTCGGGATGTTGCCAAATGCCGTGAAGAAGGGAACGCTGATCCACAAGCAGCAGCTGGACCGCATCAAATCGTCACCTCTGGCGGCATACCTGCTCGACTCCCCGCTGACCGACTTGGTTGCTTACCCTGAAACAGACAACTGGAAAAACACCCCTGACCAAGTGTTCACCAATCCAGAAAGCAAAAGCAGCTTTGAGTCCACACGCTTTGTGAAGCTGGTCGCCAAAAAGGTGATGGAGTCCCGTGATAACTGGGAGCGCATCAGATGAGCACACGTAAGTCCATTACCAGAGACCAGGGCCTGAGCACGGCAACCGACTTCGGTTTGCTGACTGGTCAGCAACCTATCGTTGACGCTGCCAGCGCGCTACGGCCTGTCTCCAGATTGCTTGCGACTTCGATCCGCCCTACCCCGGATAACCCACGCTACAAAGAGCTGTGTGACGCGTTCATCATTCAACCAGAGCCAGCTAACGGTCCAGGGCGGCGTGCAGGCTCGACTCACATCAACAAACTTTCCCTCCGTCGCACCCTAGAGTGGATCGGAAAGGTCAAAGATGGTTGGTTGAAGTCAGAGGCCGGTCAGGCCTGGCTAGCCGAAGAGATCAAATCTGGTCACAACTTTAACTTCGACAATCCGACTGAAGAAGAGAAGTACAGCATCTGGCGTGCTCATTACCGTCGGTGGCTGGATCGCGTTACCCGCATGCTGCTGCGCAATCCTCCTGACTCCGCCACGGCTAAGCGTTGGTCTGCCATCACGGGCAAACCCGTCGAGAGCTTTGCGCGTGAGCCTTTGGACCCCGAAAAACGCGAGCGCGCCGTCACCATCATCTCCATGTGGGCGGAGCTGTTTGCACTGTCCTCGAACGTACTGAAAGACGGTCTGATCCAGCCCGTGAAAGTTCGTCCCGTTTCTAACGGCTTCCGGATTGTTGGCGGTGAGCGTCGGTATTGGGCCTGCTGTCTGGCGAGCATCGACCACATTCCATGTGTAGGCAATGACATCGACGACATCACGGCACTTAGCCAGTCGATCCACGAAAACCTGGACCGTGCCGACATATCGCTTCAGTCACAAGTGCGCTCTATGCGCAGGTACATTTCCGCGTTGGTGAAGGAGCCGTGCGGCCCAAGCAATTCGAAGATCAAAATTTCAGTGTTTGAGGAGGAGTTCGCTGGGCGCTCGCGCAGCTGGTCTCATCGCTGGCGCGTTATCTGCCTGCTACCTGAAGACTGTGAGGTGGTGAGCGCGATCTACTCCGGCGTTTACAACACGATCAACGAAATAGACGTGGCTGCTCGGGCCTATCTCAAGTACCTGAAGGTCAACCCAGGGGCTCATGCACCTGACGCCCATTCCGCAGGAAATGGGGGGGCAGCACCAGGTATGAACGCCCAGCCGCCTAAGCCAAAACCGCCTGCAGCTAAAAAGCCTAGCGCACAGCTTCCGCGTGCCAAGGTGCGGTTACCAGGTACAGAAGCTGGCAAGCGTATCCTCGTTGCCCTGAAGACAACAGAAGGCCTCGACGAAGCGAGCCAGGCCGCAATCGAGACCGCCCTGATAGGCTGGCCAGCGGCACCTGAGAAACAGCGTAAAACGTATCTGGAAGACGTGATTGAGCTGATGGCGAAAGGTCTCGACCATTTGGACGATGAGGAAGAGAGCTGATATGGCCCGTAAACCTGCTCCAACCGCACCACGGGGGCCAGTTCAGACAACGTCGTATCCGCTCTGGCTTCCCAATGATCAGTTCAAGACCATCATCGAGGCCCAGCAGAAATCTGAAAAGCAGTGGCCCGAATGGATCGCTGCTGCGCTCGTTCACTTCAAGAAAGAACCAACAGAAGAGATCGAGGCGCTTCTTGGGGCTTGGGTGCGCGAGCGAAAAAATAAACAGCGAATTAATGTTCGCATAACAAAAGCTTCACTTGAAGATATTGAAACTATTTGTGCAGCTGCACACAACGGCTCCAAACAAGCTTGCTTGCAACATGCACTGTTTATCCATGCATTGCGCACGCATAGTAATACTAAATAGATTTTGAACTGCAATTAATTGTGATAAGGTTTGCTCTAGTAAGTTGCATCAGACTCCCCCCAAGTGCTAACCCTCTGTTTAAGAGGTGCAACATCTGAAGACGACACGCCCTCTCGTGTCGCCCCTTCAAGCCCGCCGAATAGGCGGTTGTTGAGTGACCTCCTACCAAGGGGGGAACAAGACATACCTACTCTGCCGAATAGGCAGCACTGTATCTGTTCCGCTGTACAAGCGCGTAATACCCGCATGCTGGCAACCCCAGCATGCGAGCGTTTGCATACCCGTGTGCGACAGACGCAAGTAACTGATTTTAAAGAATGATACTACCAAGCTATGGTAATAATCATTCTTGTTGGTTGATTGAGTTCTGCTGAATATGCAGTTTCAACCGTTCAAGGAGATTGCTGTGGGGTTCCGTCTTACACCAGAGGATGCTTTAGCTCGCCAACTAATCTCAAAGGAAGAGGCCGAAAGGATTTCCCGTGGTATGCGAGATCGCTGCCACCCGGATATTGTCGCCCTCCTCGCCCGCCAGGCACCAGTCAATACCCAGAAGGCCAGTCTGGCGCCCGCTGCGGCACAGCTGGCGGCATGCACGAAGAAAGACAACGAGATACCGCAGCGCAAACTCTACGACGCGTTGTGCAAAGCCTTACCTGGTGTGCCTGAGTGGGAGCGCGAAGGTCTTATCCCGGATCGTCGCTTCCGCGCCGACATTTTCCTGCCTTCATCCTCAATCTGCGTGGAGGTGGACGGGTTTGCATATCACAAATCCAAGCAAGCCTTTCAGGCTGATCGGATGCGCTGCAACCTCTTCACCCTGCATGGCTATCGACTGATCCACGCCTTTACGAAGCAGATCCTTGACGAAGAGATGATGTCCGACCTGGTTGCGCTAATTGTCCAGGCGCACAACACTCCAATCGTAGCTGCGCAGTAAACGTCATCGGCACAAATGAAAACGCCAGCTCTATGAGCTGGCGTTGAACCACTTATCCAGTGGACGGTGCTTATGATATGCCCTTCCCCTAAAGGTCGGGATAGCATGAGTCGCTTGTTCAGCGTTAGTAAACGTCCGCATATTCTGCGGGGGTCTGAGGGGTGCTCCTTCACGTGCTCAGAGACAGATGTTCTTCAGTATTGTGCGTGCATATGCGCCCATGTGAGGACGCATCTCACCCTTGAGCAAGGGCGGCATGATAGCAGCGGTTGCCGAGGTGGCAAACTGCTATCTTTTTAGGCTGGCCTTAAAAACGCGGGATAGGGACACCAAGACCGTACGAAGACGGCTCGCTATCAACAAAGTCCAAGTGGCTTGGGCGTTCACGACTGATGTCTATTGGGAATTTCAAGGCCGTTGTCAGCGAGAGCAGCATCAACGTATGAGTCTCTACGAACTTGGGTTCGTACTCCTTCGGCTGCTCGCCCCGTGCGATTGCGCGGCGTGTGAGCCGCTTAATAAGCGAATTGGATCGCCCACGACTCGGAGCGCGGTGCCGTTTGAATATCCAAGTGACCTTGGCATGTTCCGGGACTTTGGAAATCGGGCCCAGCACCATCGGCTTCTTTGCAAACTTCCCGCGCAAAACCTTGGCAACGTGTGCCTCTACCGCAGAGCGAACCTGCGCCAACTCTTCCTCGGCGCCGAACACTCGCATAGTGCTGCCAAAGTAATTGGAGCTTGAAGCCCATTTTGGCCAATCCACTACAAGCTTGGCGCCCAGGCTGTTCAGGCTATGAACCGCCAACATGACTTTTTCAAAAGAATTTCGAGAGGTCGCCCCATCGAGGGTTTGAATTTCAAAGTAGAAATTTAAATTCATTGATGAGGGCTCGTTTACTAGGATTTATTGAAATGGCTCCCACCAAAAATGTACAGGAAACCAAGCTCTTGCGGTCAATTTTACGCAGCAATTAACAATGTGCAATAGCATTGTACGTTGTTTTTTTAATGGCTATCATTTTGGTGTTATTCCCACAAAGCCATTATGGCGCCCCTCATCCTCACTAAGAGACGTACATGACATTTTTCAAGAAAGTGCTCGCCTACAGCCTTACCGAAAACGTTGACCTGAGCGTCGAAACCCTTCAAGCGGCGCTTTCACAAAAGCTGGCGCGACCTCTGGGCGGTGACGAACTGAGCACCTATGGGTTCACCACACCACTGCCCCGCGTTGATGGCGTGCAATCGCAGATTCTGGCTCACCCTTGCGGTGAAGGGATTCTGATCTGTGCCGAAGCGTGGTTCCGTAAGCCGCCATCGAAGGCGGTCAATGCCGAGGTCGATAAGAAGGTGGCCGAGATCGAGGCGGCGCAAGATCGCAAAGTGAAGGGCAAGGAACGCAGGGAGATAAAGGACTTGGTCATCAGCGGAATGATTCCCAAGCTTGTCCCAGACTGCAAACACACTACTGCGCTGATCCTACCAAGGCAGAACCTAATCCTCGTGGAAACCGGCACCCCGAGCGCCGCTGAAGATCTGCTGAGCACGCTGCGCGAGGTATTGGGCAGTCTGCCCTTGCGCCCGTTGCGCACAGTGCAAAGCCCAGCCGACGGCATGACCGCGTGGCTCAAGTCCGGTGCCGCACCAGATGGTTTCACGATCCTCGATAGCGCCGTGCTGGCGGGCGAGAAAGATGGCAAGAAGGCAAGCAAAGCCCGCCTGAGCGATATGGATCTGAGTTCAGAAGAAGTCCAGATGCACCTCGCGACTGGCCGCAAAGCTTCCAAACTGGCGCTCGCCTGGGAAAACAAAGTTTCGTTCAAGCTAACTGACAAGCTTGTGGTCGAAGGCATCAAGTTTGACGACCTGCTGCAAGACGAAGCAGCGCAGGCAGCAGGCAGTGGCGACGTGTTGCAGCACTTCGACGCCAGCATGACCATCATGTCGAAAACCTTGGGCAACCTGGCTTCCGCACTCACCAATGCGTTTGGCGGCGAAGACAAACCTCAGGCCGCGTGATGCGTGCCAGGGCATAGCCCGCAGTCGCAGACATTCAGTACCATGGCGGGCTCACATCCGAGCCCCACGCAACGGAACCAGGACCAACAAATGACCGACCTCTACTACCAAGACAACAACCTGCACATCACCAAAGAAAACTGGGATGAGCTGAAAAAGGACAAGGGCAGCATCGCATTCAATGGTGTTCTCGCCGCAGCGAAAGACACCATCATTCGTGGCGGTGCATTCAGCATCTACTGCAAAGCAACTTCTGAAATCCAGCGGCGCTGTGATCGCATGTCGGAACTGAATGAAGAGACAGGCATGCAATCCGGCGAGAGCGCATAACCAAAGGGCTGGATGTACTCGCCCAACGACACAAGACCACCGCAGCAGGTGGTCTTTTTATGTCCCGCTCTAAAACATGGCGTCAGTGAGACCGGTTGCACCGGTCGGAGGGGAAAGGCAAATGCCCCACGTTTTGCGCAGGGCTTTGGAGCTGTCTGAACAGGCCTTTTACCTCGTGAGTTTTGGCGCCTTCCCTCTGAGCGCTTACCCAGGAGCTTTAGCCGATGATAAGTTCAACGGACATGGTGAAGTCGCGGTGTTTCCAGTCGCAGACGTTATAGAGTCGCACGTCGTCCACGATTTTAGCGCGGTAACGCTTCGAAACTCGCATGGCGACCACCTGAACCAACTGGTCAACCGCCTGATCAACCGTTTCATGGGTTGACTCGACGATACTGGCACTGCCACCAGCACGACAAACTGCAAGCTTGAATCCGCTCATCACCACTCCCAAAGGGTTGACCGCCCCGGACATCCGGGGCGTGTCGTCTTATGCCGTCTGGTATTTCGCATCCACCACTTCGAGGAGCGCACGAAACGCCTCCTCACGGGTCTTGTAGTCCTCTTTGAGATTGAGGTCAGGATCGTTGAACACGACAAACCACGTACTCAGTTGACGGTTCTGGTCGAGGATTCCACCAAGCTGGGGATCTGCATTGCAGAACATGGTGCCGCCGTTCCCCGACCACCCGAGCGTGGCGAGGCATTGATCGACCTTCACCTCGGCTAACGCTTCATCGAAAGGTAGATCCCGCTCCTCAATGAGATGTGAGGCTTCACCGAAGATGTACTGCAGCTCACAGCTGCAGCCAAACTCCGTGTGATCCTTGTAGGTCATGTGCTCCTCGCCCACAGCCAGGCAGCGCTTCACCAGGTGAAGGTCGTGCTTCCCAGTCTTTTCAGCAGCCAGTTTGATCGCCAGGATTTTTTCAGCCCAAGTAGCTGGTGCTTCAAGCTGCTTCAGTGCGGTTTCGATGCTCATTTGCCGATCCATTCAATGTTTGTTTTGATGGGATCAGTTTACCATTTACGGTAAATTAATAAACACATATTTTACCCTTTTTGGTATATTTTGTTCTTGATAGTACGCCTCTAGGGACGTATATTTAGTGGATAGCCATAAATCACTTTGGAAGCGCTTTTATGAATCTCAAAGACACGCTCTGGAAGCTCATGCAGTTAGGCGATTGCGGTGTGCTGGATCAGCCGACCCGTGATGCCGCCAAAGAGGCGCACCAAGCATTGAGCGAGCTGCGCAACCTGCTTGAGCTTCCTGCTACAGCCAGTGCGAGCGACATGGTTGTTGCGGTCTACCAGATCAAGAATCCGGTCTGAGGGAATAGCCATGCTCATGCACCCTGATATTGGTCAGCTCAACGGTGGCAAATGCTACGTCTTCCTCGACGGCTACGGCCTGCATCGTGAGCCTATGTATGGCACGTATGAAGAGTGCCTGAACGCCATCGACGCCCGTGGCGGGGTGGATGATCCAATCCCAACCGACAACTCGCACTCGATTGCGGACTACAAGAATGCGCTAGAAACATCGAAGCCGAAGGCTGAGATTGTTCCCCTTGCCCTTGCGCCGTCTCCAGCGCCAAAAGCGCAGGCCAAATTGCCCCGCCCACTGCGCGATTACACCGTCAGCATCGCGGTTGCAGAAAAAATCTACTCAGGCAATTGCGTGATCGACAGCTACGACATTTTAGTCAGCGCTAACGACCGCGATGATGCGATCCGTCAAGGGCGTGAATCGTGGCGCGAGAACGTGGGCGCATACGGGCCGAAGGCTACCTTTCGCGCTCGCCTCACTGACTGAAACCAGCACAGCCTGGTTCGCCGGGCCTTCAAGGAAATGATCCAATGATCCATCGTACCGAAGAGTTCCTTTCAGCAATCGACAGCAAAACCAAGGCTGCGATTCTTGAATCCATCGCCGTGCATTACGGGAAAACACCCGAAGTCATGTATGAGGAGGTTACTGATGGGGAGGCTGAGCACTTGCTCGACTACATGATAGAGCCTCAGCGTAGCGCCACATCGGTACTGATGCAGCGGTACGGAATGCGCGGATACTGACGCGCACCAGGACAGCAAAGCCCCGGCCCTAAACCGGGGCTGAGCCCGTAGAGGGACGCCAATTCAGCGTCACTGAAAGGGTCTATAGGCAATTTTGCCTAAGTACTTGACTAGGCAATTCTGCCTATATGTAGAATAGGCAGAATTGCCTATTTACTGGCTTTAGGCAGAATTGCCTATCGATGATTAAGGAGGGACGCTTGGACAATCGCACACGCTTTCTTCAGCTGCTTGATACTTACGCTATTACCCAGGCCAGAAGCGCCGAGTTAATTGCCGCTGTCACGGGGCGATCCTGCTCTACGCGCACCGTTCGCTCTTGGGTGAACGACCCCACAAAAAAGAGTTCGAGCCCATGTCCTGACTGGGCTGTAAAAAACCTCGAAAAGGCTATCCACTACATGCAGCTCGCCGTGCAGAGACGAGCTGAAGCCCTTGCCGAAGCAAATGCAGAGTAGACGGTAATGTCAGAGGCGCACAAGGCCGTGACCCAGCTACCTTCGATTCAAGAGGTCAGAGCTTTCCCGCACTGCGGCAACGACTACGAGCTTTACGTCAAGCATACCTACAGCGGGCGCGGAGTCTACAGGCGGGGCTTTGACGGCCACATCACGGACAACTCTCACATGTACGACTGCATAGACACAAAAGTGAGCAAGCGCGCCTATTTTGCGACATGTGACAAGCCGGTGGCGGCCTGAGACGAGGACGCTGACCGCGCGAGTTACACCAAGGAATACTACCGTTCATGAGCCACGAGCCACACCGGCCCACCACACAGGTGCGTGAGTTCCCAAGTAAGTTGGCGATGCTCGCACTGGGCGCAGCGCTGATAATTTTTGCTACATGGTTTTCGAGCTACGTCGCCTTTGAGCCAATCGCTCTCGCTGGCGATGCGTGGGCGTTTGGCCCGCGTGAGGTCGCACACCTATTCGGGTTTATGGGTTGTGTTCTGGCCGCGTGGTTTTGCGGTAACTCGTTCAACACCTGGCCAACGCTGATCGTTAGCCTAGTGATGGGAGCCATCGGCATTGGGTTGGTTGTGTACGCCAGCCTTGCCCCAAGAGAAATCAAAGATTTGATCAATCCCAAGGTAGCTGAGGCCTTTCTATATGTCCTCTACTACTACCTCTTGGGCTGCGGCGCGGGGTGCGCGATCAGGAAGCAAAGCCGCTGGCTATTTCAGCCAAGGCGCATGTTGATCATAACCGCGATATTCTTGGCGTTCGTTTCCATTGGCTGGGAGGTCTACACGCAACCCTTCGAGCACGTGTATCAAAAGCCGCCGCGAGGCTACGTGCAATTTGCCCAGGTGCTTTGCGACTTTGTGGGAATCGCTATTGGCTGCACGCTGGTCAATCACCTGATCCGAAGACTCGAATCGCAGGGCTTTACAAACCCAACCACACCAGATTGCACCAGTACACACGGCTTCGCGAAAGAGTTGTGGGCGATGGTGTCCATGACAGCGGCCCGGTTCCGGCAACTCTGAATGGCTCAAACAATCGCTGGAGTCCGCTCTCGCTCGCGATTGTGTTGACGCAGCCAATGATGCGGACGCGCTCCACGTTTTTCTTGCTGCTCGTAGCGAGTAGCCCCAGAGCACGTCAATGCTTTTTGTTACGCCTCGGCGGCCTGTTTACGCTTTTGAGCTGCCATGTATCGCTCGCCGCTTGGGCTGATCTCATCCGCTGCTTTGACAGTCACCTTCAGCATGCGAACGGGCGGGGGTATATCGCCCTCGGTGCTGCACTCGATGACCATAAGGGTCTGAAGTAAGCACCGCTTTTTTGAAGTAGTCGCAAGGGACTTGGCCTGTGATGCAAGTCTGACGAGGCTTTGACGCACCTTGCCATCCTCATCCTTTGCAGGGAAGTAGAGCCCGACCGCACCAGGCTCAAGTTTGAACAACTCGGTCAGGGAAATTGATTCCAGCTCGGCGTACTTACTGCGGGACTGTTGCATCAGCTTAATTCCTACGGATGGTTAAAGGGGCGGTTCACGCCCCGCCTCGTTATACAGAGCGGCTGGCTTCATTCTTAATGAGCCAGAGTTCAAGCTCATGCAGCGCGTCTGCGCAGTGCTGCCATGAATCACCACGGACGAAGCTTGGCGAGGCAAGCCATTGCTCATAGCCTTCACGGATATCATCGAGCATGTCTGCGCTTTGTCCTTCGATTTCACTCAAGAAGAAGAGGTTGACCGAGTCGCCCATTGGTTTGCCACTGTAATCGCAGGTCGCTACGACTTCGAGCTGGCCCTTGAATGGCGCGACAAAAATGTGATGCCCCTGAATGCTGGCGGTCACATTGGCTTCTTGCATTAGAAGGTCGGCGACTTCAAAGCCTTTGAGCTGCATTGCCGTGAAGGCTTTCTGCTCACTATCGTGAGAGCTGTACCGGGTCAACTCGCGATTCAGTTCCATGTGCATGCTCCAGCTGCTTAGGTAGGACTGTAGGCAGCCGACTCAAAGAATCGGCTCTCGACAGTCCGGCGTACCGGACGACTGCGGATTAGGGGTATTCGCCTGCTGCGAAGCGGCTCATGTTGTTCAGCAGGTACTGCGCGTGGACACGCAAGGTGTTCAGGTTGGTGCCGTGCTTGAGCATGGTCTTACGCGGGAATTCAATCTCGACGGTGCCTCCGCCGACATTCAGAGCCTTTTTACCGCTGGCGAGGGTGAACTGGGCGGCGGCGGTATCGGCCAGCACGCTGTTGTTGCGGAAGCGTTCAAGCTCGGCGGTAGTCATTGCTTTCATCGTATAGGTCTCCCTGTTCAATTCGACGAATTTACCGTATATGGTAAATTAAGACCAGGGGTATTTTGGCCTTTTATGGTAAATATCAGCACGGCCGATTGCGCGACTGTCACAAAGCCATAGAGGTTGGTTTGTAGAGGTCGCCATGGGCGAGAGTTGGGGCGGGATAAGCAACAGCCGAAAAGCGCGAGGGGCGCGCCAGGCTTGGGAGTGATACGCGGATGATGATCGAGGGCGCCGACTAGCCGCCAGCCCCCTATCCTTTACTTGCCAGCGAGCGGGCCCGCAGGCTCAAGGCTCTCTTCCCGACGCAGGAGCGAGTTCAGCAATCTGGCGTCAAGTTGATTGGGAACATTGATGGCGCGCAGAGCTTCGGCCTGAATCGCGTCCAGGTCTTTGCTGGAACCTCGTTGCTCCAGCTTGCGGCGTTGGCTTGCTTTGGCCTTGTTCATCGGGTGTCTCCTTTGTCCGTTCATCCTATGACCAATCCACAGTGAGAACAAGTTTACCGCTCTGATACTCAAAGCCGAGCGCCAGGTAGTGAGGTATTACCTCCGCCAGGGGCTCTACAACCTCAATAGCCGTTGATCGGCACTGCTTGGCGTACTGGTTGATCGCAATCAAGATCAGCGTGGTTACAGCGCCTTTCAGGGGGTGCAGCGGATCAGGGTCAGACTCTAGCAGCATAATCCGAATCAGGGTCTTGGAGCCGTTCGGTTGCGCAAAGCACAGCCCGCATAAACGATCAGCAAACCACAGCGCGAGATCGAATGCTTTGGGGTTCATCTTTTTCGACCGCGCCGTGTCTTCCCACGGGAACCGGTGGTGCTCCCAATCCAGCACGGCATCCAGCGCTGCGCCGTCAATCGGTTCAAAGCGAACCTGCCTATAGTCGGTCAGGCCGTAAAAGCCATGCGCCTCAAACTCAGCGTGCAGAGCGTGAGCAACTTCCGTGGCCTTTTCCCGTGCGTTTGAGGCGTACATCTGCCACTTGGCCGTGTGAATGCTCATGCGTCCGCACCAGTGCTCACAGCCAGCTCATCTTGAACGATGTAGAGCGGGAACCGATAAGCAGCTGGACCGCGATTGCCGAAACGAGCTATTCCGCTGTAACGCCCCGAGTCAACGCCTAAGGTGGCGCTGTAAGTAGCGCGTCCGCTGTGTAGGGCCGCAAGGAGTTCGGCGTCCTGGCGTCTCGTGAAGCAGATAGGCACCACCTGACCGAACACTGGCGAGTCTGCCGCGAGTGTGTTGCCGCTGGCATCAATCACCACATAGCCGAACACGCCGTGGGGCGCACGCTCAGGAATAGAGACAACTCCAAAACGCTCAAACAAACCTGTTTGGATTTTTGTCGCAAGCCCCCCCAAGCCTGCTGAGTTTTTGGTGTAGTCGGCGCCTGAATACATACCGGTCTCTTGCTGCTTCTTGCTCATGTGCGCTTGCCTTTGCTCAGAGGCTCCAAGGGAGCCATTGTACGGTGATCGTTTTCGCTACCAGGCCTGTACTGCGCGCTGCTCAGTTGAAACGTAATCCACGAGCAGCCTGCGCCTGCTCACTTCATTCAGGGACTGCCAATCTTGCGCCGTGGTGCCGCTGAAGAACTCGCCAGCAATTTCACCAGACTCAATTCCCAAACTGCCTTGAATCAAACGGCAGGCATCATCCAGGTGATGAAGCTTTGCAGCTGTCCTGATCAGTTCGGGTGAATCGTTACTACTGATAAAGGCCATTGAATGCTCCGTGAATTCCGTCTTCAACGTCGCAAACTGTACCCCTCTAGAAACGTACACGCAAGACAGAAATACGAGAGCCAAATACATTTTTTCATCAGCTAAAATTAGCTTGCGTATACGTCTCTAGCGGCGTACATTGGTATCACTCGCAACCAACAGGGATATAAGCAAAATGTCCAACCAGGTAACTCCGACTCAGGCCCGCAACAAAATCGCCACGCATCTGGATCAGGGTAATGGGATTTATGCCGCTGGCCCAGGCATCAGTGCGCGGTTCTTCAAGGCTGCCGTGAAAGCTGGCGCCTTGAACGTCTGGAACGGCAGTAGCTGGGTTGAGGTGCCTCGCGGGACGCAGTTCAACAAAGGCAATGGCAGCGGCCACCTGTTCACTTACTGAGGGTTAGTGCAGATGTACAAGATTCATCATTCCAGCGGCTTAGTTGGTGTGGCCTCAACGCCAGAGGCAGCAGTCAGGGAAGCAAGGGGTTCGATTTTCATCTCCGATGATCGAGCGAAAGAGATGCTAGCCGCGCTTCAGGCTGGCGCCAAAAGCCAGATCGCAACCTACGGGTTTGCCCAAACCACCATCACCCTGTCCTGATCTACACGCCCCCTTCACTGGGGGCAAGTCAGTAGGAAACCTTGAGGATTTAGAAATGAGCTACAACGAGACAATTGCCAGCTACAGAAAGCTGCTCGCCGATCATCCAGGCGAAGCGCTGGAAATCGGTGATGGCTGCTTTGCTGTCTTGGTTGATGATCACCTGTACGGCGTACACCAAGACCAGAACGGTGAGGTCAGCTCGGAGGGTGGGTTCGACTTTGACATTAGTGCATGGGATGACGAGTGTGATTGCTGGGATGGCGATATTTCGGGCATGCAAACCAGCAACGCTATCGCTAACCCGCGCTACGTCGCAATTAATAAGTCCTGACACTCCCGCCGACATAAGCCATTGGCCCGGTTCGCTGGGCTGCTACAACGTAAGCGAGAAGTACTTGCCATGATCAAGCCGACGCCCATTCAACTCGATCAGATCTACAAGAGCACCCACGCCGACTACAAAGGTGTGCTTCCAGATGGCACTCGCACGATTCTGGTATGCCGTGGCGCCACCCGCATGGTGGCGCTGGAAGACTTGACCCTGGATGAAGTCGCCCAGCGGCTGGCGCGAAATAAGCGCTAACAGCCCGCAACGCGAGACCCCTTATCAATACAATGGGCACGACCATCCCGCCCTCACCCACGTACATAGGTGGAAACATGGCTCCGCACCAACTCACACAGGCCCAGTTCGCCGCAATCGCTCAGGTTGAAGCGTTGGAGAACCACGGACGCAAGTGGAACGTCAGTTACAACGGCGCGTCAGGTTTTTCGGACGAGTCAACAGCCGAAGCTGCTAAGGCCGATGTTCATCACGCATTCGTCAACAATGCCGTGTACTTCAATGAGCCGGGGGCCCCTGAGCTTGGCCTGAAGCCGAGTCTGCCGCCAGCGCTGGTGATGGCTGACTACAGCAATGATCCTGACTTAGTCGCACGCTGGGGTGCATGCATGGCCAGCAGGACATGAGTAAACGAACCTCCGAGATCATCAAAGCGATACCGGCTGACGACAACCACCAGGTTGTTACCGTCGTTACCCGTGGCGCTGAGACGCTGGCGCACCGCAAAAAGCCGTGCAAGGACTGCCCATGGCGCAAAGATGCCGTCGGAGAGTTCCCCCCTGAGGCCTTCCGTATCTCTGCAAAAACGGCGTACGACATGTCTCTGGAAACGTTCGCTTGCCACTCATCTGGATCGACGCGACCAGCCACCTGCGCAGGATTCCTATTGCGCGGTGCCGACCATAACTTGTCGGTTCGGATGGCCTACATCACTGGCCGACTGACCGAGGACTTCGACACGGATGGGAATGAGCTATTCGACAACTACCGCGAGATGGCCATCGCCAACGGTGTCGATCCGGACGACCCAATCCTTGTCTCCTGTCGAGATTAAATTGTCCCTCAACTAGAGAGCCCCATTCATCAATGCTGGAAATGAAAGCAGCAACAGCGTTTGAAGGCCTGCCCAAGACAGCAGCACGCGAAGGCTCCTCACAATGCCAAGCCGAGGGAAAATCCTCCATGCAGATTGACCGCCCGAACATGGTCTACCGCAACGGCCTGCTGGCAGAACAGCACCGAGAGCGCGTGAACACCGTTCCTGTTCGCTACAAGCGCACATGGACGGTTCGCCGGGTAGCCGTGCTGGACGCGGGCCAAGTCGGCCTATACGGCCAGCACAGCGTCATTACTGATGATGCTGGGAATCGAGTGATTTACACCTGTACCGAAGACCTCGGCGCAGGCCTGACAAAGCACCAAGCCATTACCTTACTCGGGCAGGTATCGGTTTAAGGGAAAGGTCGCTACACCTCACAACCCCACCCCGTACGGGAAAAGCTCGTAAGTGAGGGACGCTTTCGGCTCCCAGGATCAGGCAGGAAACGGCGCCTAATATCGCTCCTGGTCGCGATAAGTAGGATAGGTTGACAACGTATACTGCAGGCCCGGACCCAAAGTCGAATACCGGCACTCCTGACACTCAAAAAAGGACACGCACCATGGATTACATTGGCCTCGCCGATCTGACTCTCATGTTCAAATCGCACAGCGGCGAAAAGTCTGCTGCCTGCAGTGGTATTACGGTGCAGTTATTTTTCACCGAGCCGCAGCGTCAGTGGACTGTGTTATTCCACGACCCAAACGACTTGGTTCCACTCGACGGTCTGACCCGCGCCGTTTTGAGCCTGACTGATGGCCGTCGGCTCGCAGGAGCTGCAAAGTGGACGCCATCCATGGGTGGTGGTTTCACCCTGATTGAAGACTAAGTAGTGGCCGCGAGCAAGCATGGCGAGGCTGGGTTGTTCTTCCAGATTGGCAAGTTCGACTGAACCTATCAACTTCACGGGAATAACGCCCGCTGTACCCAAGCCCCGGCCCTAAGGTACACAACAAGCCCAGCCGTTAAACCGTTGGGCAGCAGCCGTAGAGGGGCGGCTATTTCTGCACCCGTCAAAACTAAGGATCAGCATATATGGCCACACAGGAATCAAGAGTCGAATTGGTAAAAAAAGCTGACCGAGTAGCAGATCTTAGTTATTGGCTCTTTCTCTCAATGGTCGGTGCTGCTCTGGCCGTGCTGGGATTCAAGGTCAGCTCTGAAATTGTGCAGACGATTTTTTATGTGCTCGTTTTGGTTGGTTTCGGGATCAAGATTCTTGAGGTCAAGCTATTGCGCCGAGCACTTGAGTCTGAAGGCACACCCAAGCCGTGAGCTGAAGGAAATTGAGCACCATGACCCACGCAGAGCTTTGTGAAGTCGCCAAAAAATGGCTGGTTCGCCCGAACAGTCAGCGCGGGCATGGATGCCACGTTGCTTTGTCGGAATGCAGATCCGGCTGGGGTGGTGAAATGCCTGACGCTATCGGCTTTCGCGCCGCCAGTCGTTTAACAGAAACGGTAGTCGTCGAGGTGAAATGCTCCCGCGCTGACTTCCTGGCTGATGCCAAGAAGCCGCACCGTGCTGATGGTGAAGGAATGGGCCTGTACCGTTACTTCATGTGCCCCGAGGGGTTGATTCAACCTCATGAGGTTCCCGGACGCTGGGGGCTCTTGTGGGTCTCGGCTCGCGGCAAGGTAACGCCAATGCTTGGCCCTGTTGCGCTATCGAGTAACTGCGGGACGTTTGAATCTGTTGCGGCACTTTGGCAGCACAGCCGTAATGCGGAGCGGGAAACGTGGTTGCTTGTCCGGGTCATGGCCAGGATCGACAATCCAGATAAGGTGAAGAACGCAATTAATGCAGCCCAGCGAGAGCAGGCCCGTTTAGCGAAAATATGCAACGACCAGGCCGACGAAATCAGGGCATTGAAAATGCCCAAGCCAGCTCCAGGCTGGAGCGGCGGAAGTGCAGGTGAAATGCTCACCGCGACACGACGAAAAGTGGCTACCTCCACCAACTGAGAACAGCTAGGAAAGCTATGACCGAACTTCAGAGAGTTGCTCGGCGCTCAAACTTGATATGGGTTTGGGGTGGGCTTGCAAACCTGCTCATCGCCTTGGCGGGCGCGCTAGCGATATGGGTTTATCCTTTCATGGGGCCTGATCTGCGCAGCGAGTTTTGCGCACTTCTGGTGCCGGTTGGGGGCTTCGGGTTGGCCGCAACGTTGATCGGGGTGCGTGAGCTGAGAGCCGCCAAGAAAAGAGATTGGTAGTTACCACTTCCAAGCATAAGAAAACGCACCAGGTGCAGCCAAGCCCTGCCGTTAAATCGTGCAGCCAGGTGCGTAGAAGACTAAATTTCGGTTTCTGAAATATATGCGACATCTGACTGGCCAAGGCCGTAATCGGCGGCTCCCGATTATCGGAATACACGCGCCTGTTTGGCCTTGCCGGGATCGAGGGAGCCAGTGCGCAGTCAGGGCGGCGCACGCTCGCGGTCTACAGGCGACCAATACGACGCCTTGGTTAAACTCATGCGTGGTGATGCTGGAAGCGCTGGCAATCGCGCTGCCCGTAGCGTGCTGGTGGACGGGAAGCAGCAGGCAGAGGCAATGCGCGAGACGGGAGCGAGCCGCAGCACCGTGCATTTGACGGTGAAACGTTACACGGATGCTTATGAACTGATGCGCGAAGTCTTTGCGGGAGACAGTTAAAAAGTCTTTGCGTGTATTATTCTAGCGTAATACAATGACCTCATTGAAACGAGTCACTGAGGAAGCTGAAATGGCAACGCTCGAAGTTCACAACATTCCTGTAATTAGCACTTCCCATCTCACCAAGGATGTCGCAGCACGTCTTGATCAGGACGCTGCAACTTGGTGCGGAGGTGCTGGCTATCAGGGTTGCGGATACTTCCTTTATCTGGATGAACCTTCAGCTCCCGAGGCAGAGTCCGTGCCGCAGTGCTTGCTAGACATTCGTGATTGGCGCATGCAGCTTGAGAAGGAAGGCAAGCTAGATAACAGTCGTTGGGTTCGGCTGGATTGGGATGCAGATACCGTTGATGGACTGCGAGTGTATGAGTGGTAATTAGCCCACTCCCGGTTCCCTGGGCCTTCAAGGAAAACCCACCAAGTTCACCAAGCCCTGGCCTAAGAAACCGGGGCCGCGTCAGTAGAGGGATGCCGCTTTTTGGGCGTCCGCTAAAAAGGATGAAGACAGATGGCTATCTGGTGCGCATCGAGCAGGATGCAATGACACGCCTCCGCTCAACTGGTGCGTAGATCGAGGAAAAGCGGCTACCGCGCCCATGGGCCTGCTGGCTGCTTTAGTCCAGGGCGACAAGTCACCCCGTCCACCACCAGTTTCACGAACAACGGGAAAATCGCTATACACCGCCCTGCCCGCTAATGCGGGCTTTTTCTGTCTTGTAGTCGCAGCCATTTCCAGAATTTCGCATTTATTTCGGAATCCGTCACTAAAGCCAAGGAATCGTCAAAATGACAACGGATCAGCCCTACGACCCCAACAACCCATTTCAGGTCGGCAACGACCTCTGCTGGGTTCATGGGGAGCACTACCGTGTTGCGAAGGTGCTGGAGGTTGAAGAGGGACGGGTGAAGCTGTCTGGCATGACAGCTGACTACTGGCGCAGCAAGAAGTCGCTGCTGCCACGGCTTGACGTTACACCTCACCGCGTAAGCGGTTTCTTCTAGGAATTCGACAGCAAACGCCCGCGTTATTGCGCTCCCTCGCTGGCGCGCCCTCCTTAGCGCCCACAAAAAAGCCCGCATCCGCAGGCTTCGATTGATGTCCTTTGTACCTATGCCAGTGCGAGGCGCTCACGGACATACGCTGCAGCCTGGCGCTTTAATTGTTCGATATGTCGCTCAAGCTGTTTCTCAGCCTTGGCCATCTCCCTGATCCCCCACCGCTGCACCAGGTGCGCGTGAATCTGCTTTACCTGGGGCGAATTGAGAATCGGCGCCGTATCAACGATGGCCATCATGCCTGTTGTGCTTGCCGAACGTGTGTTCATCACCACCTGAGTGTTCTGCGTGTCGAGCACTTGAAAGCCCAAGTTTTCGTAGAAGGGCACTTTCTTGACGAAACACGTCAGTTCCACATGCGGGTACCGAGCGATGCACTCGCGCATCATTGCAGAGCCGATCCCGCGCCGTCGGTGCGACTGTTTTACGGCCATATAGGTGACGCCGCAGGCGTCAGGGTGGGTGGGAACAGGCAAGTACAGCAGGAACCCAACCACGTCGGTGTCGTTGCCATCATCGTAAGCCACGATCAGCTCAACAGGTGCCGTGGGGATCTTGCCGATCCTCTGGATATACATGCTGATTTCGTAGGGCAACGCCCAACTGTAAACGCCGTACAGAGGGTTGCTTGGCGGCACCCCCAGCATGCTGAGATCGGTCAGGTTGTCCGCCACCATTTCGAGGACTTGATGAGCCACGCGGTCAGACGGCGGCATTTTGTTGCAAAGGATTGTAAGCATTGGCTGGCCTTGAAAGGACTGATTGAAGTTGGCACGCCGAGCAGACGATCAATCTCTTTGATCGCAGTGGACAAGTTGCCCACCCCTTCAAAGGGTGCGCGGTGGCACTCCCAATGAGCACCAGTAGGGCCGTGGAGCGCCGCACCATCGGCAACTGCTTGGTCACAGATGTAGCAGAGTCCAGCTTCGATGCATTTGTCGATCTTATCGTGACGGGCATCACGCTCAGCGATTCTCTCCGGCGTCCACACTTCCCTATGCATCAGCATGGCTGATCATTCCTGACGTTTAGCTACCTGCCCGCTGAATACCTGACTGAATGCGTCTTGACCGTCTTTCTCGATCAGAAATTGTGCGGAGCACTTAGCGCTGCCATCTTCCTCAATGGAGTACTCGCCCTGATCAAGCTTCTTGACGATGAAGCCCTGTTTCGCGCCATTCATTTCAGCCAGGCCGCGCAGATTGGAAAAACAGTGGTCACGCTCGGTAATACGACCTGACTCAGCACTTGCTGCGCTAGAGAGGCCCAGCAGAGCCGCCAAAATCAGAGTGTTCGTGGTAGTACGCATTACTTAACCTCCGTGTGCGGCTCCGATATGGTGCCGTTCTACTGACGCAGCCCCGCTAAAGAGCGAGGCTTGATCAGCAATGAGAGCTCTTACGACGCCTTTGGATCGCTCGCCCGCACGTTGGCAGAGCCGGAAGTAAGGGAGGCAACGGGAATGAATATGGCGTCAAAACTGAACCCGGTATCGATAACCTGAGCACCAGAAAGCTCAAAACGTTTACGGTGCCCTGCTGCATAGAAATGCTGTAAACCTTCCCATCGCCACCGCTCGCGGTGACGGTGCGGCCATCTTCCAACGCCGCTTGGAGGCGGCGCTTACCATCAACAACACGCAGCCCGCTTTGTTCGAATTGATCCAATAATTCCATGAATAACTACCTGTCATTTTGTTGGGCGTGCGTGCCGCGCACCATCTTAGTTTGCCTCACTTAGCGAGGCATGTTTTGTTGCCGCAATGACGGTTGCTACCACTGCCCCTTGGGTTTAAACCACTCCGGACGGCAGTAGCGCACATTCTCAACCCAAGACCGCTTAAGGCCGTCAGCGAGGTATGGGCACACAATCAGGTACGCCCATGGGAAATCAGCCTTGAAGAACACAACACCAGTAACAACGATCACGGTGGCTACCCAAAGCCCCATCAGAGCCGCGAGGAACAAAACAGCAGGCTTGCTGAGAGCCTGCATTTTTTCACGCCTGATTACTTGTAGCAGAGCCATGGACAAGTCCTTCCTTTACTGAGCCGAAACACATTTGTTCGCAGGTGACACCCACACAAGCCCCGTCACCCAGTGTCGGCGAAAGCAATAGGTATCCAGGTAATGCCTGAGCGGGGGTGCTCGTTACCACAGCGCCAGCATTGGAGCTTGCTGGCGCGTTGAGAGCGCAACCGGTCAGTATCGCGATGATGCTGAGGATGGTGGTGATACTGAACATTGGGGCGATACCCTGATCAGGTGCGGAGTTAGCAGGCGTAGGCGCGAGCCCAGTCAGCAACAGGGAATTGGAAACTGTCCGCCAGCTCGACCGCAGCGCGGATCTGCTCAGTAGACCAGCCCGCATCAGCTATGACACTGGCAGCGCTACCGCTAACTGCATGGAGTTCACCGGCCTGCACTGTCACCGCGACTGGCCAAGCCCAAGCCAGACCCACAACGCCTTCGCTCTGAATTACCAGCGCGCCACCCTTTTGGATCGAGTCATCGCACTGAGTTGCGTCGTATGCATCGCCAGTAGAGTCGAAGGTGTTCATGTCAGACCTCAAAGTTGTTTTGCTTGGGATTAATTTACCTTATTTGGTAAGTACGGACCACATTTAATTTACCTTTACCGGCAAATTGTTTTAGCTCCTGGCCTCCCCAGCTAAACCGCCTCAGAATGTCTCTACAGTCTCGGCTGGCTCCTCTTGGCTGGCGGCGCCGTCGAATACCATCAGCGCAGGGGCGTGCGGTTTCTTCTCTGTGCCCTCGCAAGATACACGCATACCCGGCTTGCCCCATACGTTGCCTTTGCAGGTTTTGACGGAGCAGCTGTACTTATTTTTACTCGGGTTCTTTGTCTGCTTCTTGGGCTCAATGCCAAGTTGCGCCAGCTCTGCAGTTTGCGCGTGGGCGAACACCTTCATGCGCGGCGCATCATCAAGGCCTTCCGGATCAGGGCCAGGAACATTCTTGAAAGCGTTGACTGGTGGCGCACTTGCCAGGTCACCCCCACCTTCGACATCCAGGAGCATGCCGCTTTCATCTGCGTCTCGATCCATTGCATCCAGTTGATCGAGGGGGTTGGCGTGTGAGGCGCCTTCCTCCGCATGTGCGTGGGCTGGCGCACGACCACCGCCAAGCTCGCCCAGGCCGGTCATTGCTGGCGCCTCTGACTCCTCGATTGACTGTTCCGGAGGATATCGGTCTACCCATGACAACTTGAACTCGCTGTCCACAAGTTTGGCGCTGGCCGCGTCAAACAGGCCGCCGTCGATGATGTACGTGTCCACGCTATCGCCAACACGTTTGCCGCCAGGCTTTCCTGTGTCGCTGGGCATCAGGCCGATGGCTTCACACATATCGGCCCACTCACGGTTGCGGTAACGGCGGCGCGGTGGCTTCCCTTCCGTGTTCAGCAGCTGATCCAGGCTGACCATCTCACGCGCCATAACGCTCAGGCTTTCCGGAATGGAGCGAACCGCAAAGTAGCTTGGGTTCAGGGTGATTTCGTGGCAGTACTCACCCTTCCCTTCCTCTCCCAAGTTCACAAACTGGTTGGCAGAGAAGTAGCCGTAGGTGTCGTGCTGGCGAGACAGCGTGATCAGGCATTGCGGTAAGCGCCCCTCAAACAACTCTGTGTTGAAGAAGTCGAATGCGCGCTGAAGTTCGTCGTAGGTATCGAGTGTAGGTTTCAAGTCGCCCCCAATCCATGTGTAATCGCCCCAGGTGCGTCGGCGATGCATAGTGCCGTGGGCTGCGCGGAGCGCGTTCGTTCCATCACCCACAGCTAAGTGGGTAGATTTTGCAATGTTTAATATTTCTGTACCATGCAAATATGATTTTATTTACAACCTTATTTCGCCATCAAGGAATTCGAAATGCGAACAACGTCCGAACGATTCACACGGTTGGTGGCTTGGCGGCTGGCCGAGACCCTGTGCACCAGGTGGGCTTTCCTCGCAAATGCTGGCGCCGTCGCCATGTTCATCTGGGTTGCCATCTGCATGGTGCTGGCGCTGTTGAGCGACAAGCATGACGACTACCATAGCGCTATCGCTACAATGTGCCTGGCCGTTACCGCTTACTTTTCTGGCGTGGTCGCAAAAATGATGGCTGGCATCGCCAGCGCTCGGCAGCTTCAATTGGGCAATAACGAAGCGACCACGGCCCGCGCCTCATTTGCTGACCTGTGCTTTGCGTTGGTGCTGGCGCTTGCAGGCGCATACGCGGCACCGATGAGCATGGGTTTGATTGGTGGCTCCGGCACCAGCGTTGCCTGCACGATGCTGCTGGGCGTCGTCGCGCTGTGCATCGCGGCAATCATGCCGACAACGTATCGCCTGTCAGTACCTGCGCAGCAGTTGTAATGCCAGAGCGCCTCACGCGGGGGTCCAACTGGCGTTCGCCCGTACCCGTCTCGCGAATCTCTCCCGTCTCAGTAATTTGCTCTCACCATTAATGCGATTGCCTGCCAGTGCCTGTCCTTATTGAAAGGTCGGGATCGGACATGGCGCAGCAAGAAATTAGCGAATAACCCTTAATCACCCATTGCCATTATTTACCCTATACGGTAAATATATTACTTCAAGGCGCAGCCAGCTTCGCGAAGTCGGTAAACCCATCCTCAGGCCGCAAATATAAGGAAATCGTCGATGACCAGAGCACAGATCAGCGCAGAACTTACATCTCTCACAGCTCGCGGGCTCGAACTGGACAAGATATCTGAAAGTCGCCCGTGGAATGAAGCGGAGCTGGCTGAGATTTACTCTGCCGCTGAACGTGACAAATACCTACGTTCCCAACTTGTAGCCTGCGCCTAGCGGAAGGTAGAAAGTCACATGGCCGTAACACTCCCCATCCCAGAGCCGAGCAGCTTCCGTAGCTGGAACCGCTCGCTACAAGGTGCCTATCGCAAGGGCGCTGTTGCACGCCTCGAAGGCAGGAAAATCACGGATTGCCCCTATGAGGACAAGCGCAAGGATGACGGTCGGCTATCTTGGTCACGTAGCTACATCACTGCTTGGACTGATGGCTATCGGGATGCTGAAAAGCATCAGGTCATTCATCCCGTGAACTGTTGAGGAAAATCGCACCAGGTACTTACTCAGCCCCGCCGTGGGGCTGAATCCGTGTGAGGGGGTGCGAACTTCGCGTTGGTATCAGTCCTGCTCTTGCGCCTTCAGTGCGCGATGGATCATTGACCGAATCCAGGTGTACCCACCCATCTCCCGTACCTTGTCCCACTGCGCATCTGTGGTGCGGATCGTCCTGCTTACTGTTGGCGCTTCCAGGTTGTCCACGATGTAACTCTTTTTGGCCAGGTCGATCCGCTGGCGCACCCACGCGGCTCCGCCGAGGGTGTTCAACGCATCAGCCTCGGACGGAGTTAGGCGAATGCTTCGGTTGCGTTGCAACGCGCTCAGTTCGACACGGGTATTGCCGCGCTCTGAGTAGCTGAGCAAGTGCTGGCGCAGAAGCTCCTCAGCGCGTGCTGGCGATCGTTCAAGCTCCCACTTGGTCTCACCGTCCACCAGACGGACCACTGAGCCGTATTCGTGCGCCTGTAGCGCTTTGCGAATGTGATCATGCCCATCCTTGAGCGGCGCCCCCAAAACAATCTTGTTTATCCCGCACCGCACAAGCACGCCATTGCCGACACCTAGGATCTGACTGGCTATCGAGGTGGACTTGGCTGCGACCGCTCGGGTGCTTCCATCACGGCTCAAGGCAAAGCCTTTGCAACGCGCCTGCAGCGCATCACGCGCCCAGCGATCCAACAACTCACGGCATCGTGCGCAGCTAACACTGCTGAGTGGCTTCGACACGGGGAAGCATTCGATTTCCTCAGTCGATCTGCACAGCAACTGCCCAGCCAGGGCACTGAACTTGCCAAGCGTGAAGTCTTCCATCACTCGGGCATGTATTGCTGGCGCCTTGCCGATGTCGCTGGGATTACGCGCTACGGGCATGACGTTAATGGGCACCAGGAAGCCGGAGGCGTAGTCGAATTTAGTCATTGGCACCTCTATGCCGCCAAGTAGTTTGGAAGTTGTGGTGCACAGGATACGCGCCAGCAACTGCACTGCGCAATAAACGATATTTGCAAGGCTTTAGTCCTTGTTATGATTCGCAGCAATGGCTAAAATCGCTGTAATTACAGCTACATTGGACACGACACAATGCCAATCAAAGTGGTGTGCATTACAAAGGCAGACGGAGAGACCCAGCAGCGCGTCATTCTTGAGAAGGCAACGTCACCCGCAAACTTGATCGCCGTGGCTGACCGGTTTCTCTCGCTGCACCGCGAGCACGGCATTGCCAATGGCGAACAGTTCGTTGGCCTAAGCTGCTACCTCGATGACAAGCTGGTTCAGACTCGGTTGCTGATCGAGAACGCCTCGACCGCGTTTCATTTGCTGCGCCAGCGGATGTTCGGCGACTGCGGGTTCACTGTCTACAAACATGAGCCTGACGTGAAGCTGTTCATGAAGATGGTCATGACCGGCTCCCAGCCCACGCATATGGCCCCGCCAGTATGGACAGGTAAGCTGCGCAAGCCCACCGCATCAAAGAGTGGTGCAAAGTCTGGCGTTGGTGATGATGCAGACGAGTCGGGGGATGCCGCAATCCTAGCCGCTATCACCAAGCAGACGAAGGTTGCCGCCGAGGTGCAAGCGCCAGCACCTGTAGCACCATCTGAAGCCACTCAACCGAGGGGGGGGCGCAAGATGAAAGCCGCCAACCTTGGAGCACTAGGCCAGATCAGTTAGCCAACCTGAAGCCAGCACCGCTTACCAGGCAAAAGAAAGCCCGCTCGATGCGGGCTTTTTGATGACAGATAGAAACCGTACGCGCTTCACTCGCTCACATTTTGAACCGCATCTGGATAACCCTCATCTGCAGACCGATCAAGCCAAAGCTTTGCCCCTACGTCATCTTTCTTGAATGCGAGAATCACGCTGTAGACATACATGCTCTCTGCGTGGCCCGCTTCAGCTGCTGCCAGAACCTTTGCGATTACAGGATCGGAAAGATCATAGCCGCCATTCCTTACCATCCAGGCAACCGCATCTGCTTTACCCTGATCTGCAAGCGCTGACATTTTTGGCAGAAGCACGGCATGCTCGTGCTTCTTCACAAAGTACTTTGCAATGTCGTCACCCTTGGCCAGCAAGCAAACCGTGGCGACAATCAGAACAGTGAAGACGGCGATGGACTTCTTTTTGGCTGGGTTGATTAATATATCTGCTGTGTGAGGCCAATCATTCAAAGCTTCAGACAACTTGTTTCCTCGTACATTCCCAGCGTCCGGCTGGCTCGGTTACTCAAACCTTACTCTCAGCGTCGGGAACAGCTTCGTCCGGCGTACCATCTGAAACCACCACCTGCGGGTAGTCACGCCCGCGCTTTTGAATCACACACTCAATGCACTGGGCCGACACTTGATCGCCACACATCTCTACCATCTTGGAGCGGCTGACTCGTGCTCCGAACCGGATCTGAAGGAAACTGGCGCTTTTGCTTTGTAGAAGAAAGTGTGTGAAGTCGGCGCTTCGAGTGACCTCGACAGCGCGGGTAGTCGTTTCTGTGATGCTGCCTCGCGTCCATCGCCGTAATGCCGTCTGCCCGAACACGCGAACGGTGAGCCCATTCCAACCAGGTGTGCACAGCACAGGCTCAGCGCCCTCCTCCTCGATCATTGTCAGCTTCAGCCATTCCACTGCGAACAACGGAAACCGTATGCCGCGCCGAGTGGCGTGGGTGCCATGCTGCAATACGTCCAGGTCTTCTGTTTGATTCATTCGCCATGCACCGGTTGTGAGGGCTCGATCTTGTTCGAGCGGTACTGACCCAGGCCAGCAGATGGCTGCTGAGTGAGATTTTATATCGTACAGTAATACGATACATCGTCGTGACTGTATAAATAAACAGTTCGGAGTTTTTGATTTGCTGGGTTATTCTCCTGCGGTCTTGTACCACTGAGGACGCTAGAACGTACCACAGGTGGACATCACAGTAGAGGGCATGAGCCCCGACTAAACAGAATCAAAACGCGCTTTTAGCGGAGCGCTATGAGTTCCATGATGGAACTCTCAACATGCAGACCATGAGGTCGCATGAAATGGATGAGCCGTCGGATTCGGCTACAAGGGGGATTTAGGGGCAAAAAAAAACCCGGCATTACATTCATGACCTCAAAGACGCTTGCAGGCGGGTTTAAGTGGTCGAGATGCAAAGCCGGATTATGTATTTTCACAGGGTTTTTAGCGAAACCCTGTGTCACGCATAATCCGCTATCGTGGAACTTTGGTCAAGACCAAGTTCCACGAAAATTGTCATTTCCATCCATTTTTTTCTATCTCCTACCGATCTGAGTCACTGGTTGTGATGCCTGGCGCATAAAGCCCCGTGAATCATGACTACCCCATCCCGAAATCAACCTCAGCAAAGCGTGCTTACCTTTAAGCAAATGCTGAAGGATCGCGTCAGTCAGTTTGCAACAGACCCTTCTGTCCTGAGTGAGTTGGCATACCTACGTTCTGTTCGTCGCCCGAAATGGGAGGCTGACCTCGACTACTACGGTAACCGTAAACACGCCACTGAATATCGAGAGATCCGCGCCGCCAAGGAAGCAGGAAAGCCAGTTCCACGATGGAACTCTTCACCCGATACCAGCAGCTACCCGCTCACTGCCCGCATCAAGATCGAGCGACAGACCCATCGCAATCATCGGATGCATGCCCAACTGCGGCGGAGTATCACAGCCGTCCTATCATTCCTGATCGACAAGCTGGATCTGGTCAGCGGTGTTTGCGTTGCTGTTAAGAAGAATCGCTACCGTGAGATCTATATACGCGAGATCGCTAATGGCTGTGGCCTGGGCAAACGGACTGTGCAACGTGCGCTAGCAAACCTTTCTCGCCACCGCTTGATCAATCGCGGTGTAGCACTAATTGCCATCACGCCAGCGTTCTATAAAGCACTGGGCGTCTACTCAGCAGCTCGGGCCATGGTCTCTTCTCTGCGGGCGCTGATTCAAACCAGCGGCTATCGTGGCGTAAAGATCAACCCGGAACAGATAGCCGTTCACAAATCTTTCCATCGATTCACCGTCAGATCAGCCGCAAGGCCATCCCTGCGTAAACTGCTGGCCAGCGCTGCACTGGCCGTATCCACTTCTTTAAAAGCCGACGCCCCTGAAACAAAAGTTCCACAATGGAACAATCAGCCAGACCAAGGCCCGCCGCCGCAAACCGGACCACCGCCAGTACCTGCAGAACCTTCACCACCAGGCTTACGCAGCACGGTCGGTCTCGAAGCTCTCAGAAACCTCAAAGCATCCCGCTCCAATTGAGCTACGGTCTATAGGCCCGGACTCCCCTCGCCCGTCAATCAGCAAAACCAAGCCAATTCACAGGCACCAACCATCTTTACCTGCATATCGCCCTGCACAAAACCGCCACGGCACCTATTCCAGTTGGTTTGGTCTGTATCCACCCTACCCCATCAGCCTATTCGCGCATCAACCCCAGGCTTTTCTGCTGCTCGCTTCATTAAATCAGGCACCTGCCTATGGGTATAACAGGCACTCTATAAAAGCGTAGCTTCAAAGCAATAGGGGCTTCACATGAAGGCACTGGATGGATGGTCTCGATCAGCCTATACCAGGTGCGACTGGCCGATCAGGATGCACAAAGCCTCAGGCCCATTCCGTCCAGGATGTGACCTGTAATTCTGGCGCTTGAAAAATGACACCAACGATCCTGTACGAATAGTTGATCTGGCCGCTGTTAATCGCGTGGACGTGAATGAGCTTTTTCGTCAACGATTTGAAAGGCATTTAAGCGTCAACGCTGGAGCGATATAGGGCGTTAGCGAAGAATTAAAAGCATCGTATCTAATCACTATACCTAGTCACTTGTTCGACCTGACCGCTACTGGTCTCACCCGCAGCACACGCCCAGCGAGTGAAAATGTTCCATGGTGGAATTTTACAATCGTCGATCACTGCATCAGTGGCTGAGTTTTTGGGCTCTCTGATTTTCAAGCGAAGAAGTTCCAGCAAGGAACCCTTCATAATTTTTGCCCCTGATACTGGTTTTCAGCCAAAAATACATCCGTGCGCTACGTGAAATTTGAGAATCTGGCTTCAGCCTACCCTTGCAGATTTCACACAGCAGCTCGACGTAAAACGTGAATTTGGGACCTCTATAACTGAGTCTTGGTCATTAAGAGTTCCATCGTGGAATTATTGCATTCACGAATCCAACCTGTACCAGGTGAACACGAAATGAAAACGCGGCCATCATGGCTGCGGTCTTGGTAATCGCCCCAGACAATGACGCTCGCCCTACCCTCAATGAGTCGTCGAAATTTCCATGCTTTGGGTTTGGTGATTGATAAATTCCACGCTGGAACATAAGTAATGCACCACAGATCCAACCTCGACACGAGACAAGCACAGCTAAGTCGCTTGCGTAGATACGTCGGCAACTCAGCAGTTGCTGTCCTGAAAAGTTCCACTGTGGAATCGTAACCATAGCGCCACCCTCAGCGGAAAGTCAGTTGGGGCTCTGGCTGATTCGGATCACGAAAGCACGCTCACCCTCTACGCAGGTCATGAGTTCCACGCTGGAACTGTCGCCACCATCTGCGTAGCAGCTGCCAAAGCATCACTGCACAACGCGGTTGAATGCGCTGATACTTTTGATCCATGGTGGAACTCTTACACTGCATTTCCGTAATAAATGCGCGAGCACTCGATTCAGTCGTTTCCGGAGTCATACAGGTAATTCGACGGCACCTGTAACTGAGCGCATGCCCAACCAACTAGAGTCGCCGCTCCATGGCATCCGGAGGATTGCCGAACAATCCCAGAGTGGAACTTTCAGTAATGCTGTCGCTGACTGCTGACTGCTGACTGCTGACGCTATGAGCGACACTTAGTTGTAGCGCATTTCAGGCCGTAGAGCGCAATGCGAGCTGAAGCGAATTCCACGCTGGAACTTTGCTTTGTCGTCTGTAGCTACGAATCACGCAAAGACAGCAACCCATGCCCAGTTGCTGTACACGTCGAAGCCTACGGTCCCAACGCGTAGACATTTATCGATTGATCCTGGATCGGCCAATAGCTCCACGATGGAACCAGCGCAAGGATGGCGCTGACGGGAAGGAATGATGAATAGTTCCACTGTGGAACGTGCAAGCATTTTGACCAGGGCATGTCGGCTGGCGCTGAAACCTGAGTTCCAAAATGGAGCACTAACCTCAGTCGTGTGCGTGATCGGCCCGGCACTAGGAGTGCAACCACTGACTCCAATCGCCATCTTGCTGGCTTGCTGTCGGGCGATTCGCAGTGCGATTCCACTGTGGAACTGTTTGTTGGACTGCTGGCGCTGATCGGGCAGGGCTGACGAATAGTTCCACCATGGAACGTGCATGCGTGCAGACCGGGGAATGACTACTGCGCTGATAGCGGAGTTCCACAATGGAACCACTCAGCGCATACATAAACTGGCGCCGCCCACCAGGCGCTGACAGCAGGGGCCTACTCAACAGGCCGAGAAAACTCCACCATGGCACCACACCCGCACGCTGCGCATCGAGGATCGATGGCACACGTTCGCCATCTTAGTTCCACAGTAGTTCTCTCACCGCAGGCATATGATCACGCGACGAACCAGCACTGGCTCAGCGTGACCCACGCAAGCACCGATGAATGTTCCACCATGGAACCTCGGCAACACGTTGCCATCGAGCAGGACTGGCAAGATGTCGCAATGTAGATACACGGTGGTACCTCGCCGCTGATCGATAGCAGCACTCGTTGTAATGAACACTGAGTTCCATGGTGGAACAGTTGCCGACAACATGCCGATAATCCCGCACCTTGCAGACTTCCACGGTGGAACAACAGCAAAGACTACCAACGTCAGATAGCTGTATTGGGCAGAGAGTTCCACGATGGAACCACGCCAATCCTTTACGAGTACAACATAGCCTTCGGCACTGGCCTCATACTTCCACCGTGGAACACGACAAGTACAAGTTATTTGGTTCGTACCATAATAGTAACGCTATAACCTTACATATCAGAAGCCTGAAACCATCTCCAGGCACCTGACAAGCCCAAACACGACTGGGGATTGCGAGACACGCCAATAGAACAACCAGGCAGGTACATGTCCCGCGACTGGGTTAGCTGAGCCAGTTCGTAACTGACGGTGAATCGCATGTCCGGCGACTGCAGCAGTGAGCATCTGTATTAACCACAGGCGGGCGGCACTGCCTTTGGGTTGGCGCGAATAAGCTGTTAAGCGTGGTCGCTGAAAAGCCGTATGAGTTAACGCAGTTGATCGCTGGCGCACAAAAGAAGGTTGGCGCTGATTGACTACAGAAGCGGGGAGGGCGGAATTGGCAGCGGGGGACTAAAAACAATGGCTCAACGCATTGAAGGGTAAGCGCATTACTTCCATTGGGCCGCCTCACAAGCCTATTGCGTTAACCACAGCGCTAGCCTAATGACCGGCGCCGACGCTCAGCACAATGCGTTTTCACCCAGTGGCGATGACACACGCAGCGTTGACACACGAACCGCAGGACAGCGTGGCCGCATAGAGCTTCAACAAGTTTACGCTGAGTTAACTGCGCTGACTGCATCGCTTGAGGCACAACTCGATTGCAGCAAAGGCGTGTAGGGCGGCTCCAGCCCCACGCGACACACCGGCAAGGATTCCTCGATATGATCGATGCACGGCTCGCCCAGGAGGTTACACGGGCTCTCCATCAACCGTGTATCAGGCAGGGCATACGTTGCGTGGTGGCTGGCTACAGAGACGCACAGGTAACCCACATACCGAGTCTAAAGCAGCAGGGGCTACGGGATGAAGCAAGGCCCCGACTCGCCCGACATACCCGCACTCAACAGCAATGAAAATTCCAGCGTGGAACTTTCAACCGAATCTGGCACATCAGCACCCGCCGCAGAGGCAGCATCCGCGCCAGAGCATGAGCCCTACAACACCAACCGAACCGCACCTTCACCACCAGGGCGAATGTCCGAGGACGCCGCAACAATCACACAACATCCGAAAGAGGATGAAACGGAAGTTCCAGCGTGGAACATCAAGACACACTCACGATTGCCCAGTGCGCCACGGGACTGATCATTACAAACCCACTGCGAGCAGCGGAACCGGATGCGACTGAACTACGTTTTCTGGCAATACGCCGGAGGGATGCAAGACATGAGAACCCTGATGACGATATGTGAGTGGTGCGTGGAGATGTATGACATCGACGGCTTTATCCAAGGCCATAGCCTCACACAACTACCGCGATGCATTGGCTGTTGCTGCACCACCCAATGACAGCATGAAGCCGCGAATCGTGCGCGTATGTGAAGACCACAAATAAGGTAGATCCAGGGCACACGCGTTGAACGGCGTCCTCCCCCAGCTTTATACGAACTGGGACGGGCTCGTTACCATCAAAGTCCCAGAGTGCTTCCACAGGCAAGTATCCCAGTGCGCGTAAATCGACATGCCGTAAAGCACAGCACAGAGCCCGCCGTGAACGTGCTTTTTTTTCTGATTCAGACAAGCCCACAAGCACCAAGCAACAAACTTGGATTCCACGACCTAAAACAAAGACGAAATGTTCCACCGTGGAACTGAGTCTCACGCCGCGACACCCAAAGGCTTGCACCAGGGCGTGACTGCTTCGCCGTTAACGTACGACAGCTTTTAGCGGTGACGCGCAACAAAGCTGTATGCGGGAACGCTGTAGAGCCCTGATCGCGGGAACGCTGAAAACCTTCTTTCACGGTAACGCCTTGAGCGGCTTGAGCGTTGACGCGGCAAATGCGCAGGGCAAGACGAATCTCACACGCAAGCAGCGGTTAGCATGCGCATCGAACAAGGCAAAAGCAGGGCAGGGTACGAACTACGAATGCGGGGTTGCTTGAGTTGGGCTTGTTGCAGACTGGATCGTACGATCCATTTTAAGAGGTGGTGCAGATGCACCAAAGAATTTGCCGAGCGGCTACGGTGCGTGGTCGATTATGCGGTAAGGCAAACTGAAATGGAAGAGGGCGCATTGCGCCCTCAGTATTCCAGCATAACGGTGCAACTGCGGCCTAAGGCCTCTACAGGCCCAGCCAGAAGCTTGAGATGCCGTCCACGTCCTCACGGTTCCGATTCTTGCTCTCAGTGTCCAGAAGCGACTGTGCGAGGTCGTCACGGTTGGTGAACTTGCCCCGCAGAGGGTTGGCGGTGTGATCCCACATCGCAATGGCATCAGACTCGCCAGGCCAAGGCTTCGGAAGTGTGTAGCGGTGCTCCCTCTCGAACTGTTCCTTGCGAGGGCCGTAGTAGCTTTGGTTCGTGATCATCGAATGTCCAAGTACTGCCGCCATATCGTAGCGGCTGAACGTGCCACTGCGCCGAGCTTCCTCTGCAAATGCATGACGCGCCGTGTAGAAACAGATCGACTGGCCTTCAAACACAGCAGGACTACTGGTCGAGGCGGCGAGCGATTTTAACTTGGACTTTTTGGGCGGGGAAAATTCGACACCGAGATGCTCGATAGTACCACCGTGGAACTTTACGATCCGGGCCCATGATCGATTAAGAAGCATGCGTCGGCGGTTGTAAAAATCACCGAACACCTTTGCATCTTCGTGGCGATACACGATGTCGAGAAAAAGCTTCAGCGCATGAATCTGGTTGTCGGGCCAGTCTTCGAGAACCAGGTATCGCTTGTCCTTGAGCGGGTTATCTTCGCGCCGCCCTGACTGCTTGAGCGTTGTCACTTCCAGTACGCGCCGAATGGTCAGCTGCGTGTCTGGGTCGTAATGCTCTTCAAGGTAACGCGCCGACGGCCATTCGTGCGGACGCAGGCCAGTCCATAGCGTGCACATAAACCACATAAAGGTTTCCATGCCAGCGATGCGATTGCGCGATGGCTTTTCATCTTCCTCTTTCGTACGCGGCGGAGGCATCAGATCCAATTGCAGCAGATCCAATACGCTCTCGCTCAAGTACGAAAGGTAACGCTGATTCTTCTTCGTCGTCGCTACGAACAGCTTTGTATCGTCCACGCCATTGAGCAGTACGTTCTCGGGACTCAATGACGCTGCTTCCTTGAGTCGTTCACGCCTGCTTGGCGGTATCCAGGAGCGAAGCTCAGACGTTGACGCATGACCCACCGCTTCGAGGTGACTCGCAACCCATTTGCGATAACACAATGCCGTTTGCTCACCCAGGCCTTTATCGGTAACGCGGTGATCGAGCCAGCGCGTGAACTTTGCTACGTCAACGCTCGCATCAGGGTGATCGGTGGGAGAGGGCATCAGGGTTGGCGCTGAGGATGTCTCTACGTCCACGCTATTGCTTTGCGATGATACCGAGCCTTCAAGGTTGTCGCTCTTGAAAGCGTTGAGGATGCCAATAGCACGTAACTGGATTTCACTGCTGATAGTCATGGTTCGCGCCCAAATGGGTGTTAACGATCCTACTCATTTCGATGACGAAGGATTCACTTCTTGCTGGCATATGTAGCGTTGGCCGGTCGTTTCGCCATTTTTCGGTGTACCACCAAAAAACACCAAAACGTAATAGATTCGATACGTTTTTAGGAAGCGTTCGGACCCCGGTACACACCTAAATTCTAACCCAGGTACACAAAACGTTCTAGCCTTGGTACAGATAAGATTCGATGCTAGGTACAAAGTAGATTTAGCGCCGAGATCGACGTATGAAAGGGTAAGGGCGCGAAGGCCAATGGCGATGGCTCCGCCATCCGAGTGGGACTCTGGCGCTGGCATTTTCGGTCAGGTTGAAACGCAAGAGATGTGCGTGGATTTCTGAAAGTGAGTCGACTGATTATCGGTCGGGCCAGAGTACGGAAAGCGTCATGAATTGGATGCGCCTGGTAGGCCTAGGTCGAGAACGGCTTGAGAAGGGGTAAGGGTGAAACGGCGCTGCGTGGCACCAAACAGCATTTCTGTGCCACAAGATTGTATTTAAATGCCACCGAAATAGGCGGTTTGCATTTCTGTGGCACAACAATGCCATTTGAATGCCATAAAAAACCACGGGAAAAAGTATGGCAAGGGGCTGAGCTATCTGGCGATATTTTTGTGGCGCTAAAATGGCTTAAGAATGGCTTAGGAATGGCATTGAATTGCCATTTAAAAGCCGCATGAAAGGTAGCCTGCACCGACAAGACGTCCGGAAAAGCGCCATTTAGAGGGCTCATGCGGCTCAGCTCAGTAGGTTTTGAAATTCGACGATTGCTATTTCGGTGGCACAACAATTAGACTGCTGTGGTACAGTACCACGCACTCCTTCTTTGTAGTCGAATCAGGGAGGTGTGATAATGTCCCGAGTAACAAGGTTTAATATTCTTATACGGGGTAAATGATGGTGGATTTTCCGGTAGCAGAAATGCCCTCATCACAGATCGAGGCACCAGCTGAGCTTAGGTCGATTGGCGAGTTGAAGGGCCGAGACACGAAAGAGCTTTCAAAAGACGAGGGCGGGAAGCTGCGTACCGATGCCCTGCGCCAGGAAGGGTTGCGGGTGGGTGCACAAACAGGATTGGCGTACCGGTACGGGATGATCATGGATTATCTCGATGCCGTTGAGCCAAAGCTCAATGTTGCCTTCAACCTTGCTCAGTTCGTAAGGGATGGACATCTGCTCATTCCGGCGATCACCGAGGTGCGCGATCAGTTCACGAAAGAGGGAGGTGACGTTCACAAGGTAAAAGTCGCCTACACCGTTCAAGAGGAGGCGACGGTGGTTTCTTCGATCCCCACTTGGCGGGATTACGTGTACCAGCGCTTTGATAAGCCCGAGCTACCGCACGAAGCTCTCTACCCGAGAGAAGACTTTGAGACCAGCGAGTGGAAGCGGTCACTGCTTGAGGGTTGGAATGCGGGCGTCTACCAGGCAGACGAGATGTTCAAGGATCGGGTCAATCAGTTGGCCAAGGCTGTAGAGGGGCGCCATCAGTACGTGACCCTCGAAGCACGAGATATGTTCACTCCCGCAGATCTGAAGGTGGTCAATTCGCAGGTCACGTTCCAAGGTCGAACCATGAACGTGGGTGAGCAAATTATCGGCATCGGCCAACTGGGCAACTTCACCAACAGTCAGACGTGGGCACCAATATGGACGCGCTGATGGAGCGTGACTCGGCAGTATCTCAGCATCGGCCAGGGGTAGTGGCTTCTCTGGTAATGAACAAAAAGCTCGAAGAACCGCTGATACCGGTGCCGCTGAAGCTTGATCTCGATTACCTAGATCAACTACTGGCCTACTGCATTGAGAACAAGGTTACCGACCTTAGCCTGCAAAACGGAGACAAGATCATCATAGTGGCGGGGGGAAACCTCTACAGATTTGGCGACCGGAAATTCTATTTAAGCGAGATACAGGATCTTCTTGGCGCACTGGTCAATGACCCAAACGCTGCCATGGAGATCGCTCGCGCCGAGCCCAGGGATTTCAACTACATCGTAAGTCGCGGCCTAAAAAAGCCGGTGCGGTTTCGATGCTGTGCTACTGGTTGCTTGGCACCAGGCGGCGGCGATGGGATCGAGATTATCTTTCGCCCAACGGGAAAAGATATACCAACGCACGAGCAGTTGGGCATTGAACAGTACATCGTAGAAAACTCTCAGCCAGATTCGGGAATCGTGATTGTCACGGGGCCTACTGGTTCCGGTAAGACAACACTGCTCGATTCCCTTCTTCGCCGAAACCTTACAGGGTATCCAGCCAAGAGAATCATCACGTACTACGCGCCAATTGAGAATGACTTGAACGACATCCCAGGTATCACTGGGCAAGTTATCCAGTCAGACATTGGGCGGGCTGGGCATGGTGCGCACATTAAAGAGTGGTACTTGGCCGTTCGAAACATGCTGCGTCGGCATCCTGACCAAGTCGTGTTCGGTGAAGCGCGAGACCGAGAAACGATTGATGGCGCTGTTATGGCCTCGATGTCAGCTCACACGACCTACACAACTTCGCACACCAGCAGCGTTCACATGACGATTCCGAGAATGGTTGATGCGTTTCCCGCCAACGAGCGGATTCGGATCACGAACGCGCTGATCGACAACTGCCGACTCATCGTCCATCAGCGATTGCTGAGGAACAAGGATGGTCATGGTTTGGTAGCGATTCGCTCAGCGCTCGCGTTCAACCAGGACATCAGGCATGAGCTACTTCGCAGCAGTATCGACAAAGTGCCATTGCTTATAAAAGAAGCTACCGAGCAACAAGGTTTGAGCTTGCTCAAATCAGCTGAAGCCCAGTTCAAGCTCGGCAACATCGACGAGTCGACGCTGTATGCCGTTGAGCGTGAGCTTAAGTCGGAGTTTCTCGGATGATTCTGGAAACCGCAAAAGGCGAACCGATCAATACCGCTTTCGTCAGCAAGCAATCGAAGATCAGCTTCAAGATCATTGAGGCCCATACAAGCGTATTGGTGCCCCTCCTTATCCTTCCAGTGCTGCCGTTTCTGATCACGCTGAAGATTTGCTTCTGCGTTGTGATGCTGCTGATTGTGCTTGAGCGAAAGGGATGGACGGTGATGTACACACTCAAACGGATCAGGCGCTCCTTCGCTGGCCCGTTCAGAACAAAATCCACAAATCGCAAAATGGCCAGAATGGCCAAATACTAAAATCTACAAGGCGCTGAAAATGACTAAGAAACCACAACAAACTATTCACTTGGTTGCAGATGACAATGGCTACGCATCCCACAAGGTTGCGCAGTTCGATGATGCGGGCAAAATCGTATGCACGAAAGTCGATACCAGCATTCAGATTGGTGGGTCATCGTTGACTAGCGTTGATGGAGCAAAAGAGGACACCTACCGCGTCGTAGACGAAGAAGGCAACGTCACCAACACCTATACATGCAGCTCGGCAATCACTCAGCCGCTTGACCTGCGAAACTCGAACTACCCGTTCGTGGAGGCTAACCGAGTTCTGATGCACCACGCGCTGATTCGCTCCGGTATGGAAGGTAAGCAGGTACAGGTTGGCGTAACTCTCCCATTTGCCGACTATTTTATGGTCGGCGGTCAGAAGAATACGGACATCCAGGAGCGCTCTCAGAATAACTTCATTCACAACAATGTGATTGCTGAGCAAGGCGATAAAACCGTTAAGGTCGTTGGCGCCAGGGTGTTCCCTGAGGGCATGAGTGCCTTTTACGACTGGGCTCTCGATGAAAACTGCAACATGACCGATGCCTTCGAAGAACTGACCGACAACGACGGCAGTGCATTGATCGTCGATATTGGCGGCTCCACGACGGACATCGTCTGCATTCGTATGGTTGATGGCGATATCAAGATCGACCATGCACACTCCGGCACTACCAAAATCGGCGTGCTCGATGTTCGGGAAGAGATCAACAACGCCTACCAAAAGAAATACAGCACAGGTGGCTTTGAATCCGCGCTTTCGGCTCGGGCTGTAGAACGCATTATGCAAAACGGCATTCACAAAGCTGGTGGCCAAACGCATGACTTAAAAGCAGATCTTGATGCGATCTTTCGCGCCATTACTCAGCGGGTGGTCTCGTACATGCAGTCGAAGGCGGGTCGTATCAACGATTTTGAGGTGATCCACTTTGTGGGCGGCGGCGCTGTACTCTTCGGTGAGTCACTAAAGAACGCTGTACCAGTCGGCAGCATTGGCGATGAATTTGCGAATGCACGCGGCGTGCTGAAGTACATGAAAGCGCAGCAGACAAGCGCCTGAATCTGACCACCACCAGGTAGACATGAAATGGCTGGACGTAAACCTATCGTATCGGCGCGCCAGTTGAAGGCACGTGTGCAGATAATCATGCGTGCCACTGACAAAGACGTTTCTCTAAACAGCGAAAAAAACCGGTTGATTAGCATGACTGAGTCCATGAGGGAAGCGGGGGTGCTGCAAGAGTTCCTGCTGGACTGTCTAAGGTCAAAACTGCGCCAAGACGAAGGACAAAGCGCCGCTGTCTACAGGATGTTAGATGGCGGGCAAACAGCCGTCACTGAACGGCCTACAGAATCGCAAATTAATTGCCAGCAACAGTCTGCTCCAGTTGCACAATCTCCGTCATACGCGAAAGCTTCAGAGCAAGTAGCCGTGGACCATAACGTGGAAAGCCTACCTCTGTCGCACGGACAAGATCCGCATCTTGCTCCGGCCCCAGCAGAAGTTCCATCTGCGGAACTTGAAGCAGGAAGCAGGCGGGCTTTCGAGTCTTCGAGCGCTATCATTGAAAGTGTTGTGCGCGAGATTGAATCGACAGCAACGGGCAACGAGGCAGGAATTACAACGCCACCTCCAACGGTGCGCCGCAAGCCTCTTGGCAGTCTGCTGGAGGCAATGGGATAAACACAATGAACACTACAACGGGGCTTCGTAAGCCCCGTTTTTTATGGTGTCAGTAACGGCGAGCTTTGCTCGGTTATGGCGAGGAAAGCAGCGGCTCAAGCGTCCGGTTGAACCTTTCTCCGTAAACCAGAACCATAAAATTCAATGCAGCGTTTCGATTGAAGTCGATAGTCCAGTCCAGGGCCTGTACGAAGCACTCAAGCTTGCGCAACTTCACACGCTGCTCCTCTGGGATCTTCATGCTGACTGGGATTGGATTCTTGACGTGTTCAACCACCGCATACATAGCTGCGATCTGAACTTCAGGCGTGGCCTCGGAAATATGTTCGTAGGTGTACTCAACAAGTGAGCGGAGCCACAGGGCATTGCTTGGTGATGGCATGCGCTTTCTGGGATGAGTGCGTGCAATCTGGTGGGAAAGGGCGGTAGCGCCCGCCGTGACGATGGCTAATAGCTCAGGGCGAAGCTTAAACGTCGTGCCCGTGATGTGATTGCCTTCGAGTCGGGGTCTTGCCATGTGATTACCTGGGGAAGCGTTAAGTGGTCATGAGGGGGCATTCTAACAGCAAAGGAATAAGCGCGTAATAGTTTGTGTTTTTAATATTTATATATTGACAGGGGGTGTGTTTAGGCTCAGTATAAGATCAGGCCAATTTCAAACTTGCTTGGGGGGTTCCATGAACACAAAAACGACGTACTCGAACGCTGGGGTTGCAGGCTACAAGCCATGCAATGAAATTCTTGAGGCGGCAGCTAAGTCTGTGCGAGTGAATCCGCAGGGCTCAGTGTCGCTACCGTGGTCGGCAGGGTCGCTCGGGGTTGAATCAAAAATACTGGTGAGCCTGGCGAACCGTTATGGCGCGGTTGGCGTAGCCGCGAAGGGCGAAGGTGCGCAGCGGAAATTCAAGTTCTACTACAGCCGCGAATCGACTGGTAACTGGTTTACCGAAGTCTGGCCTATGTGGAAAGTGTCGGTCTGGTTTGTTGCGTTGTTGTTCTTCGCGATGGGGTTTTACCAGTATAAAACCGGGGCAGGCTGTCTTGTCGTGGGTGTATTAATGCTTCTGGCATTCGGCCCGCGAGCAGTTGCAGCGCTGCGTAACTCCGCTGTCGCTGGCAAGCTTTCAGGCTACAACTATGCGCGGGAAACCTTCCCGATGCTGGTGGCGGGTGCTGTCCTCGGGATTGTGATGCTGGAGTGGGCTTATGTTCTCCCATGGAACGCTGGCAAGGCGGTCGACGGCGTGAGTGGTGTAGCGGGCCTACTTCTGATGCCTAATGGGCTTGGTGGCTTCATGCGTCACCTGGCGAACGCAGCGTTCACCACAGGCATGTTTGCTGTTGGCTCGGTGCTTGTTTATCAAGTGGCTGCGGTAGGCATGATGCGCGGATGGCTGGAGTGCGCAAATCGCGAAGGATTCATCTTCGCACAACCAGAGGCGGGCACTTGGTTTCATAAGCTGATGGTCACCGGATCGAATCCTTACGCAGGGCTGTTCATGTTTGCGTTCATCATTATGGCGGTTGGCGGCATGGCTGTGCCGATGCTGATGTAGCCGCTCACCCTCTAGCAACAGGCCAAAAAAAACCAGCGATCACGCTGGTTTTTTTTTGAGGGCCTTACGACTTGTTGGGACTGTCACTGCCAGGAATTGGCTTTTTCGATGTGAACTGCATCGGTCGTGTAGCAGCATTCTCTCCTTTACTTACGAAGGCCATGAAATTACTCCGCGCTTTTTCCTCGCTGTGACCATCGCCTGTTACCTCATGGCCGCCATTTACCCAGCGCAGTCCTTTTTCAAACAGTTCAGATGGCAGTGAGAACACCCGGACGATGGCTGTGTAGGCGAACATCACGCCCACTACCACTCCGCCGACCGAAGAGAACAGGTTGACGAACCCAGATTGAAGCACGCCCGCAACGTAGTCGAAGAACCAGGCAACGAGGTATCCAATAGGCTTCAGTGCGATGAAAATGGCGAAAAAACCCGCAACACGCAAGATTGGGTTCAAATAGAGCCCGATCATAAGCATATAACCTTGCCGCGTATGCTCCGTGCCCCACCCCTCTTTCTCTGCGGTGCCGTGCGCAGCGAGCCAGAATGGGGAAACCAGTAGGCACTCAATGTAAAACAACATCCACGAGATTACACCCATGAACCAAATGCTTAGAGGGATAGTCGGTAAGACGACGCCAGCTACAAATCCGACAGCAATTAGGACTGCCAGAATTTGATCAATCAAAGGAAAAAGAAATTTGTTTAGCGCATCTATAACCGCAATAGTTACGGAGCCAATACCACCAATTGTTTTTGCGCCAACTCCTATACCAGTAAGCCAGGAAACAACGTTAGAACTAACCGCCTCACCAGTTGCCTCAGCGGTTTTTGCAACAAAGGTCATCCCCGAAAATACGCCCGCCTTTGTCAGATACATTAATTCTGCTGCTGCACCAATAGCAGAACCGATGTATTGAATATTTATGATTAAATCATCAGGAGAGTTCATTGCCAAAGCGCTTTTGGTAATACTACTGAGGACGTTATACATAGACATTTTAACAGCGTCATACATATTAGATCCTTCAGCGCCTGCCATGGATATAGCAGAGAGAGAAGGGATAATTTGCCCAGAGTCCTTAGTTAGCGCTCCGCCTGCTGAATTAGCGTACGACTTTTTAACCATTTGGATACGCTGTGCAATTTCTTGGAATCGTTGATCTTGAGACCATTCGCCATCGATAGCAGGGTCAGTAGCGGTCGCTTGCATAAGCTGCGCAAGGCTATTTATCTGGGACTGATTTGTATTGATTTGCCAGAAGACAGTACCCAACAACGGCCACCCCATATCGATGGTCTGTGACTTCCAGTCCTTGCCGTCTTTAGCGGCAGAGTTCGCGGTGTTAACGGCTTGAGCAACAATAGATTGACGGCCTTCATTGTATTTTTGAAGTACGGATTCGATTTCCCCGGAGAGCCCTGAAGCCTTGCCTCGGGCTTCCTGTAATGCGTTTTCAAAAGTAGATTGGGCACCTGATCCATTATTTTGCATGGATTGAAGTGCGCTTTGATCTGACAAGATTTTAGAAGCGATCGAGGAGATTTGAGGCCGAAGACTAGCTAGCAAGGAAACCAGTTTTGCTTGTGCTTCTGATGTTACAGAAGTCGAAATGTCATCATTTTTTGCAAAATCAAACACCCCGGTGCTATCTGGAATATCTCCTTTTGCCGGTGCTGAAATTGTAATTGATCCGCAGTATTCTGATCGAGGGTTAGTTGCTCTGTATGAGCTTACCGGCTCGTTATATGGATATTGGATTTTGTTGGTAAATCCAGTTTGTACGGTTCCAGTGTTGCTAACGACGTAGCCAATCGTTTCCGTGTTGGTGTATGCATTAATGTACTGCCTGCATACTTCAGATCCGATCCAGCCAAAAATAATATCTTCACCATTAATGAGCGCTATCGGCCGATAAACACCGTAATTGTATATGTATGTAAGACCTTTTTCTTCGAGAATATTTGCATGCGTATTGCCCATCTCAGCTACTGAAGTGACGCCGTACTGCATTCCAGAAAAGCCTGACGTCATGGGCATCATCAAAATGCTGGCAACGACCATGCGCAAGGGCATCCAGAATGACGAAATAACTTGACCACCAGGGACACCCTTGTTGGCAGTCTGGATGATGTAGTTACCACCACCAAAAACCAGCAACACTGCCATCATGAACATCCCGATGGTGTTCAGTGTTAGTGAGAGTACTGAGAGCAGTGATTTTTCGCCGTGTGACCCCGTGTCTGAGCCATAGGTTATCCAGTTGATGATCTTCTGCCCAAAATCATAGCCAGCGTTAGATACCGAATCGAGCGATTCGACCGTGAACCCGCCATCAGCAGCATCAGCCAATCTCGCGACCATTAACGCTGCAAGCGCGACGAAAAAAAGACATGACTTTGAGGTCAACCAGTTACGAGTTTGCATTGTTCGCACCCAAGGCGGTCGCTTCTGCTTTCGCATTTCTTCTATCGTCCAACTCCGCGTGAAAAACCCTTAGCACCTTCCAGCTCATAAGAATTTTCGTGCCGGAATAGACGATAAGGGGAAGCGATAACACAAGAGATCCGTTAAGCCAGGCATCCATCTTCACGCCGACGGCAAGGCCGCGTGAAAAAAGCATGAGTGCGTACACAAATGTAAGTGCAGCCGCGACGAGGATGACCCGATGGCCGATGATCGATTTAGCAATCAGGTGATCGCTAATGATGTTAGTGGGAATGACGACGCGATTCGACGTGACATGATTTTTCAGCACCTCCCTCAGTAGCGGGAATGACCCGCGCTTCCTAAGGATTGCTGCCTGCTTCGACCAAGTTTTTGTGGCGAGCAGGAACTTGATAGAGCCACCAATCAGGCTGCTCTTCTTTGGCGGTACCGCCTGCGCAGATGGTTCGCCAGCAGCCGAAGGTTGCGGGGCGGCGGGGATCGTTTTTTCCATGAATTCTCTCGCTAGAGGCTGCTGAATGCCGTTTAGGCAAGCGACAATAAGTATGGTATAAAAATACGATACATTGTTAAAAAGGTTTAGGGTGGACGATTTGAATCAATCACTCAGCTCCATCGGTGCCAGTCCAGACGGTGGGTTGCTCGATGCTGCCGTTGTCGCTCAACGCTGGAAAGAATCGGGTGATTCCCTTGCTCGCCTGATGACTTGGATGGACAGCCAAGAGGTTTGGCTCAGCAAAGGCGGCGACGCTGAACTGAACGGCTTGTTGCATCAACTCATTGAGTTGAGCGAGCGTGAGTCATGGGTCAGGGATATGCACAAGCCTTACATGGCTGCAGCTCTTGCTGAATTGCTTGCCTGGGTGGCCTCCTCTCGCTTCTTCCGGATGCTGGAGGTAATGGATCGCAATTCGCCGAATTTCGTAAACCGTTTTGCTTTAGCCCTTGGCCGCATTGGCGGGGACGCAGGTCGATTCGCCGATTTGTTCTTCGAGCGAGTCATGGTCGTCCACCGAGGTGAGCTTTTGGGGCGCGTATTCGGTGATACCCGAACCAATGCAATCGCTGAGGCCATCAGAACCATAAGAGAAACTCGACATGAATAAGTTGAAGCCAACAGCAATCCTGCTGTGCGCTTGCTTTGTACTGCCTGTCCATTCCTCCCAAGCTGCGAGCAACATGCCCACAGATACGGCTTGCGACATCGACGACATGATGACCGCAAACGTGAAAAAAATGGATGAAATGGCGGTAGGTATTTACAAGCGCAACCTTGAAGAACCCATCGCTAAACAGATTGAAACAGCCCCGACTGTGAAGGACGCTAGTTGTCTACCTATTCTTGACACACTGGATTCGTTGCTTCGACTGCGTATTCCATCTACAGGCGGCCTGCTCAGCGGGATCATGGCAAAGATCCGAGATATGGCATGTAAATTCGCTAACGACTTTCTTGCAAGTATTGTAGGAAAGCTTCAGTACAACATTTCTGACCCGTATGGTATTGCGTCCATAGGTATTGGTGCGACAACAGGAGAAGGCGGTGTCCAAAAAGAGACATACGACTTTGGTAAAATCGTGCAAGACCAAGTCGCTCAAGCAGCATCCGCAAAAGCCAAAGAAATTTTACGTGAGAAAACTAAAGAACTAACAAATAAGCTTCCGAACGGAGCAAGCAATCGTACGCCGCGAGTAGAAACCACCATTGGCAATATTGTGAAGGATGGAATAAATGGACTCTAAAACCATCCTCAAGGCGGCTGTAACTATTGCATTTCTTACTACGTCTAAAGGTGTGCTTGCTGCCGGCATACCCGTTTATTGCTACAACTGCCAAGATGCCACTTACAACGCCGCTCACTCCATCATAGATTCGATACGGATGCAGACGGAAGCGCTGTTGAATGCCAAAGACTACGAAATGAGAACGTCTTTAGGCATTCAAACAGCTATTGCCACATCTGAGGGTGTGACACAGCAGCGTATAAGAAATGCCTACACCATGGACCCTTCTATTGCGAAGCCACGTCTTGCTTGCTCCCAAGTAGCTACATCCGGTGTTCGCTCAGGGGCCAAAGGGGCCACGTCGTCGGCTCGAAAAGTTCTTTCGCAGAAAACGTCTAGCTACAACTCACGCGGTGCGAATTTACCGCCAGGAGAGAGCCGGAAAGAATATTCGATAACAAATGTTTTAGAGACCTTTGCAGAAGATGAAGACGCTGATTCAACAATCATCATTGCTGATGATCCAATAGCCAACGATTCAACGTCGATTGCTAAACACCGTAAAATCAGGGACGCAACTGTAAACCCTTATCCAGTAGAGTTGCCTTCTGAAGAAGAAATTAAACGCATTGAGAAAAATGGCTCTCAAGGTGAGCGAGAAGGCTTGTCGCAAATGAAGGTCTTGGCGAAGCGCCAGGAAGCTGCTCAATACATTCTTGATCAGGATGAAAGTAAGAGAATTCAATTTGTTAACTCAGATACCTTTAAGGATCAGCTTTCCTATTACGTGGAAGGTATGGACAAGGATACGAAGGCTCTTTGGGATACGGGCAGACTATCCGGGTATCAGATTGAAGAGCTGGGAGCCAACTATAGAGCACTCTCGCCAACTTGGCTCAAGCAGCAAAGTGCAAGCGCTAGTGAAATGGCGCTGCTCAAAGAGCTTGTTCTCGGTCAAGCCGAGCAACTTTATCAACAAGGGTTGGCAAATAAGTACATGCGCGAACAAAGTATCCTCGCTGCCATGAAAGAAATACGTGAAATTTCAAAAGATGGCTTGCAGACGCGTTAAGGAGAATTGAATGTTGGCAAATGATAATGAACCAGGCGTCAAGATCACGGGGAGCTTTGACACGGCGCTCTCTGCTGATGAAGAGCTAGATGTAGTTCGAGAGCAAGTTGCTCGTGCACGAGAAGATACCGATACGCGCATTGAGCCCACTCTCGACCTTGACGAAATCGACTCCCTCTTGAGCAATGCCTTTGCGGCGGCGTCCGAAGAAGATGTCCAGGCTGTAGAGGGATTGAACACTTCGGAGGATGAGTTGCTGGACGCTGCGCTGTTCGATGATGAATCGACAACAGATAACGTGCCCGCGCCAGAAACTGAAGCCTCTTCAGCCTCTGCGACTGAAGCACCGCAAGAAAGCCTGACCGATACGCTTGGTGAATCTTTAGCCAACTCCAGTACAGCCTCCCCAGGTGCTGATGGTCAGATGCCGCCAGTGGGCCTGAACTTCAACGAGGGGGTAAATGCATCCCTCGACGCAGCTCAGCGCCAGCAAGCCGCTGACACAATGGAAAGTATTGCTCGGGCTAACGCGCCAGGGGCAGCTGGTGATCTTCAATCACAGCGTCACGAAGTCGGCATCATTCAAGGAATGAGCATGCTTGGCGGAGCAGGCTTGGTTGGCCTGACCAAAATGCTTCGCGCTGGCGGGGCTCAAATAAACAACACAATCAGTAGCCGCAAGTACGGGAAACTGTCGGGTGAAGTTGATTCGCTTACCCAAAACATGGACGGCATCCTGAGTAAGTTCGGCGCCAATGGCTTCTCGGCGGGATTGAAGGGCTTAAAGGGCGAGAACAAAGCTGAGTTCGTAAAGGAGTTCATGGCCAACCCTGCAAACAAGCAGATGTTAGATGATCTGGTGCAGGCCGTAGGCACCTTGTCCACCAAGGCGAGCCAAGCAGCTATTGCAGGCGCAGCATCCGGTTTGTCTGGTGATCAGCTCGACGTTGAGATCAGTCGCAAAATCAAAAACGTCAGTGAAAAGCACAAGGAAATGCTCGACTCCCTGCACGATCACAACGGCACCAAGCTGAGTGAACGTCTCAGCGAGTTGATGGATGGCATTGCTGACTTCCTCAAGTCAGTATTCACGAAGGTTGCTGAGGCCTTTGGGTACAACCAGCGCACAGAACGGCCAGGGATGATGTAGCAATGGGAACGGTCATTCGCGATTCTTCGCTACCAGCGATTTGGGGGGAGCATAGCGAGGCCTTGTTCAAACCAGTCATGGTGAAAAACAAGCTCGTAACCACCGTCGAGCGCGCACCAGTTGACTGGAGCGCACGCCTGGACGACTTAGGGTTCAAGAAGGGGAGTCGCGCATGGCTGCGCCTTGGGCCAGTTACCCAATCAGAATTCCAGTACATTTCATCAGCAATTGTACTGAAAGGGTTTCGTCCTGAAGACCTGATCAATGCGCAGGACGAGGTTCAAGAAAACCCAGTCCCGATTTCTGTTCAGGACGAGATCGCCAGACTCTGGCAAAACAACTTGGACGCAGTCCTGTTCGAGTTAAGCTTTCATGATGTTTCATCGAAGGCGGTGGCTTGGAGTCACGTCGAGTCCGCGATGGCAGGGGACTCAACACCAGAGGCTGATGCTGTAACCGAGTTGGTTTTTGCCAGGATGCGGCATGAGGCCCGCCTTATAGGTGACGCGCTTGATTTCGCGTTACTGAAGGGGTGGGAAGGCGTAGACCTTCAACAGGCCGTGCAAAGAGGCAAAACCATTTTGAATGGCGGCGACTCCATTCACTGGGCTGACTCTGATGGCATCATCCATAAAGGTCGTCTTGCGATGCCGTTGCGCGTAGGAGATGACAAGGCTTGGGTTTACGAGGGTGGCCCTCGATTCGTAGGCGGCATCTCAGCTTCAACCCTCGGCCAGGTAAATCGTCAGCAGGTTCAATTCTTGGACGCTGGCCAGGAATGGTCTAGCAGTTTGCTCAGCCACACAGAAGTGGCTAAAGCATCACAAGATGCATATCAATCAGATGCACATCTCAACCTTGGATCACTACGCGCTGAAGTCGGCCAGGCCGTCGTTTCGTTCCTGAAGGCTTGTATCTACTTCCCTGAAGATCGTTGGCGGGTAGATTTCGCAATCCGAGCACAGGAAGATAATTTACTCACCGATATTCGGAATGAGGTTGAGGATGTACTTGAGTCTATCGAGTCGAACCTGCTCGCCGTTTCCAAACACTATTATGGCTCCACTGGTGTTGGCTTCTGTTTGGCCCGCAACCGATCGTTAGAGGCGTCGAGTTCGGGCATCGGCATGCGTGTCGGCACCTACAATCAAGTCGGCTTCTACTCGGTTACTGATGGTGTCGCCGCGATACCTGTCCTCGACGACGGCGTGATTGCATATGGAGATATCGCGAGCAACCTCGATAACCTGGTGCGTGTTCGCGTGTCAGAGTTTGAGATAGGCGCCAAAGCCCTTGGCGATGCTGCTGGCGTCGATAGCGCAATTCCTCTCGAATTCTACAGGGGGCACCGTGTTACGAATGCCCTTGCCGACATGGAGCATTCCCAGTTGGGGGGTGAAATCACCGCGAACCAGCTAATGGTGATGATCGCCGTCGCTGGTGATAAATACGGTGTTGCGAAGGAAGCGCTGCACGGGGTGGAGAAGAGCGACGGGGTTAGCCTTACTCTCTTTAATTACTCGGTCCCAACTGATGCATCCGGAATGAACTATGGGCAGCTCAACCTAAGCATGACCAGGAACAACGTCTCACTGGTCACCTTGAAAGAAATACTGCGCGAGACTCAAAACCCATCTCCAAGCGGAGTGAATACGGTTGATGCCGATCTATCGTTTGCCGAATTGTCGATGACCTATGAAAGCAGCGGCGTGGCCAAGCTTGTAGAGATAACTCCAGGCCTCTCCAGCGCATGCTCATCACGCACTAGCATTCAGCCGCATGCGGCATATCAAGATGCCGCCGCTGCAATGGCTCAGGCGCTTGAAAATCTTGCGGAACACAACTTGGTGGGCGAACGCTTTGACGAGTTATCGAAAGCGAAGCGGCTCTTGTCAGCTTTCCCCCTCATTACTCGATTCAACAAGGCCATTGAAGCGACAAAAAACGCACAAGACAGCAAGCTCAGCGAATGGGTCAAAAACGAGTTAATGCGCTCATTCCAAGGACGCGTTACAGAGTTTTCTGAAGCTGGAATGCAGCGGCTAATCCACGGTGCTATGAGGCATTTGCGGGGCAACCAAGGTGTGGTTGTCGCGATATCAGCAAAAAAACGGTTTTACATACATTCGGTTCCGGGGTCTAACGATGCTGTGAGCGAAAGCCGTGATGCTGTTCTGGGCAAGGCAATGGTTCAGACGAAAGAGGTGTACAAGTACAAGGCAAAATTTGCCGTTTTCGATGCTATTTCATTTTCAGACCCAGAGCTTTGCTCATTACTGGCTGGTGAACGCGCAGGTGTGGAAAAAGCAACTGATAGCACAGCGGGTGACTACCAGGATACTGGCGTAGTGGCTGGCTATGCGCGCAAGGATATTCGCGGATTCAGCCGTGATGACTTGATGATGCACACGTCACGAATGACTCCAGAGCAAAAAGCAATCTACCTGAAGCGTGAGATGATCTGGCCGCGCACGAGCTACGAGGAGATGAAAGAAGCCGGACTGCACTTGTACACAGCAATCGCTATCGACATGCTTTGGAAAAGCCTACCCAAGACACCAAAGTCTTTGGCGATGGAGCACGTGAAAGCGTTTGCTGATCTTGTGGCGGCGATGCGTGACGGGACCACAGCTCTCATTGAGAAAGTCAAAACTGGCGAGCTGCGCGACACAGCACCACACGACACAAGACACATGAACGGGGCCATGCTCGATATTGAGTTCAGGAGCTATACGCACGCAATTTGCTATAGCGAATCAGTCAGGGGCGTCTATCAGTCAAAAGATCTCAAGGTACGCGGCATACCGAACCTTTCCGTGCGGGACTACTCCCCCTTCACAAACTCAGCCGCAATGAGGGAGGTTCTTGATCGCGCAACTTGGGCTGATTACTTGAAGTCCAAGAAGGTGGCCAGGCCAACAACCGGTTCACGCGTTATGCGTGATGAGGTTGTCCGAGTTGGCGAGGACTACCGCAATGGAATCTCTGTCATCTCAGAGGACTTCCTGAAAACCTTCGGATTCAGTGGCGTAGAGTACGGAAACTGGACGAACCAGAAAGAACGCGAAAAACACCTAAACCTTTCGTATGACTCCATGATGGATTTTGCGAAGGTAATGGGATGGGAGCCACTGGCGCTAAGTTTGGGCGGTCGGCTTGGGCTGTGTATTGGATCACGGGGGGAGGGTGGCAGCCGACCAGCTGCGGCACATCTTGAGCCTGCAAACTACGCCATCAACCTCACTCGCATGTCTGGCGACGGCTTGCTGGCCCACGAATATTTTCATGGCGTTGCGCTTCACTTTGGACATATCCATACGGGCAAGCCTCAAGATTTGCTTAACACGTTCGCCTACGTGTTGCAGAAGCCAGGTGCTTTGCCGACGATAAATGATTCAAAAGTGCGTGAACCGGTACGACAAGCGTTCAGAGATCTTCAGGTGGCGATCATGCGCAAGCCTGCACCAGGCACTGCCCAGGACAAGATCGAAAGTTACACGGAACTCTCGGAGATGATGGTCGCGTCAAAAAAGGAAGGCGACTATTGGGCAGAACCGGCAGAGATGTTCGCTCGGGCAATGGAAATCTGGTTCGCAGATCAGCTTAGGTTCCAGGGCAAACGAAACGACTACCTTGTGCCCGCTGGCAGAGGTGGCGAGTTGTATCCTGACAAGGAGCACCTGGAACGAATCAACCAGTGGGTTTTGCCACTGCTTGAGGCAATCGATATGGAAGTCCGTCAGGTGTCCCACCCAATCCTCGGCGACATTGAGATGCCTGTGCTCAATAGCGAGGACAGAAGCTCATACCCATTGTCACCACAAGACATTGTCGATCTGGGTGTACATGAGCTGCATCGCCTGTTCGAGCAGTCGGCACCGAAATTCATGCTATTCAACGAGGAGGGCGGTAAGGCTGGGTTCTATCATACGGCGCTCGACGTGCTTGGCTTGAATGAGCAATACACCGACCGCGAGACCTTCTATCACGAGGCATGGCACGCATGTGAAGCTAAGCTGCTGAACGCAGAAGAACGCCTGTCGCTACAGACGATCTTTTCAAATGAGGGGCCGGTTGCAGCGTATGTAACTGAAAACATGCGGGGGCAAGGCATTGCTGAAGTGGCCATCAACGCAGCACTGGAGAGCCCGTCAGAGATGCAGGCCTATGCCTTCCAGTTATGGTCGGTTGGTAAGTTGGACCTGAGCGAGCAGCGCCTTAGCGAGTTTTACAAAGTCCGTGGATTTGTTGATGGTGTAACAGGTGTAGCTGCGCTACTTGGAGGGGAAAAAGCGGAGTCTATATTTTCAGCTTTCATGAGCGGAGAACTAGCAAACAGGAAGGGGGTTGAATCGGGCTTGACGGAGGGAAAGGGGATCAAGCTTCATCTGCACCCGCCACGGAGCGCCTTGGACACGCCAGAAGAACCAGAACAAAGAAGCCCCCAGATGAGAATGGGGTAAAGCCCAACAAAAAAGCCCGCTTTAGCATTATGCAAAGCGGGCTTTTTCATTGTTCATATCACTTCTTTTTCAGGCTTGCCCAATCGGTGGCCAACGGCACACCACCAAACGCTTCTACCTTGTTGTCCGCGTTCTTGAACATCACAAATGGCGTACCGATACCAGGTACTTCACGCGTGATCGAATAGAACACGGCGCCAGCAGGTTTGACCTGCTCATAATCAGCCTCTGTCAGGCCAGCAATTTCCATGATGTGGTCTTCAGCTTTCCACTGCTTGGTAAGAACCTGATCCAGGATTTCAAGGCCCATACTTTGATTTTCGCTATGGATCTTTTGGATCAGCGCAGCAATTGGATAGCTCTTCTCAGTGATGAAAATTGGAATCCATCGGAACTCGACATCATATGCCGACGCGATGGCAGTCGATTGTTTATAGAGCCTGCCGCAGTGTGCGCAAAGCGGATCGAACAGGACATAGACGACATTCGACCCTTGCGTAGTGCTGATGTAGTTCAGATGTGAAATCCCAGCATAGAATTGATCACGCTGGTAAGTCGCCTTTTTAGCCTGCGCGTCTATTGCGGGTTGCGGGTTAAATGCATTCTCTTGGTTGGCATCAGCCGAGCTTACCGGCGTAATTTGTTCCGAGGCCTGATGTGACGAATCAGGCAGCGGAGTAGATGAAGGCCCGGTGCCCTCACCGACGTACGGCAGTGGCATGACGCGACTGCGTTTGTCCATCAAGGGACCATTGAGCAACTTGGTGCCGTCAGCAGAGAGATACACAAAACCGGAGGACTGTGGGTTGGCTTTGTTAGCCAGCATGTCAATCTCCCATACATAAGTCCCTAACCCGAAATCCAATTTGTCAACGCTGCGTATTTCAGACGCGGGCATCAGTCGCTGTATGAGTGACGTATCAGGGCCATGAACCGCGGCGACGAGAGCATTCTCGGCAGAAGCAGTTGCATCTGCAGAAACGATTGAATCGGAAGGAGCGGGCAGACTAGGTGCCATATCAGGAGCTATTACTTCATCCTGAGCTGGGATAGCACGAGCAGAGGTCGATTTTTCCCAAAAGTAAGCCCCACCGCCTATGCCAACAAACAATGCTATGGCGAGTATTGTCATTTTAAGCTTTGGCCGCTTCCCAGCTTGGCCTTTACCATCATTGATCAAGGTCATTCATTGCTCCAGCTACGAAAAAATACCGAAAAATAGGACGATTGGATCGCAAGCTTTAAAAGCTCACGCCGTGATTTGACATCGTATAGTGATACTACACGGAGTATTCGTTTCCTGCTAGGATACGCAAAAGCTGGCGTCGAGAGGGCGCCAGGCATCGATGGAGCCGGACGTGTCAACGAAATCCACCACCGCATCTGAAAGCGCCAAAGGTCAGTCGTCTGCGATGCAGAAATCTAAAATGACGCTGGACGCGGCACAAGAAATTAACGACGCCAACGGCTTGGTCGAAATGATCCAGGCAGGCCTCGATGCTCGTGAAGATAAAACGATCAAGAATCGAATTATCGCCGGGTTATTGGGGCTTCTTGCTCTGTCTATGTCAGGAAATATGATTCAGTACAAATATCAGCCGGAGCCAAAGTTACTTTCAGAAACAACGGATGGCCGGATTCGTCCACTCCCTTTGCTCAATGACCCTATGTATTCGCAGAAAGAAATTTTGGCGTGGTCGCAAAAGTGTGTGGAAAGTGTTTATCGTCTTTCGTGGGTTGACTGGGAAACTTCACTCAGCAACAACACGTTTTGTTTGTCCGATGCAAAAAGAAGTAATTTTTCAGACAGCCTTAAAAAAATTGGTGTGCTGAAGTACCTAACTAAAGAACTACAGGGCAACCTATACGCCACGACCCGAAGTCCGATAATGCGAAGCTATCAGTTAAACGCAAAAGGTTATTGGGAGTGGATCGTAGATGTCCCTTACACCGTAAATATCGACGGTCGCGAACGTGGCACTGTAGATGTAGTCATGACCATGAAGGTTCGGAGGACATCCCTTGTGCTGCGAGAAGATGGACTATGGGTCGATTCATATCGAATTGTTCCTCGATCAGCACAAGGGCGTTGATAATGAAAAGACTAGTGCTGGCTACTGCAATTGTTGCAGCCATGTTTAATGCTGCGGCCAATGCCGAAAACAATGTTGATAGTTATGGCAATGACTCTCAGCAACAGGAGCAGCCGTCGCAAGATTCCGGATTTACAGCAACCACAGATGACCTTCTAATTACTGACCCAGCATCAATCATAGAAGCAAGAAAAAGTATTATCCGTAACAGCGGTGCGATGCGAGTGCCTGTCATTGAAACCTTTGATGATATAGCTGAGCCATTACTAGATATCGATGAGACATTTGAAATTACAAGTGATCCGTCTTCAAAATCTCCAATTCTCAATATCGCACGCTACATGAGTACGAGCGTTACCTTTGTCGATGCTTATGGAAACCCATGGCCAATCAGAAAGGTATCGAATTTCATGGAAGGGTTAATACAGGTTGTTCGAGCAGCCGAGCCTAAACAATCCGAAAGTGAAGGTGGCAAGGGTGGTGGCGGAATAGACCCACACGACCCACAGGCTGGGTCATTCACCCTAACAGCCGACAAGCATGGTGCGACAGGTAATCTTACTGTCTACCTAGTAAATCGATCGAAACCAATAACGATAATGCTCGAAGGTAAATCAGGCGTATTCCATAAAGAAGCGACGATCAAGATTTCAGAAGTTGGGCCTCAAACTGACCTGGGACAAATTAATCGATCTGACGAAGTTGTTGTTGGCACCAAGGCCGATGCTGACTTGAACAACGCTCTATATGGGGTCGGCCCCATTGGCAGCACAGCAATGGTAGTCGAGGGCGGAGAAGGGCGAGTGTGGGTTAAGGGCACCGCTATGTATATGCAAACGCCACTGTCAGTGTTCTCGCCAAAGGTTGAAGGCGCCAGCCATGCAAATGGGCGTTACCGAGCATATAAACTACCCGCGAGCACAGTTGTCATGGCCAGTAATGATGAGGGAAAAACTGTGACACTGAAGATCAAGCGTATCTCGCAAGCGGAAATAATGAATGAAGCCACTAATGGTAGTGCACAGCGATGAGCGGTGAAATTAACGAAATGGACTTGGGGTCAATCGATGCGGACCCCAAAGACAGAATTTCAGGCCGAAATCACGTTGAGCTTCCAAAAGTTGGCGGAATGGGTGCCGTTAAAAGCATTTTCAACCCAGCAAATAGAGGGCGTCTGGCTGCATATGCCGTAGCGGGCTTGCTCGTAACTGGCCTATTGATCTGGAGCTATGCATCTGTAAAAACACCTGAGGTTATGGGCAATGGCGGTGCATCCACGAACGGAAATGCTCGCACCCAAAAAAACACCCAGCCAACAAAAATGCAATATGAAGAAAGTGAGCGATACAACGAGCAAGAATTGCCTAACATCCAGAAAGACGAACCAACAGCGCATCCTGTAGTAGTAACAGCAGACAATGGCGAATTTGGTAAGGTGCGTGACTTTAATCGTCCAGAACGAATTTCAAATGTTGGGGACACAGCGCCGGAGCGCAGTGCGAACCAGCAGTCCGGGCAAGGGCAGAGTGCAGGCAACGGCCAGCAAAGTAGACAAACAAAGCAGGTTTCACGCGAGCAGGCAGATTTTATCAATAAATTGATGATCGCGGAGGGGTCTGCAACACCCCAATTACAGTCTATTTCTTGGGACTATCAGCAAACTACCCAACAAACACCAGCTAAAACCAAAACCGCTAAAGGTGCAGGTGCGTACGAATACGACAGCGACGAAGATACGGGGACTCTTGCAGGTGAGCTTCCTGAGAAGTGTAAGAACCCAGTCCTCCGCGCTGGGCATCAGTACGTTGCCAGGTCAACCATGGCAGCAAACAGCGACGTTGGTGGCCCTGTAATACTTGAACTAGTGAATGGGCCACTTAGAAAACATCGAATGATCGGAAAGTTCGAGCGCAAAGAAGAATGGTTACGCATGGAATTTAATAGTCTCGTTGGACTGAAAGATCCGGTAAGAATCAATGCTATCGGACTCGACATGGAAACCGTGCTTAACGCTGTGGGTGGTGATGTTGACTACCACACATTCTATCGTTATGGATGGTGGGGCTTCGGAACTGTATTGAGTGCGATTGGTAAAGCAGCAGAACGAAATTCCGACACGAAAACTATATTCGTGGGCGACAACGTTGTCCAAGATAGTCAGTCTGATACAAGTCGTGAAATCAAGATGGCTATAGGTGATTTGGGCCAGTCACTCGGTGATGTTATGAAAAATCGAATCAATCGTCCTCTGACAGTCTCTGTGGATGTAAACCAATTGGTCGGCGTCGTCTTTATGGATGATGTTTGCGGCGACAAATGACAGGAATAAATAAAATGACAAACGCAAACACGCAAGTTCCAGATGACGATTTTGGATTTTCAGAACAAGCCTTTCGAAACGATAACGATCCAGGCCTAAGAGCACTTGCCAACGAACGCATCGACGGCCAGGATGCACAGCGTCATATCGAAGATGATTCACATCAGACGGTTGCGGATAATGAACCCCCTCTGACGGTGCAAGCAGTGAAAAAGGCTTTCTTCGAGAAGTACGGACTATACATAGGTGTCGGCGTTGTTGTCCTCAGCCTGTTCGGCGCACTGGGTTGGATTGCTGCGATAGTACTGAGCCCTGCGCCAGTGCTCGCACCGCATTCCAGTGTACCCGACCAGTTTGGTTCACAACCTGCAATTACCCAATCGTCTAGTAATACTGGTGCGGCGGAGCCTATTCAGTTCGGCGGCGAAGCTAGTAGTCATTTGAATACAAGAGATCAACGCCACCAAGAAACTGCTGATGCCTCCTCTACTGAGGACGTACCAGGTTCGGTTTTGCCAATCACACCACGAACCGAGCAAGAGCAGGATGAAGAGTTCTACGACACGCTGGTCTCGGCGGCTGAGCAAAATTTGCCAGCGCCTACGGTTGTAGATGTAACAGCAGTAGAACAAGCGGACACTCCGACGCAGATTGCCCCCGACACGGCCGACAAATTCGCTGCGATTGCCGTTGCAATTGCAAACCAAAGCAAAGAAGTGACGAAGTTGCTAGATGCTGTTAAATCCGTTAATGCTGAAATTGCAATGATCAAGGAACAAGTAGAAGCGACCTCAACAAAAAACAATGCGTTTGAAGGCAAACTCAATCAGCTGACTTTGAGTCTTAATAACTTCTCTAAAAGTACTGAATCGCGTATTAATGACATTTCCAAGGCGGCTGTTGCGGCTGCGATTAAAGCGGTAAAAAACGAATCTTCGAATAAGTCTGGTAAAAACACGAAATTGGTATTAGTAGGTGGCCCGATGCAGTCGGATTACACCTCTGCCAAAACAAAGCAACAAGATAAAAAAGCATCTCCTAAGCCAATATTGGTAGCAGCACAGACTCCAGCCGTTACGACATCTCAAGCTGCAAAACCTGTATCACAGCCAGAAGGTGGCAACCAAGCAGTTAAATGCGGAGCCAAAACAATTTCTCAAGTATGGAAGGTTAAGGGTTTAACCTACAGTGGTGCATATGTTCGTCGCGATGATGGATCGGCATTGATGTTGCGTGCTGACATGGAAGTACCAGGTTTTGGTCGAGTTAAAAGCTTTGATCCGGACTCTCGCACAGTTTGTACAACAAGCGGCTTGATTGCTCGATAGCCTAGGGAATTCACCGTGGACTTTAAGTCGATATTCACAAATCTCAGCAGCGAGTATCCAGTATTTCTGGACACTATTCTCTGGGTATTTGCGGCAATCGGAATATGGGTGTCAGCCGGTGGGGTTATTGCAATCGTAAAGATGGGGAAGCGGGACAGCGGCCTAGCGACTCCAGGTTCACACATTGCATGGAAACTTATCGGCGGATCATCAATGGTGGACTTGTCGCTTTGGACCAAAGCTTGGAGTGGCACGTTGTGGGCCAACTCTGATCCGATGGGGATTTCCGAATACAGTGGAAGCAGTAGTGTGTTCGAGCCAGCAATTATGGCTGCAATTGGGATATTGGTGCTAACAGGTTATGTAACGCTTGGCAGAGCGTATCTGATGGCATCAAAACTTGGGACTGTTTCCATCGAATCGCGTGGCGACTTAATGGGCAGTATCTTTGCACGCATTATTGCGGGTTCTGCTTTGGTCTGTACCGTGCATATCGCAATGGCAATTAATGCCTCTACAGGTTTCGGGTTTTTTAGTTAATTAACGTAGGAGTAATACCAGTTGAAACAGAAAAGACAGATTGTACCTCGTGCATCAATGGCGCTGGCTACCGTGGCCCTACTAAGTATTTCGGCTGTAGCATCAGCCGCAGGCAACGTGATGGTGTCTGATTTTGCAACAGGCTGGAAGGACGAAGCAAAAGTGATTTTGCCCATCGTCTTGCTACTGTTCGCTGCTGCCGGGATCATTTTGGCTGCGTGGGGAGTTATCTCCTCAATCACGACCAAAAAACAGCAACAACCACTCACTTGGCAACTCTGGGCGATAGCAGGTGGCGCGGCGGCTGTCGTTATCCCTGTGATCATCCTGGCAGCATCTGGATCGCTTACCTCCGGTCAAGGTAATGCATCAAGCCAGTTTGATGAACTCGGCGTTGAGTATTAAGGTAGGTTTACGATGATTGGAACGGTTGATAATCCTGATTTAGCAGGAAAGGTAATCCAAGGCTTCTGGAGTACCAACGAAAAGTTAGCTAAAGTTGGTATGAAAATACTGGAAAGCGCTGGCTTTAAATGTCTTTTTTGTGGGTTTGTCAGCCGTTCCAGCAAAATGATCCCGCATGGTTATATGTGTCCGGTTGACGTATCGCACCCAGGCTTGGCAGCGCTTACGACAAAGGGGGGGATTTGCCTTTGCCCTCTCTGCGCTTCAGCACTTGCAATTAATTGGGCTGTTGTAGAGCATCCGGCGCCTCATGGCGAAGTTTTACCGGTAGCAGGAAGCTTAATCTGGCTACCTGAAATCAAGCAAAGCAAATTGTCGATCATTTCGACTTACATCGCCGTAAGCACAAATTGCTTAGATGTAACCCATCCACTTGCCGATACGTTAAGCCACGCTGACATATCATTCAGGGGACGTAAGGGGCATCTTGCAAGCAATATTCCCTTGTACAAGGAAGATAGCGACTCTGACTTTGCCCGCGCTCTCGCACTATTGCCCAACGAGTTCCATTCCTCACGGAATGAAATTATGAGTGGTGTACGTTTCTGGCCAAACTCAAGCTTTTGGAATAAACAAGCAAAATACTGGATTCAGGCGACTTATCGCCCACTTGAAAAAGCAAATACATATTTTGACGAGGTGTAGGGATGGCTCTGAAAATTGGAATTGTTCTTTTCCGCAATGCAACGCCCTTCAGTCGTGAAGGAAACATTGCCTGTGAGCATCGTGGGAAACCATTCTTTTTTTCTGCCACAACTGACTTGCCTTCCCAAACACTTTGGATAACCAACGCCAGTTCTGACTTGCTTTACGAAGCAGGTCTCAACAGAAGTCCGCACATTGCCAGCGATAGCTACTTTCGCACCAGGTTAAGTCAAATGGTTCAGGAACTCGGCCTTCTGACCATTCCCCTTGATCAGCAGGTGGTAGTTTTAGCTGAAATTCTTGGGTGCGCAGCTGAATTGCTGAAAAAGCAACTTGGCTTGACCCAGCATCCCGCCTACGGGATGGCACAAGCAGTAGGCCAACTCTACGGCAGCGTGGAGGGGCCTAAGAACAGTATTCTGCTTCACGTTGCAGAGCAATCCTGTCAACGCTTCACGGCGTGCGAGCGCAATCGGCGTTATGAAAAAGCAGATGTTTTCAGCTTTTGGTTTCCACGCGTGCAGTGGTCAAGCGAAATGCTGGAACTACCACTGCCGCAGGGTGGACTTGGGCAAATTGCTAACCACAACCTTCCTGACCTCGGCCAGAATCCAAAATCACTCGTGTCCTGGGCGTTTGAAAGCAAGGTGCCACTCTTTGCCAAGATCCGAATTCATGGCATTGAGGAGCGGGTTGGTAAGCTGATGAACTACGGCGCTGGCGCCCTTGGCGTTAGCAAGGTGACCGAGAAGGGGCAAGCGTATGATGCTCGCAATTTCAGGGAGTGGTGCGCCCTGCCTGAGTTGGCGTTCCTCAGTAGCTTCGGCGAAGTTGAGGTTCTCCAGGTGGCAACAGCCAGTGCTTGGCAAAACACCGGGTTGCGTCCATTTCTTACCAAGCGATCAGCAATCTCCTACGCCTACGGCCTCGCGGCGGAAAACCTATGGGTAGGAACGCAAAGGAAAAACTGCGGCAATTTTACTATTTCAAAAACATTGTCAACCGCTTGGCTTCAAGCAGAAGACCGTATGCGGTGCCTCAAAACAGCGCTAAACCTCCAAAAGGCTGGCATGGAGATCACCACCTACGGAAATGGTCGAATTGGCGTAGTGTGTCCTCAGTCAGTGCGCAACCTCATACCACAGGCAGCTCTCGAAAGCGGACTGCTGTACCCCGCAAGCTTGGAAGGGCTGACCCCTTACCCGATGAACAACATGTCGGCGCTGTCAGTACAGCAACGACTGATTTCATCCCGAGATTTTGTGCGAAACATTCAGCTAGATCAGGCGTGCCTCAAAGAAATGGAGGTTGCGCACAATGCAGCTAAATCCTCAGCAAAGTGAAATCGTGAACTTCCCCGAGGCCGAGTCCTGCCTTGTCATTGCTGGCGCCGGATCTGGGAAGACTGCGGTAATCGCGCACAAAGCGATTAAAATCGCCAAGTTGTTACCGAGCGGTCGCAATTTGCAAATGCTCACATTCAGCAATAAAGCGGCCAAAGAAATGAAGGCTCGCGTACAGCGTGTAAACGGAATAATTCCGCATAACGTTGTGATGGACACTTTCCACAGTTACGGTATGAAGCTGATCAAGTCAGACCCAGAGGGTTTTGGACTTGCGCCGGAATTCAGCTTGCTGAACGAGACCGATGTAAAAAGAATGTTGCGGGCGTTGGCTCATGAATTTGGTCTGCCAAAGAAAATTGTCGATCCAGCTGACAAGAAGCGACTAAACCCGATCAATTGGCTAAATACTTGGAGCTTGAAACGTCAAAGTGGCTATGACGTTCGGAATCAGGCGAAGAATAAAGCATTGCTTTGTGAGTCGCTACAGGCCAACCACAAGTTGACCGACCAGGAAACTGACTTAGCATGGAAAACACTGACCGGATATGAAGATCAGAAGCAGAAGACGAACTGCCTAGACTTCGACGACCTTATTTTCTTACCACTTCTTAGAGTCACACGCGAGGTGGATTTTCTCGAAAAAGTTCGTAGCGAGTTAGGTGCTCTTTTTTGTGACGAATATCAAGACACTAACAGGGTCCAGTACGGGCTCATTGCGAAAATTGCGAAGGGTTATTGCTCAGTCACCGCTGTCGGCGACGACGACCAGAGTATCTACGGGTGGCGTGGTGCGGAGATAAAGAACCTCACGCGCTTCCAAAATGACTTCAACGCAACAACGCTTCGCCTTGAACAGAATTACCGTTCAACACAGGCAATCGTGAACACAGCCCATGACCTTATAAAACACAATGAAGGGCGCCTTGATAAAACACCGTTCTCCCTTGGAGAGGAAGGAAAAGAGCTAACCCTAAATGCTTATCCTGATCATTGGCAGATGGTACGCGAAATCGCTGAAGGCATTTCTAGGCTGATTAGTTCTGGCGTACCCGCCAAAGACATAGCCATTCTCTACCGTACAAATCGTATGGCTGGATTGATTGAGCCAGCATTGCGAAGAGAGCGGATCTCATATCATGTTGTGGGCGGGATGAGCCTGTTTGACCGGGCCGAAGTTGGCGCAATCACGAATGCTGTGAGACTTGCCCGCAACCCACAAGACACCCATGCACTGAAATCGCTTCAGCAGTACATCGACAACTTCGGCGACACCTCTTGCTATACGGTTTGCGATTGGTTAGTTGATACCCCAGGTGCCAGTCTATACGAACTACCTGAAGCCATTGATAACGTCCCTAAAAGGGGGTTGGCGTCATTGAAGGCATTCATGGACGATCTGCAATCAGAAGCCCTGCTCAGCCATACAGCCAAGGAGTTCGTCAATTGGGCGATCAATGGGCCTATGGCGATTTTGGAGAGGGAAAAAGACGAGCAGATACGAGACAAGAAAGCCCAGTACATCCAAATGCTCGCGCACAATATCGAAGATGAACTTCGAGATCGGCTTGAGTCCGGCGAGTCGCTGACATGGCGCGATATTGCCGTGGAGATTGCACTTCGGGATGCAGGTCAAACTGAGGGTGGCTCAGACCAAATTACTTTGAGCACAATTCATCGTTCCAAAGGTTTGGAGTGGCCTTACATTCTGCTTGTCGGCATGAGTGAAGGTTTAATGCCGTTGGATGCTAGAAGTGATATCAGCGATGAAGACGCTGGATACTCACAGATGGAAGAAGAAAGAAGACTAGGATATGTAGGAATTACCCGTGCAAAGGTTCAGTGCGAGTTTTTCCATTCTGCCCGTTATGCGTTCCCAGGTAGTGACGACGATAAAATATATGAACCGTCTCGTTTTCTGGATGAAATGGGTTATTCTTGCACTAATGATTTAGATCTTTCGAACGATAGCGCTCAAGACTTTTCGCACGGGTCTTACAATGATGTTCGGAATGCATTCACTAAAGCTATGGGTATTAGTAATTGACTAGTTTTGTTGACCGTTTTTTTGATGGCATTGAAGACCTATACGACGGCCTGCGTGGCTGGTCTAAGGCTGACCATACCCAATACTTTCCGATTGCATGCCCACATGATGATCAAGTCTTAGCGCTATATAACGGCTCGCTGATGAGCGTTATCCGCATCAATGGTTTCATGGGGCAGTATTTCCCTCAGCAATTTAAAGCCCTTAGGTCTGAGTGGATTAAATTCATTCGCAACTCCACTGCAGCGAAGAACTCCAGCGGTAGCGATTTGTTCTGGTTTCTTGAGTTTGATCCGGACGGAATGAAAGACGAGATCATGCAGAGCCGAAAGCTCATGATCGATGCAGGCAAGCGGCGGGGATTGGATTCTGAAGACGTTTTGCTGGAGGAAGCTCGGGTTTACGGGGGGATATGTGCCAGGGAACGTCAGTATCTTCTGGTAGTAACCCACCTCGACTCACTGCCAAAAGCAGACCAGGCTGGCGCCTTAGCAGAGCGTTTGCGCGACATCAAAAGCTGTGCGAAAGGTCGTAATGGCATGACTTTGAAGGCAGGCGTTCGCGCCCTCGAAGCTTTGCATGAGCAACAAGTGAACAAGATTAAGATGTTCATGAGCAGCGAAAACAGCCGTTACTCGTTTGAACGGCTAGATAGCTATGCCGCACTGAAGGAAATGCGCTTTTCTCTTCTACCTGATGGAACTGGTCCAGGCTGGAAAGCTTTGCTTAAGCCAAAGGATGTACGCTCCAGAGCAACCGAAGAAGTCAGGCAGTCCTTTAAAGATGCGCAAGGCTCGACTGGAAAGCCGAACGATTGGACTTTCAAACTACCTCCAAAGCTTGCTAATCAGATGCTCGAAGATGCAATTGATTTGGGCAAGTATGCGGTAATGGGAGACCGAATCTACGCTCCTATGTACGTTTCAGAGTTGGCGACCAATCCGGAGCACTTGGAAAGCTTTTTGGCAACGTGTTACACGCGACGACTTCCAGTCCGCTTGGCATACAGCCTGATGACTAACTCCAGCCAGGCAAACTATTGGAATCGCCTGTTCGCGTCAGTATTTTCATTTGCGTCTCAAAGTAATCGGCAAATATCCAAAGCTGACCAAGCGCTTTCGGAGTACTCGGAGGCTGGCGGATCGGTTCTAGGTTATGGACTAGCTGCTACCACATGGTCTAAGACGAAGGTAACGTACGGACAAGATGGCGTGCCGAGGTATGACGTTGAAGAACTTCAGAGACGTGCACGTGACGTTGAGACCCTTCTACAGCAGTGGGGCGGCCAGCAGGTAGACACCATGTACGGCTGCTCTATCGAAGCGACTATGTCTGCCACTGCTGGTTACGCTGTGCCCCCGATTTGCCCAAAGGCACCACAAACTGAACTAGATATTGTCACTCAACTCCCAATCATGCGGCCTGCAAGTCTTTGGAATCCGCAGACGAGCATGTGGTTCAGGACTTCCGATGGGGTGTTGATGCCTTATCAGCCCATGAGCAAAAAGCAAAACGCAATGATTTCGCTCATTACGGGTGGTATGGGATACGGTAAGTCTAACTGCATTTCTGAGCATATTTTCTATTTCGCCAATCACCCTCTTGCGAGTGATATGTCTTACATTCGCGGCATCGACTTTGGGTCGTCGTCGTCTGGTGTAATCGACATGATCAGGGACTCGTTGCCAGCAGATCGCAAGCATGAGGCACTGTTCCAAGAGTTCACAAACGACGGCTCAATCGTAAAAAACCAGCTTGATACCCGACTGTGCTTGCGCGCCCCGCTTGCAGACCATATGCAACACTTGCTGAGCTTTCTGAGCACCATTTGCGATGAGTTGCTCGAAGATGCAGGCATTGCAAACGTTATGAACGTGCTCAAGACCACTGTTGAGCAGGCGTACCGCTCAAGAGACCCCAATGAGCGACAATCAACACCTACATTTTTTGAGCCACTCAGTGCTGACCCACGGGTACTTAAGGCCATTGAGAAGATCGAACTCGTTGTCAGCCCCCAAACTGCTTATTGGAGTGTTGTGGATGCATTGGCGCAATACGGCGTTAAGAACAAAGATGAATCAATAATTTTCGCCGCCCGTGTTGCACAACGTCATGCAGTTCCCCAGTTTGGGGACTTGGTGCTGGTTGTGGATCGACTAGCAGATCGATTCTCAGACCTTAAATATAAGGGTCAGCAATTAACCTCTGCCATTGCAAGCTGCTTGTCATCTGCAAATAGTTTATTCCCCTGCTTACGCGGAATAACCAATATTGACATCACAGAGTCGAGGGTCTGTGTATTTGACATGACAACCGTATTCGGACGCGGCATTACCACTTACAATGACTGGGAACGCACAATCTACTTTTCTGTAGCTATGCGACTGCTTACAGAAGACTTGTTTGTTAACCTCAAACACACAGGCCCTGAGATAAAGGCTAAACAGAAAGAACTCGGCCTGACGCCACTAATGGTTAAGTACCACCTTGCGTACCTTGAGTCACAAGACCAGGTAGACAAGTTGTTTTGGGCTGACGAAGTGCACCGCCTCGGCAAGGTGCAGGGCGCGCTGAGCATTATTGACTCGATGGGCTTTGAGGGTCGGAAGTACCAAGTAGGCATCTTGCTTGGAACGCAAGTTCCTGAGCATCTGCCGAGAGAACTGTTGAAGCTGGCATCGACCATTTTCGTTTTTGGTGTAAGTCAAGACATGGACACGGCCATCCAGGTTCAATCTCTTCTTAACCTGAATGACGACGAGCGGAATGCGATCTACAGCATCACGAAACCCTCAGCCACCAAAGGCGCAATGGTTTTCGCACAATTTAAAACGACAGACGGTGTACAGAACCTGTTGTTGCACTTCCAAATGGGCGGTATTAAGCGATGGGCGTACGCAACTGAGCCAGATGAGCGTGCGCTTCGTGGTATCCTTTACCGAGACGGAACATCTGCGTCATGGGCACGTGCGACTCTTGCTAAGTTTGTGCCAGACAGCGAGGCTGCAATCAAGGCGAAGATGGATAGTGCTGCTGGCAAAAATCTCAGTCGGCAGGAAGCAACAGAGCTAATTGCGGTAGATCTGCTTCGACAGCAGTAACGTAGTAGCTTCAAGAATAGACAGGAGACGGTGCTTTGATTTTGTGTGAATACCTTGTAGGCGTTGGGGGCAACAATGTACCAACCATTATTTTGAATGGGCAGGCTGGCTACATCGGCGATGATCTCGTTCTCGGGCGCTGCGACTTGATCACCAGGATGGGCAGAGTAGACCTCATCATTGAACTGGTGGACGAGGACGGTACGCCATGTGAATGGGTTAGCTTGGTCGCGCTACCGAAAAATGTAACGGAACTGCTGGAAGCTGGCACGGTCATAGGTGTGATCGATGGCGTACGGGAACTAGGGGTCGCTAACCCTGTTCGTGGGGTTGAACTAGATAATGGCGTGGTAAATTATGCAACATGAAAGATCCCGAGAATCCGTAAAAGAGCTGATCGACTCGTTCGTATCGTTTCAGCTATGCGGGCCTAGTCAAGCTTCGGCTGTCCGTTTGAATGGCCAAGATCATCCTATAGAGGTTCTTGCCAGCAACTCTGACTGGTCGCTCATTACCAAGGGACGACCTGTAACTGATTGCCGCGCTTCAAATCTTCAAGATCTTATGCCCCGCACACGTGATGTACTTCGGTCGCTGGCAGAGTACAAAGAAGAGAAGGCGTTCTCGCTGCGCATGGGCTAAGCGCTCAGCTAAGCACCAGATATGCGTCCCTGCGAAATGGTAGTGGGATGATCGAAATGCCGCCTTCGTCAAGGCCTCTGCGCTCCTGAACGTTTTCTTTTGGCTGATTGAATTTCAATTTGGCTGGCCAAGCGCCCATTTCTATGATTATCGGCAGGCTGGCGTGGAAGGTTGCGTTGTCTAAGGCGCCATCTGCTTTTCGGAACGAAATATTTACTCTGATGAACGGCGACACCGGGTTAACCCAGCGAGCAGTCTGAAAGCTTTTCCGCGACTCTCGCTCCTTGTCTTCAATATCTCCAATGACATCCTGCGCGTCTCTTTTCTCAAGCTCACCGATGGCCTGAAGCCGAGTAAGCAGCTTGCTGCTGAACGATTTCTTTGATGTCGAGAATCCCACCGTTTTGACGGTCGAACTACGAAAGACGTTCACCTCACGCCAGCATTGTAGTGGATGGGCCCGAGACAGCCCTTGACGGTGGAGCAGGCCTCGTAGCTTGCTCTGCCGCTCTTTATCGTTAGCAACCAACATGCCTGATACGGCTGATTTAAAAGCGACCTTGCAGGCGTTGAAGTCCTCAACCGCACCGATCAGCTCCGCACTCGCCTCAACCAGAGCTGGATAGCGGGGTACGCTGCCGTTATCGGCATCATGCATCACATCCCAATCAGATATAGCTTTGATGAATAGCTCAACTGAATCGCCATCCACCTTGTTACCGGACGGGCAGAAAAAGGCGCTCCGCCCAATCGAACCAGGTTGTAACGCAGCACTTTTGCAACGGTTGAGCGATTCAACTAGAGCAGATATAGAGTCAGCAACTTTCAAATACCCCGCATCTTCAATCATTGTGCGATATCCTAGTTTTTCCATACGATTGGCTTGGTGATGGAGTGTCCTCCATCCGAATTTGTTACAGCTACCTTTCTAATCTTACGCGTACTAGTTGGCTTTTTAGTTTCTTCAGATCCATCACCTTTTTGAGCTTCAGTAGTAGGGTTTTTCCATTTTCCTTTTTTCCAGATTTGCTCAGGGTCTAAGCCGCGAGAACTTGCCTCGACTTGAACAGCATCTTTAATCACAGACCAATTCGATAGATCTTCTTTTAGAAGTTTGTAGATAGTAGTAACAAGAATCTTTGTCGACTCCTTGCACACATCGAAACCTTCATTGCGAATCCGATAAATTGAGTTTTTATCAATCCCGAGCAGTGGCCCAGCTGAGTACTCTTTAAAGCCAGGCTCCGCTTTTTGGACAAGCAAGATGAACTCGGTGAAAGATGGCGTCCACATCCGAGGCAAGGTCTCAGGGAAGGCACCGTAGAGACGAAGAAGGATCGCTAGCGGAGCCTTCAGCTCAAGATCGGCGTTCTTCAGGCCGTACATTGCTGCGGTATTCATGCCAAAAGCCGTAGCGCGCTCGATTAGGCCGAGATTCTGAGTGCTTGCGAATTGGTCGAGATTACTCCCTCGCAGGACCATGGGCTGTGAAAGGTTTTCGTTCTCCTCAGAGACACTGGAGCGGAGGGTTTTCTTGGGCACGTGCAATTCCTGAATCGGTGGAAATAGGTATAGTATAGCTGTACATTGCTATTAGTAAGCCCGGTTTTGCTGTGTGTCTAGTGGAGTAGGTATGTCAAAAATCAATCTGACCACGGTTCTGTGGTATCAGCCAGGTAAGGATCGTAGGCCTATTATGCCAACCCTTGCCTTAGAAGGAGTAGAGAGTCGATTTCCCAGCGTCAAATTCCCCACGAATGGAATCACTTTTTTATACGGCCATAGAAATCCTGGCGAGGCCTACCTCCTTAAAGAGGCTCCGAAACACGACTTAATGCCTGCCATAGTTCAGGTGCCAGTGGATATAGGAAACTGGCTTAGGAACAAAGCAGGGTTTGCCCCTGATGACCCTGAGAGAGGCATAGAACATACCGGATTCTTGGCAATGTCTCGCGCCAAGAAGGAGATCACAGATGCTGTAGATTCGGTCTGGGTGCGCAACCTTCCTCCAGGTCATGAGGATTTTAAGAGAAACGGTACACGATTTGCTAACTTCATGGACGAGGTGATCCTAATGGATAAATTTAAGCATTTAAACGTTATTGCTTACACAATCAATACTAAAGAAGCTGGCGAATTTCAGGTTGCGACCTTATTCAATTTAAGTGCAATCGAAAGCGTTACTCACGGCCAACTTCTTAGTGGTGTTGATATAACTTGCGAAGCAATAAAAAAGTAATTAGACGTGTTTAGTTCCCGCGATTTCCCCTTTGTTACCCTTGGTCTCTGCAACGGGCTTACGACCAGTATGGCGAGAACCGTCAGTCGAACGACTGACTGATCCACGAAAATTGACGCAGGGCTGCCTTGCGCCTAACATCACGCAAGAAAGGTGAGGGCGCAACAGCCCTTTTTTTTTGCGGGGATCACAAGGTTTAATATCACTATATGCAACACACCCTCGAATCTTTGCCACAGCTGCCCGTCATCGAGCAATCGGATGCCAATCGTTGGGTTGAGGGCATCATCCGCTTTCACAAATCCCGCGCCACATGGCACGCGAAGCGCCTGCATGGCATTGGCGGATCAGAGATGGGGGCGTTAGTTAGCTTTTATCGAGGTGAAACCTCGACTGGGTTCAGTACGATCACAGAGGTGGTGGAAGGGAAGCTGATGAAGCGTCTCCCTAAGTTCGAAACTTCCCACATGCGACGTGGCAATGCCCTCGAAGATCTTGCGCGCCAGGTCTTCCTGAAGAAGTCGTTTGGTTCGATAGACCTTGCCGCAATGAATGCACTGGCCACAGCCAATCGGCTTAAAGGTTACGAGTTCATGGTGGGTAACCCCGATGACATCGTCATCATCAACGGCAAACGCTATGTTGTTGACTACAAGGTTCCAAACACGTTTTCCGAAGCCATAGAGTTCGATTACGAAGTCCAGGTGCACCACTACGCGACACTCGCAAAATTTGCTGGTATCCGGATCGACGGCCTGATTCTGGCAAAACTTGACATGCCTCCGCAGCTGTCTGAGTACCTCACCAATAATCTGGCGTCCATGGAGCCTCAGCGCGTTGCTGAATTGGTCGATTCCATTGTTCGAGTTGATCTGCCAGGTTGCCGCATAGTTTCGATACCCATTGAGCTGAAAACTGCACTCCAAGCTGAGTTGCTGGCCGCTGGCAAAGACTGCTGGAATGACTTTGTACTGAAGAGCGTTGTTCCAACACCAGGGCAATACGGCAAGCTTGAGCTGAAGGGTGAGATCGAGCTGAACCTTGCTCGCTACCAGCAGCAGTACGTCATGGCGAAGTCCGGAATTTCCTACCTCACTGATGTTGCCAAGCAGGCTAGCTCAGGCATGGAAATGCTCCTACAGAACGTCGACTTTGAGGGTAAGGCCCTGCCTCTATCTGTTGTCGGCGTAAAACCAAATAGCTTGGACTCAACGCTGGTGCTCAACGAAGCATTGCTACGCGGGGCAACCGAAGATGAGCTTCAAGCTAAAGATCGAACCTACTCGGTTGGCGCACTTCTCGAAGAAGTGCAGCGGCTTGGCGGAAAGGTTGAGAGCGATCACCTGTTTGAGTCAAGCCTCGATTCTGCAAAAGCAGAGGCCTATCTCAAAGATCTTGGCGTAGACCTAGGCAATCTTCGCAAGCCAGGTCTCGCCATTCGCATGTCCACCAAAAAAGAAGACAAGGTTGTCTCACAGCACTACGAAGAGCGCGCAGCAGATCGATTTGGTGCGTGGCTGGAGGAGAGCCTGATTTCAAATCAGGGGGAGGAGTCTGATTTCACAGATCGCGATCCTTCCGCTGAAACCCTTTTGCCAATTGAGATTGAGACGGGGCATCTCAGTGAGGCACTAGCGGACGCCTTTAAAGTGTCCGTATCAAGCGACGAGCAACAATCCCAATACCCCATGAAAGCCGCACCCGGCTTGCGTTAGGAGTTGTCATGATAGACATCAATGCACTTTTCAAAGAACAACTCAAAAAGGAGCAAACCAATTCGACTCCGAAGGCCTTTTTGATCCAAGTTGAAAAAGACCCAGTCCATTCACCTTCTAACGCTGATGTGTTCAAGGTCATCGGGCGCCGCATGGATACCGACGAGCGCGTGGTCGTTGTTTCGGTCAAATCTGCTGCTGGCCAAGCCGTACCAAAGGCAGGTGACATCATGCGCGCCGACAAGGTCGTGCGTGATCCAGCTCACCCAAATCAACCGATATTCAAGGCCAAATACTTCCACACCTACGAGCAGAACGGTTTTTGCCTGAATGCGGTGATGCAGCCTCTGCCAGTACGAAAAAACGAAGGCAACGGCATGGTAGGCGCACAGGTAATTGCTTACGACCCGAAAAGCTCTGGTTCAATTATCAGCGGGGCCGGAATTCGTGAGCACCTTACTGATGTAATTCTTACGCACTTAAAACAATGGGATGCGAAAGCCCCCTCAGGTATTACCCATGACGTAGCTGGGAAGCCTCTATGGGGATCTGGAGCTACACGCGGCCTGACTCCAATGGTAACTGTGCGTTTTGCTGATCAGAGCTTTAAGGTCTTCGGTGCCGGTGCCATGCAAGTCGATGCCAACGACAAAACCAAGGGTCTGCGGTTTCCAACCGACCAAGAGCTGCGAGAGCGCATCGCAAAAACGAAAGGTGTCGTCCAATTAACGAACGTGGTCAAAAGTTTGATTGATCAGGGCGCATCGCTGGCAGAACTGCAGAAAGTGGATATTTCCGTCGTGCCTGGGCTGGTAATCAACGTTGGTCGTGACCAAATCACGATGAACGAGCGTTCAGGGAGAGAATATTACTCCGTCCCTGAGGCCTACCAGATTGCTAAGGAAGGCGGCGGCTCGTATGCGGGGCATCGAGAAACTTTTATTCACGTGAAGATGACCCGTACCAACAAACTCGCAGTCGTGGATACCGCGCCAGCGCCAGGCGGAAAAGCTACGCCAAAAGTGCCGCTGTTTGCCAACGAGATAGAGCGCATCGAATCCCGCAAGAATCTATCAAGCGGGCAACAAAACTCAACGCCTACTCAGGGCAGTCAGCCTGTCCAGCAGTCGGCGAGCATGACGCGTGAGCAGGCCTTGAACGTGAACGACTTCCCGGATGAAAAGGTTGACCTTCAGACTCCAGTGAGCCAACAGATTCGAGAAGTTACCAGCGGCACCCATATGGAGCATCAGACTGATCAAAGCACGCAGTTCGACCCAGCCGACTACGATTTGGAAGGATTGGACGAGGACATGGCGATCATCGAGGCGATGAACAACGATCTCGGCGTCGACTTCAACGAAGTTGAAAGCTTGCTACAAGAAGCAGATGCGATTTCTGCTCAGCGAAACGCTCCACGCATGGGCTAAGCCCTTCACCTCAATTGTTCACTCGCCGAGCGGCGTTGTCACTCGGCCAGTCCTGTGCAGGACAGTGTTTATGAGCCAAACGATGAAGTGGCTAGACTTTAACAGTTACAGCATGAAGCTTGTAATTGGTCGAGATCGTACGCCCAAGAAGAATCACACGGCGCTGTTTGCGGGCCCAGGCCTCGCAAATCCCGAAACCCTGAGGGTTCTTACCGAGCTGGGATTCTCTCGTGACGTTCGGTTCCCAAATAAGCAGTACTGGACACGCAGCTATGTCGGTTTACGTTTGACAGACCTAAGAGCGCGCTTCCCCAATGCCACCGTTGTTGATCTTCCAGTTGAGGAAATCTCACCAGCGGCAAAGTTTGATCTCAAGCAGCGCCAAGGCGCAGGAGTCAATAATGAACCAAGAACTGAGCAACGAAGCCGCCCTACAGGAATTCCAACTGGCAATGCCGCTCGAAGCCTCAATGATGGCAGTGCTCGAACCAATGGGATATTGGGCCAGAACCCTTCACAACCTGATGTACGAGAACAACCCTCAGATGATGCTGACTCTGCACGAGGCAGGGACGTTGAGCAGCTACCTGAACGAGCAGGAGGAATTGCTGATCGGCCAGGCGCGACAGCTGGAGAAGGAGTATCGAATCAAGAACCCACTGCAACAGCCGGTAGCACACCTGACGCGAGCGCAGTGGTACAACCAGGCGAAGTCATTCGCAGCGGAATCACTGCTGAACAGCTTGAACCAGCAGATGCAATCGCTGCGCGAGGAACCGCAGGGAACAGCGAAACACTGATTCAACCGCAAGACCCAGCCCAACAAACTGCCGTCTTGCCGCACCCCATCATAGCGCCTGCATCTGATCCGGAACCTGCTCCCGAATCCATAACCAGCGAAGACTTTAATCAGCAGGAATACGACGCTGCGCGCCTGAACTACGGCTCAGGGATTAATTCTGCCACTGGTGGTGATAACCCGTTCGACACAGCGATTGCAGTTGACGAACAGGGGCCTGCAGCGTCCGTCTCAGTGCAACTGATGGAGGATCAAGACTCCGACCATTTCGCGGACACCAAAGAAGCGTTCGACCGCCGAGATTACGACGCCGCGTACGTCCTGTACCAGAAGGGTATGAGTGGCAATGGCTTGGATCGGGACGCTTTCGAAGACGCGCTTGCAGCTATGTCTGGTGGCCGTGCAGCAAGGATGTACTTGAGCCAAGATCAGCGCCGTGAACTGCATCGCATGGGTATGCGGGACAACGTCGTTGAGCACTTCGCGACTCACTACGCGGGTGAAGACGGCAACCTCAGTTACGCCTTTGATTTTGCCACTCAACACGATGCCTTGGTGGCAGCAGCAATCACACAGCGCATGTCTGGAGCGAACGGGCTCGGCGGTCAACTTAGCAACATTGGGTTTGAAATCGTCCTTGACGATGAGTCGAGCCCAGGCGCACCCGAATACCTCTTCAGATCCCCGTTCGGCGAATCCATCGCCATCGGCGTGGGCAAAGACGCCTTGCACGTGACTGGCCACGATAATGGGCAGGTGCTGCCCGCGTTTGAGGTGCGAGACACCCTCGACACGCCGGTTGCAGATGTCGGCGGGCGTATTCTCAACGAGGTCGCGAGCCGCTGGCCTCACTTAGTCGTGGAGAACGTGGCCAAGGCTGAGGCTATTGTTCAACCAGATCCTGCGGCACAGGCTGAGGAGCTTGCACCAGTCGAGGCAGTTGAAGCGCAAGCCTCCGCTGAGTCGGCGGCTAACGAAGCGCTGGACGAAAAGCTCGGCGCCATGAAATCCGTAGTCGCTACAGCAGAATCACAACCAACCTTCCCTGAAGGTTGGATCGTGATGAATGCGGCACGACCGCTGCTCGGTCATGCCTCCCAGGAAGGCAAGTTTCTCGATGGTGTGTTCTACGTTGCCATCGATCCGGATGACAGCATGGCCGATGCCTATCTGGAGGAGAACCGGAAGCTGAGCGCATCGGTCGTCGTGACGGCAAGTGAAGAAGAACAGGCCCAAATGGCAATCTTCGAAAGTCGTTATCGGAATGAGTACGAAACCGAACTCAATGCCATCGAACGCAAGCTTTTGATCACTCCAATGATCGCACGCATGCAGCACACTCCTTTTGTGGAGATGAGCAGGCTCCTGCAGCGCGTGAGAGCAGAGCAAAATATTCAGCAGGCAGAAGCTGAGTTCGCAGCCCCCAAGCGCCCTGAGGCGGCTCCTGACATCCCTGTCGCGGTCGAAAGCGGCGATTCACCTGCGGTACAAACGAAAAGTGAGCCTTCAGATCCTACGACGTACTCGGCAACTGAAGACGATACAGACGTTCCGGCTTTCGCAATTGATCGTGTGTGGCGCGGCTCGACCCTCAATCACATGCTCGATACGCAAGGCCGTACGCCAGGTGTGCAGGCGATTTTTGATGCGCTCAAGGCATTCGAATCGGGCGAACCTGTTGGCGACATGAACAAGCGCATTTTGGCAGCGTTCAGGGGCTGGGGCGTTGAAGGTGAAAAGCTTCGCGTAGACAGCAGCAAGAGCCACGAGAACTACTCGGGTAACCAAATTGCCAAAGCCTTGGGCCTGACACCAGGTGATTTCCAGCGGTCGTATTTGGACAACCGCCTAGAGTCCTACTACACCCCACCGCAATTGTGCGCGGCTATTTGGAATGGCGTTGTACGGGCTGGCGTGAGCGCTGGCGGCAAGTACCTCGATGCTGGTTGCGGCTCCGCAGCTTTTTTTGCGGCAGCACCTGACAAGGTGCAATGTCACGCTACGTTGATTGGCGTCGAATGTGACCCCATAACGGCACGTCTCGCTGCGGCTGTGGCTCCTGATGCCCGGATTATCAACACGAAATACGAGCAAGCCGTACTTGCGCGTGACTTCGATGCTGTAATCGGCAACGTCCCATTCGGGTCGTCGAAAATTCACGATTCGAACTACCCAGATGCTCACCACATCCATGACTATTTTAATCTGCGCAGCCTTGATCAGCTGAAGCCAGGCGGTATCTCTGCGGTCATCACATCCGCTGGCTCGCTGGACAAACTTGATCCAACCGTGCGCAAGGAAATGCTTGAGCGTGCCGACCTGATCGGCGCCGTCCGCTTGCCGCGAGAGGCGTTCATGCACCTCAATGCGCTCGTAGCGACCGACATCCTGTTTCTTCAGCGCAGGCCCGACGGTACAAAGCCTGCCTTTGATTTCACCGAGTCGGTGCGGGTGTCGCTCGATGAAGCTACTGGCCTCATGTACGAGGACGAGCAGGGAAGTGAGTCCATCAACCGGTACTTCCTCGACAACCCAGAAAACGTACTCGGCAAGTACGAAATGGTCGGAACTGCGTTCGGGCCAAGACCCGGTCTCTACAACAAAGCGCTCCAGGCACAGACCATCACTGAGCGCTTCGATTCAATGCAAGCTCTGATTGATGCGCGTGTCGAGTCTTTCATGCCGGAAGGCATTGCCAACAAAACCAAATGGGAGCCAGCCGAGAAGAACAACTCAACCAAACAAAATGACTTTGAGCAGGAAGACTGGAGCACTTTCGAGCGCGTTGATCAGCGTATAGGTAACTACGTTGGTGACAACATCATTGCCGAAGATGGTCGCATTCTCGAAATCGTAGACATCGCCCACAAGTTCGATGATGAAGGCGTTCATCTCGGGTACGAGCACATAGTCGCGGAGACCACTTTTCAGGGCAAGCGTGCCACCACCATGGGCGCATACATTGCCTTGCGCGATGCCAGCCGAGAGTTGATCGCCGCACAGCTCAATGGCAGTGATGTGGTTCTCGGTGCTGCTCAAGAAAAAGCCAAGCACCTGTATGACGAGTTCACCCAAAAGCATGGCGCCGTTAACGCCACGAAGAACGTGCGCATCTATGGCGATGACGCGGGTTCTGCGGAAGTGTGTGCGCTTGAGATCTGGGATGACGAGGAAGAGGAAGTGTTGGCGCTTGCTGACACCTTCGAAAAGCGCGTTATCGGTGCCGAGCTGGTTGCAAACATTGAGACTGCCGAGGACGCCTATTACCATTCTCTGGACATCAAAGGACGTATCGACTTCCCGTTCATGGCTGAAGTGCTCGGCCAGGAAGAGGATCAGATAAAGCAAAAGCTGTTGGGTGATCTGGTCTTCCTGAATCCGCTGACGCACGAGTACGAAGCACAGCATCAGTACTTGAGCGGCAACGTGGTTCGTAAGTTGGCCGAGGCTGAGCAAGCGCTGGCCACAATGCCAGAGCTGCAGGTCAACGTTGAAAAACTCCGTGAAGCACAACCGTCGCCGATTCCATTCGAGGACATCTCGCTTCGGCTGGGCGTGGGTTGGATTCCAGAGCGAGACATCGAAGCGTTTGTGGGTGAGCTGTTTGGGCAGGAGCTTTCGCCCCGCGACTTCAGTGTCCGATACACCCCAGAGCTGGGATCTTGGTCTGTTGAAGTTTCAAGCTCATTCAAGACCAACCATGAAACACGACGCTCTACCCTGCACGGGACAAAAGACTGCTCGTTCGAGCGACTGCTGGAAATGCAGCTCAACGCGCAAAAGCCAACCCACTACGACAAGGATCTGAACGGTAAGTCGGTTGTTAGCGATGAGCGCACCATGGCTTCCCGCACCAAGCAGGAAGATTTGGAGTCGGCATTCAGAACTTGGGTGGGTCGAGACGTTGACCGCATCCATCGCTACACTGAGATGTACAACCTCAATTGCAACACGATTGCGCTGCCCATAATCGATGGTTCACGTCTGACCTTCCCAGGTCTAGCGTCCACATGGAAACCGCGCCCGCACCAGAACGATGCCGCAGCAATGGCCCTAATGGGTTACAACTGCATGGCAGCGCACTGCGTGGGAGCGGGTAAGACTTTCGAGATGGTTGCCATCGCGATAAAGCTCAAGCAAGTGGGCATGTGTAACAAACCAGCGATTGCTGTACCGAACCACATGCTCGGCCAGATCACTCGCGAAGCCAAGCAGATGTTCCCTTCTGCCCGGATTCTTCAGGTCACCGCCGATGACCTCAAGGGTGCTGCACGTCAGCGTTTCCTCGCTCGCACGCGGAACAACGACTGGGATCTGGTAGTGTTCACCCACGGCATGATGAACCGCCTACAAGCACCGCTCGAAATCCAAACCCGTGAACTTTCCAAGAACATCGACAAGCTCGATGCAAAGATCCAGGACACCGAAGGGCGGGTTAAACGCCAGCTAGAAGCGCATCTGAAAACTCAGGTTTCGAAACTCGACAGCCTGAAAAGGGTATTCGATGACGAGCAGCGCAAGTCTGGCGTTCTCACCATCGACAAGCTGGGTATCGACCTGATCAACGTCGATGAGACGCACCTGTACAAAAACCTCGCGATCAACTCCAACATGGACGTGCTAGGGGTCACACGTGGCGGCTCCCAGCGCGCCGAAAACCTCAAGATGCTGGCCGAGTACATGCGCGACTTGCACGGTCGCAGCTTTGGCATCAACGCATTTACGGGCACACCGGTCTCCAACACCATCTGCGAACTATACGTGCACGGTTCCATACTGCGCCCAGAGTTGTTCGCGGGCTCGGGCATCCATGACTTCGATGAGTGGGCCAAACGATTTGGCGATGTAGTAACAGCACTTGAGCCGTTGCCTGAAGGTGGCGGTTTCCGAGTGAATGAACGCTTCGCACGGTTCGTTAACCTGCCAGAAATGATCAAACTGTTCCGTTCGTTTGCGGATGTCAAAAACCCAAGCGACCTGAATCTGCCTGTCCCTGATGTTGAGCTGAAAGTCATTTCTGTCGATCAAAGCGATTTCCAGAAGGACTTCATGAAGCACCTCGCGATCCGCGCAACGAATGTCCGCACTGGCAAGGTGAAGCCACACGAAGACAACATGCTGGCCATTGCTACAGCCGGTCGGAAGGCTGCGTTGGATATGAGGCTCGTGAGTCCCCTCATTCCTGACGATGCCAGCGTCAAACTAAATGAGGTAGCCAAAAACGTTCACTTTGAATGGGAGACTCACAGTGATGTGAACGCTGCACAGATCGTGTTCATGGATCAGGGCACCCCCAAAACCGACGGCTCTTTCACGACTTACCAGAAGCTGCGCGACCTGCTGGTGGAGCGGGGTATTCCCGACAAGGACATCGCATTTGTCCACCAGGCAAAAAACGATGCTGAGAAAGAAGCACTGTTCGAGAAGGTCCGAAAAGGCGAGATCCGCGTAATCATTGGATCAACTGAGAAAATGGGAGTAGGAACGAACGTTCAAGAGCGCTTGTGCGCACTGCACGACGTGGACTGCCCTTGGCGCCCATCGGATATTGCACAGCGACGAGGTCGAATCGAGCGCCAAGGCAATAAGTACTTCGAGAACGTGCGCAACTATCGCTACACCACCAAAGACTCGTTCGACCTATTCATGTGGGGCGGCAATCAGCGTAAGGCCAATTTCATCGCACAGGCGCTGGGCGATCCTACTAAAGCAGGCCGTGAAATCAGCGAGGACGTTGATCTTGGCTATGCCGAAGTAATGGCGGTGACCACGGGCAACCCCAAAATCCGCGAAAAGGTGGAGCTGGATGACCAGGTCAACAAGATGGATCGAAAGCGCCGCGCATGGCAGAGCGATTTGTATACCAAGTCGAGTGAGGCGCGCCGCCTCCGGGAAGCGATCAGTCAGTGCACTCGACGCATCAATGCTGAGCAACTGATTGCAGACTCATTGCCGAAGGACACTGGAGGGAGGAAGGTCGTCGTTGTCAGCGGAGCAGTCAGCAAGATTGAGCAAGACGGTTCGGCAACGGTGTTCAGGGCGACTGAGGCGGGCGAAGCGATTCTGCAACGCGTGCCAGTGGCCGAAGCCAGGCTGATGAAGTTCAATAAGGAATACGAGAAGCTGGGCATCTCCATCGGGAAGATCGAGTACGTCGTGCAGAACGAGATCGATACCAAGCAGAGCTTCATTCGGGGCATGGTCGATGACCATATGCTGCCAGGGCGTTTCGGTATCTCGAAAAATCCGCAGGCTATGGGGCAAATTATTCGGGAGATCTACGACACTGATTTCCGTTCGAAAAATCTACAGCATGAGCTGAAGAAACTCGAAAACAGCTATAGCCTGGTGAAGGATTTTAAGCTCGATGCAGAGTGGCCGCAGGAGGCTGAGTTTGTAGGGCTGAAGGAGCGTCAGCGCGAACTGAATCGTTGGTTCGCCGCTCAGGACTTCAACAATACTGACTCCAGCGACCCATTTGCAGCTCGGATGTCCATCTTGAAGGCAGAGCATGATCGGAAGCTTCAGTTATCCGAATTGGAGCGCGAGATTGCAGCGAATGGCGATCAGGCGCTTGTAGATGCAACTGAGGCTTATGGGGGGCATTTAGAGGCGGAGCATGTTCACTTCGAAACCCAGGAGGAGGTAAGCCGAACCAGCATGCGATTTGGTTGAGATCAAACCGAAAAGAGCCCGCCGCAAGGTGGGCTTTTTTGTGTCCATGACAATCAGATCAAATTTCGGTATCGTCTGATCTTGTCACGTGCAATATCACTAAATCTAGTAAACGGAGTATCCAAGTGCCTTTGAATTTCAACGTAAAGCTGTGCGTGCTTTTGTCCGCACTGACGTTGGCGAGTTGCCAACTCCAGGAAACGCGACCACTGATGACCGAAAGCGATTCGGCAGTTCAACAGCTGAATGATGCAGCCCAGCGCGTGGCACGAGCAGCCGAGCAGGCAGCGCTGGCTCAATCAGTTCGGAGCCAACGTAATCGCGTGACGCAAGAGCTGAAGGTTGATCTGAGCAAAGTGCCAGCAGAAATGCGGGCCCCGCTGTTATTGGAACGGGGGTTCAACGGTGAACTCGAAACCTTCCTGAAGAGCATCACAAGCGCCGTAGGATGGCCAGACCCCCTCATCATGGGTTCTCGCCCAGCGGTGCCATTGATGGTTGCTTTCACAGAACAACGGCGCCCGCCAGTATTGTGGGTTGCCGATGCTGGATACCAAGTGGGCTCAAGCGCAGACGTTCGCATCAACTCCAAGCTTCGCCAAATTATCATTGCATACAAAGACGCACAGGGCGGTAAACCGTTCAGTGCCGCTTATCGGTGACAACATGATCAAACTCATTGGTTTTTCTTTGGCGTTAGCGCTCGCTACATCGACAGCAGTTAATGCGGAAGATTCGAGTAGTCCCTTACCTATTCCCGAACCGTTTAAAGTTCCAAAAGAATTATCCCAAAAAGAAACAGAATCGTGCGAAGCGGTTATTTGCCTGGCTGGCGGAAAAATGTTGCATGAGTGCGTAAACCCACTGAAGGTTTACTACGACATCAAACCAAAGAAGCGGCCAAAATTTCTTGAGATTTGCCCGAAAGACTGACATCCGCAATATCCACGATTAGTTAGGAACGATTTGTCTTGGCACTTTCCCCTCAGCAACAAGTTATTGTTCAGCATCCATTCGACGAACATGCTTTGGTTCTAGCGGTAGCTGGATCTGGGAAGTCCACGACCATGGTGGAGCGAATTGCAAACCTAATCGAGGCGGGGAAATTCGACCCCACCCGTGTTATTGCGGTGATGTTCAACGACGCCGCCGCGAAGAACCTGCTGGCGAGCCTCGGCAGGCGCCTTGGAAAGCGTAATACTCCCCAGTCAGTCACATTTCACCGTATGGGCACCCTGACACTACGTGCTTTGATGTTGGGCGGCTTTGCCGAGCCATGGACTTTCCATGGTGATCCGTCGAAAGCGATCAAATTCACGGTCGAGGTGATCGAAAGTGCGTGCAAGCAGCACGGTCACAAATACCCGCGCATCGTTGCGCGAGACTTCCTGAATTTTGTTGATCGGGTAAAGAGTGAGCTGTTGCCTCCGGCCCAGGTGTTTGAAAATGGTGACTGGCCTGCGCGCTATGATTGGTTCGTCTCGTGGTATCGGCAGTTCGAGAAAGAGCGCCACGCCAAAAAGGTTCGTTTTTTCTCCGACCTAATTTTCGATCCCGTGATGATCATGACCGAAAACCCGAAGGCAGCCGCCTATGTCGTGGGGGCGTTCGATCACATCATCATCGATGAGTACCAGGACATATGCCGGAGCCAGCATGTATTGGTTCGATTTGTTGCGGGTAAACACGCCAAGGTCATGGCTGTAGGTGACGATGACCAGACCATTTATGGTTGGCGTGGCGCTAGAGCAGAGTACATCCTTCGCGAATTCCACGACGACTTCCCAGGTGCTACCACCTACACGCTCAACCGCACGTGGCGCTATGGTCATGCGCTGTCTTGTGCTTCCAATTACGTTATCCACGGCAACTCAGACCGCGCCGACAAGTTGTGCATCTCAGGTGAGAATGCGCCCAACACAGAGCTATTCCTCGAATACGACATGCCTGCAGGCGGCAAGCCGAAAATCGTCAAAATCGTTGAGAAGTGGCTTGGTGCGGGCGGCAACCTGACTGAGATGGTTGTGCTAGTTCGCTCGTACTCAAAGTCGGCAGGCAGTCAGTTTGCTCTGCTGCAACACGGCATTCCATTCAGGATTGAGGGGGGGGATGAAGCATCGGTACTGGAAAACAAGTGGGTGTCATCCCTTATCGGCTGGATGAAGCTGGCCGCAGGCCAGGCAGCGATCAATCCATATGCAGGTGACCCAGACCTCGGTTCGATCATTGAGGCCCGAAAATTTATCGACGTGCCCTCATTGGGCTTGGGTTGGGAGAAGAGCGGCATTCTCGCCAAAATGGCTTTGCAAGACCCTGATGACGGTGTCGGCTTCAGCAAATTCGTTTCCACCCACATTGCATCCCGGAATCAGAGTCAGGCAGAGCGAGTTATTTATCGCGGCAAGCTTTGGCGCAAACTGCGCGCCATTGGTAAAAGTCGAAACTTTCCAAAAGCAGCGATCCTGCTTAAGGAACTGCTGTATTTCTTGGATATTGAAAAGGCCATTGTCCAAGAAGCTGGCAAGCAGGAAGATGCTGATGAAATCATCAGCCTTGTTGAGGCGTTCATTGAGTATGTGAAAGTGAACTCAAAGGGTAAAACCTTGCCTGAGTTCATGAATCATATCCAGGATCTGCTGGACACTTCGGACAAGGCCAAGGAAGCCACGACGGCGCTACTGATCACCAGTTGCCATAGATCTAAAGGGATGGAGTGGCCTTGCGTGATTATGCCAAGCCTTTGGCAAGGATCATTTCCGATCATTCCGCGATCCATTGACAAGGCCAAAATCGAAAACCATCTCCAAGATGAACGGCGTTTATTCTACGTTGCGATGACCCGAGCAATTCGAGCGCTATACTTCATCGCCCCCCGAGATCCAAAGCTTGATCCTTGGCTACTAGCTTGTAAGGGTGGTAATTGTGATGATGTAATACCGTTTGCTAAAAATGCGGGGATGGCAAGTCAATTCCTGTACGAAAGCAATTTGTTCTTATCACAGGCCCTTCCATATATTTTGGCTGGCGGTAAAGGCAGGGAATCGCTTAAAGCCGCTTCCCCAGAATTGCTGAACAAATACCTCGAAGAGCTTAATTTCAACTATAGAGTTGCGAAAATCGCATAGGTATATCCACTATGAACCTGATACACGAATACCGAGAACTGGAACAAACTATTGCCGCTGCGAAGGAGCGGATGACGGCAATCGAGACCGATCCAGAGTTCGCAAGCGACAAGGAATTCGAGACGAAGCTGCGTGCACTGCTGGGCGAATACCACCGTTCGTTGCGCGACATCATCAAAATCCTCGATCCGGAATCCAGTCGTCCTGCGTCGTTCAGAACTGCGGCGCCGAAAACCAGACGGGCTCGACAAGTGACACGATATACAAACCCAGAAAATGGTGAAGTCGTCGAAAGCAAAGGCGGGAACCATAAAACGCTGAAGGTCTGGAACGAAAAATACGGCAAAGACGTTGTTAAAAGCTGGGGCAAACCCATCTGAAACACCGCTGAGAACTGCTCAAAAGGGCAGTTTTCAGCGTTATATAAAAAGACCATTCATCGCCAGCGCATATCAGGACGGGTATGAAGCAACCCAGCAAGTACGCATACCTTGCAAGGTATACCTCGGAACTCCACGAGGCCATCAAAGCCGGTGCGGAGGAGGAGAGTCGCAGCATTAACGCCCACATATCAATGCTGCTGAGCAACAGTCTCAAACGGTATCCGGTGCTTGATTGCTTACCAGTTGTGCTTCAGCAGGCAGACACCTCTTTTGGCATTCGAATCCCCTATGAGTTGCACGATGATCTGACAACTGCTGCACAGGCCGCTGACGTTGAACGTAGTTTCAACCAAGAGATCGTTGGCCGCTTGATGCTGATGACCAATCCGTCGAGACAAACCTTGATCGACGCTTGGAGTCAGCTCAATCAAGCCATCTCACACCTCATCAAGATCCAGGCGCCCAACACTTTGTGCGCCCAAGAGCTGCAAAAGAAGCGAGAGAGCTTCGAGTGGCATTTGAAGCACACCCTCGCCGTGAAAGCTACCTAACAACCTTCGCATTCAAGCCCACATTCAAGGCCCGCGTTATTGGCTTCCTAAATTAATGTGACGGCACTATAAATAGACGACAAGACAACGAAGAGCAATGTCCTGCGGCAGAACGCCCAATTCCAGCAGCAATCGCTTCGTAAGTGATTCAAGGCAAGTTCAGTATGCCGAGCCTGTCGGGAGCCGTTTCTGGGAGTCGGTTGCCGACAGTCACAGACACAATGGAAAAAAGCCAATGACGTATTCAATTGAACAGAAGTAATCTGAAGGTTCCCCAGGGCCATCGCTGTTAGTTAGGAAGGTGTTGAGGTCGCGACCTTTACTCATCGCGACAGTGCTGAATATTTCGTAGAGCGTGACGTGGTGAATCGCCTCCAATCTGATCAGTCGGGCTCCTAGGAAAAGGCACCAGGTATACTCAAACCACATCCAAGAACTGGGACTGAGTCAGTAGAATCGTCGCAAAATCCGTCTAATCAGGATCTACACATGACCAGCGAAATTATTCCAATGACATCGAGCGACCAGCTCAAGCGCATGGAGCTTCCGCCAGAAGTTCTCTTACACTCTACGTTGCTGTGCAACAACCTACGCTTGTCTGCAACCGCCGAGGAGTTAGCTGTTGAAGTTGCACAGGCAAATGGTGTGATCGCGGGTATGCATATTGGCAGGGCAATCAGTGAGCAGCAGCATAATCAGCTACAAGCCTTGTTTCGAGTAATGGCCCAGGAGACCCAGGCCCGCCACGCATTGCTTGAAAAGCAGCAGCCAGGCGCGAGCAGGCAGGATGGTTTGGAAGGATTCATTCTGGATCTGCTAGCCGACACCATCCGCAACCTGGAGCGTCAGGTCAGCCCGGAGTTTCGCGGCCAGTACTATGGCGAGTGTCGCGGCCTGCTCAAAGCTTTGATCCTGGGTGAATTGCTGGATGAAGCCCAACGCGAACAGTGGAGCGCTGATATCTACCGTGCTTCACTTCAAGCTGCCAACCAGTGTGCAGCGGCAGGGCAGCCAGCCGATGAAGTCGCAGTGAATAAGCAGCGGTTCCAGTTGGAGCGCCTGGCACAGCAAGGCATCAAACCGCGTGCAGAGTTACCGCGCTAAGGCGATCCTGCTCAGCAAAGCTCATCTGGTATTGGAAACATAGTTATGAGTTTTAAGTCTGCGTCCCCCCAGGTGTCGAGGATGAGTAAATGAATAAAATCCAATGGTTCGCTGTTTCCAATCGCGATGGAAAGCGTATTCCGGAGTGGCGACGCTCCTTTGGCATCAGTGACAGTGGGAGTGTATTTGTACCGGCAGATATGGCGGGTTCTGAAACCGAGATGAATGTATTGCTGTGCGCCATGGCCGATAGCCAGAGAACAGCGGTGCATCTGGAACATCATTTTGTGCCCAGTGATTGGTTGAAATCAGTCTTTCCAAAGCACTCAGAGCTGATCGGTCTCATTGATGCTCGGGCGCAAAACGCATTTAGTGAACTGGGCTTGGAGCCTAAATAGCAGTATTGCGCCCATGGGCTTGCTAGCTTCTGTTTTCCAGGTCTAAGCGTCACCCGTCCACCACCAGCCCCATGCTCAACGAAAAGTCGTTCAGCTGCACCCCAAGCCCTGATCAAAACTGGGGCTGTGGACGTGAGGGAGTCTTTTTGTTCTTAAGCAGTGAGGTTCGAAAATGCAGCATGTAGGCGATCTGATTGTCAGCGATAACCAAGAAACGTTTGGTCAAGTTACGGGTACCACTTATGTGCGCTCTGGAGGGGTTCTGATTGCTCGCGGCCAGCTATCAGGAGGACTGATTATCGAAGCAGGTGGCCAGGCTATCGTGCATAGCCAAGTGTCTCGCAACGTATTGAACCATGGGACGCTTGAACTGCTGGGCCAAGTTTCCGGCAAGGTTATCGGGAATCCGCCGATCAACGTTGTTCGCCCGGCGCAGATCGTCGGTACGGATCTTGAGGTTCCCTTGCGTGGGAAAACCACCTCATGGACTTACACCGGCTAGTTCAAGGAGTTGACATGGGCAGGAACAAAAACGAGCACACAATCACCCTTTCTCCTGGTGCTCGGTTTCGTCGGCAGGCAGGTCCGTACGACCTGGATTCTGGCCTGCCGCGATATGTCGTCGAGGTAAGCACACCGGACGAGCAGGCGCGATGCCAGGTCGAGGATAATTCGCAAATCATGGGTGCCCCTGGACGACACTTCTATGTTTGGGATATCACGAATGGTTCCATCTGGCCTGTACTCCTAACACTGACCGTTGATGGAGTACCGGTAGACCAGGACAACAACTGACGAGCTATTCGAAAAATAGTAGCTCAGGCACACCAAAGGCCCGGCCACAGACAGTGGCCGCCCCAGCAGAAACAATAGGCAGAATTGCCTATTCTCTTACATAGGCAGAATTGCCTATTCCTGACGGTGAGGGATTCGTGGACAATCGCGGACGCTATCAACAACTGCTGGATACCTATGGTATCAGGGCGAACACGAAATAAAGTATGCGAAAGGATGGAGCGACTAACACCAACCAAGCGCACGAGCCTGATGCCAGTCAGGCTTTTCAAACCTCGATCTTTGCTTAACCAATATTCTGTGACACTGCCAGCTGCAAGGCCTCGCGGAACTTCGTGGGCTGCTTGATTGCTGGCGTCCTGATCGGGCTGCTCCCGATGGCGATGATCGTTACCTGCCCAAAGTCCAGAAACTGCCCCAGCAGCGACTGCTCCATCATCACTGATTCAATTCGTGGCAGTGGCAGATCAAACGTCTGGCGCCTGAATAGGCCGCTGCCACACACCAGGCGATGCTGATTCAGATCGATGTTCGTGAAGAAGAACGTGATCAGTGCATTCACGAGTGGGGGTAGGCAAGGGAGAAACAGAAACCATAGAAATGGAACGGCCGGGCCGACAGTAACTACAAGCGCGATCAGGAGGGCTGGAAGAGTACCCACGGCAATGCCGATCCAGTGCACTCTGGGACTGATGTTGGGGTCAGCGTTCGACATCTTGTCTGGCATGGGAAGATCCTAGTTTGGGGGGCTGTGAGTGTCGCTGGAGGCGAGGAAGGGGGGAAGGCGGGCAGAACCTCGTCTGCTCGCCTTTGGAGTCGCTAGGTGTCAGCTGGGCTTTTCCAGCAGCGATCTGATGAGGGTGAGGTTTGGCGTTGTCATATTGTCCATTGGCGTAGTCGGGTAGCTCATTCTGGTAGCGAGCAGATCTAGACCATTATCGACATCTACCTGAGCTGTTTCGTTATCGTCCCCGTTGAAGAAGGCCTCGGTATCAACCAGGTCGTTTCGAGTGGCGCTGTAATCCACCACATTCGACATCCATGGCATTAGCGCTAGGTTACGCTCAACCACCATGGCCATCTCAGACTTGTCCTCGCGAGAGGCGAAGCCCGACGGTACTTCATCGGCGAAGTCGTCAGCGAATGCGTTATCACCGAAGTCCGAGATGTTGTAGTCGGCAGCCGGTTCTTGATGGTATGCCTCAAGCGGAACGGCCTCGGGCATTCCCTCCGGCACCCCTTCGAGGTAGGCGTCCAGCATATGATCCATTGACTCTTCATTCGTGGCACGCGGCGAATGCGAACCTGCACCCGAGCCCCCCGAACCAGAAGCGGTTGAATCATCATCGGCGTGAGACAGATCAAGTCCTGCATTGGTGCTGAGGAAGTCACCGATGCCCGACTGGCTGGCTGCAATCCGGATCATATTCTCTGGTGCATCACGGTCTTCAGCCAGTTTGATGAAGAGATTCAATACATCGTTCGGAGTATTCACCGTGGCGTCATGGATAACGCCCAATACGCCGCTCAATTTCTCGTGGTCGTCTTCAGAACCGGGTTCTGCATCGAGGTTACCCAGGACATCCAGGTGTTGAACCGACATCTCAGTAGCCATCATCTGAGCATTGACCGCTTTGAGTTGCGGATTGGCCGCGACCCGCGCCTGAATGTCCTTGATAGCCATCATGGAGCTGAAGTAGATGGTCATCTCACGAAGCAGGGCTCGCGATTCGTCATTGATCATCTCCGCGAGTTCAATCCACTCAGGAAGCGGGTTGATATCCAGCAGCTTGCCTATCTCGATTTGGGAAGGGATATGGACTTTCGCCATCCGAACGGGCCACCAGTGCTTGAGATAGCACATCTTGGGGTCATCGCTTTTTTCCTGAATTCCGTGGTTAAACACTTGGGCCTGATGAATGTCGCCCTGATACATGATGTAGGCTTGCCCCAACCCTTGTTTGCGGATGGCGGTCGGGTTCAGTCGGTAACGTTTCTCTACGGATACTTGCTGAGTGGCATAGTAGTTACCAAGAGAGCCTTCAAGGCTGTACTGACTACGAGCTAGAACGGTGGCTTCACCAGATAGCTCGCAGGCCAGTTTGGTGGTGTCGTCGTCATCCAGATACATGATCTGTTTGAACGCCGAGTTCGCAAGAATCTGCTTGGTGGTTTTCTCGATGTTGAGCAGCATACCAGGCGCATCCTGCGTCCCTGTGAGCACACCAAAGCCAAGGCCACGGGCTTGAGCGTTGATCATCTCCTGCCCCTCGACCAGCATGTACGCGTTCTCGTCATTCATGATGCCGTACGGAATGTCGGAGTTAGTCGGCAGGTTATGCACGACCTTTTCCGCACTGCCCTCGAACACGGTGCCGAGCCCAACGACCATGCCGTTACGGGTTGCCGTCAGAACGATCTTGCCGAGGTTTGCCAGCTCATCGCCGGACTTTTCCATACTCGGCAGGAGGGTCATGATAATCCGACCGTTTAGGACAGCGTCCTGATAGTCGATCTCGCCCTGGCCCGTCAGATAGATGTGACCGTAGGTGTCGGAGAGGGACGCCAGTGCACGGGTGAAGTACGCCTGAGCAAAACCAAACTGACGAGTTACCTCCTCGTTTTGCTTATCAATAGGTTTTTTCTCATCGTAGCCCGATAGCGAACTGAGGTAGCCGACCAAAGCATCACGCGAACTTTTTCCAATGAAGTTGTTATGGCAGAGCCCTACAAACTCTTTAAACCCCATGAAGCGACGAATAACAGATGGGTCGATCTGAAGCTTACCCATGTTCCGCAGGTCATTGAGGCCCGGCATGATCGCAGCCACGAGCGCAACGGCTCGCTCGGAGAAGATCTTGTTATCACCACCACTTGGCGGCATCAAAGAAACCAGAAGCTGCGTGTTTGAGTCGGGTGTGCCTCTTGCGAAGATACCGGCATCGTTCGAACTTCTTGATGCAGGGTCAATATCTTCTGGGTTTTGACTCTTAATGTAGTTGGTTACACGGAAGTCAAAGTCTCGGCCAAATATCCGGCAGAACGTTGCAACTTGAAACATTGCTTTAGGTGCTGCTTTTGCGTCCTGGAACGCTACGCCAGAACCGACGCTCAGATAATTGACTATGTAAGAAACGATGCTTTCAGTTTTTCCCGCACCTGTAGTGCCGAACAAAATGAAGTGCTGAGTTAAGGATTTAAAGTTTGCCCAAATCTCAAGCATTGTAACGCGGCAAAATCCGATATAAAAACTACCACGCGAGGTATACCAACCGCGATTTACGCCTGGCTTAGGATCGTGTTTATCGGGCTTACCTGCACCCAGAGGCAAGTGTATTGGTAGCACATCCGGCTTAATGTTTACGGCCAACTGCAAAATGAAATATACAATGGCAAATATGAAAAACCATGCGGGAAACACAAGCAGTATTGGTGCTACCACGCACGCATAAATAAACGGTATGTTCGGCTGTTGAAACGAGTCCCAGATTTTCGAATAAAAAGAACGATGGTCAACAATGATCCGTTCGAGATTAATCTCTTGGCTTTTTTGAATTATTGAGCTTTTGACACTCATGGCTCATCGTCCTCACGTGACTTCCGTGCTTGTCCGCCTTGACTGCGTTGCTGCTGCTGGGGCGCAACGAAGCCGTTCTGGCTGACAGGCCCGTTAGAGGCGTCAGAAGCCTCTCTGATGGTTTTGTTGGCGTCTTCTACCATTCGCCGCTGAGCGTCTTCGCTGTAGTCACCTGGCTCGATCCAGTGCTCTTTAGCCATGGTGTCCATGAATGCGTATACGGCGCTGGCCACCGCAGGCTTGAGAAGCTTCTTCTTCATCAGGTGTTCCACCTGATAGTGAGCCCAGAGGCCTGCAACCTCCCAGTAAGGGCACTGACCACCGTGCGAGCACAGCAGGATGAAAAGGGTTCGGTTAACAGGACGCAACCACAGAAAGTTGGAATGGAACAAACGACCATTCGAACGTGCCAGATCGAGGACGCCATAAATCACGTTGTAGCGGTGAGCATGCATTGCAGCGACTGCCTTGATGTCAGCGCGGCTCTCGTACTTGGCAATGAGGTCGTCGGCGCCAGTGATGTCGCAATGGTGCGGCGTCGTCGGATTCCACGCGCTGTCGTATTGAGCTTCAACGAAGGAAAAAGCCATTTGGTTGATCAGCTTCATAGCTTCACCTGCATCACCAGCCGCTTGCGCGCAGAAAGCCGCGTAGAGGCCTCGCTCCATTGGAGGCAGTGATTTAGAACCAGTCCAGAGCGGGCCCAACTGCTCGGAAAACGTTTTGTTGGCACGTGGCAAGTTGAGTGCGGTGTAGCGGTAGTGGGGGAGCTTCGAACGTTTGTACTTAAATTCTTGGAGCTTTTCATCTTTGCTGAAGGGCGGGATAGGAATCATCTTCTCTTCATCGACGCTAGCTTTTGGGTCTAACACGCCTGTCTTGCCTTTTGCGTGCGTCCACAGCAGCTGCTCATCCAGAGCAAAGTCGATTGGAATCGCGTATGTGCGCCACGGGCCGTCATAGAGGTGCATGTCGAGCAGGTTTTTGCCCTTGATGATGGCGCTGGCAGGGAAGTGCTCAGCCTGAATCTCAATCAAGTCGTATACGTTATTGATCTGGCGACGGTACTTGAAACGTTTTACGCCTTTGCGAGTAACCCACCCCAGGTAGACCATCATCACCGCGACCGGCCATCGCAGAACATAACCGTGCAATTTGAATAATTTATAGAGCGCCTCAATGCCATAGCTGGATGGCTTGATGGTTGGGATGCTCTGGAGGGATCTGATAAGGGACGCGTATTCGGCATCAGTCATTAAAAATGAGAGATGCGCATACACGTACTTGAAAACAAAAAACGACGTATAAAAGCTAAACCACATTATGAATGGGCGTAGGGCCCACCACAGCCCGAATGTAAGCCCAATAGTAATTACGGCAAACACGCCAAACTCAATCATGCCGCTGGCTGGATTATTCCCCTGATAATTATTCATTGCTGGTCACTCGAATAAAGCCTGCTGAACGCTTTCAATAATTTATCCGCATAAATTTTGTTGTACTTCGGAGTGGCCGAGTGATAATTCGCAAGAACACTCAAATAGTCTTCCTGCGTGCGTACACTTTTAAGCATTTCGGGGGTGATGGTGCGTTTCAAGTGGCGTGCCGCGACCATGGCATTAACACACCCATCGTTACGCAGACGTTGCTCATCAACTCCAATCGAAGCGAGTTCTTTGCGGTGCATAGAATTGATTTGAAATGGCCCTATGTCATAGGTGCCATTGTCGTTGGCCTTGCTGTCTTTCCCGACAGTTCCGCCTTCGACCAATAGGATTGCGAAAAGGACATCCGTGTGGATGCCGTATTGTGCAGACGCCCGCTCAATGCATTGTGTAGTCAGCGGGCGAATGCGGTCGGCAGCAAAAGAGCTGCTAACCCATAAAGCCGCTACGCTGGCTATGAGGCAAGCGCGTAGGGATTTATTAACCAACTCGCGGCCCTTTGTTGTGTTCCATGTCGGCTTTGGACTGCTCGCGGCCAGGATTCAGCGTACGGATAGCGCTTTCGCACGAAAGCTCGATACCCTGATACACCGACTCGAAGCGCTCAATGATTGCGCTGAGTGGATATCCGTTAGCAGTAGCTGCTTGGCGCGCTTCCTTGGGCATGCTCCGCAGGTTTGCAATCGTATCGGGCACCCCACTTTTCCACGATTGCGCCATCATCTCACCAGCACTGGTGAGGAGGCTGTTGGCCATGTAGGTGCGTTCGAAAGGCTTCAGCGCGAATCGATCGGTCAGCTCGTCGAGGGTGCCACGAACGACGCGCTCGTTGAAGTAGGTGCTGATTTCTTGAGAGATCTTCGTCGGATCTTCATGGAAGTAGTTGAAGCACTGGTACTCGGCCATGACGTTGCAGGTCGCCATCATTAGCGCGTTGGCGATTTCCAGCTCTGGAGTCGATGATGCATAGGCGACGGCGCCGAGCTTGGTCGCTGCTTTGGCGTAGTCAATCAGCGGTTGGATAAAGCTGTCGTCAGGCTTATCCAGGATGGACAAATTGCCTTCGTTCAGGCTATTGGTGATTAGCTTGATCACTTGGCCTGAAACGGTGGCTGACAGCCAGGCTGGTGCTTCACCTTCACGCAGGCCGTAGGCTTCCAGAACCTTGTTCGTGCCTGCATTGGTACGCATCAGTACCTTGCCCATCAATTCGTTCGCTTGCTCGGGAGTGGCCCCGTGCTTGCTGGTGGCTTGCAGGATTGGAGCGAGAACCTTAACACCATGGGCGGCGGCTTTAACGGCGGCATCAACGGTGTCGTCACGCTCAGAAATCGTTGCGATTCGTTGAAAGGCTTGGGCAATCACGTCATTGACGTTAGCCCGGAATTCGCCGTTGACGGTCTTACCAGTCTGCTTGCCAGTCATCACGCCTTCCATGTTGTCGTTGTAAGCGGTCAGTTGAGCATCCAGATCTTCATCAGACAGGCTTTCGTGTTTTCGATCCATAAGTGAGTTCAAATCCTTATCGCATTGAGCCGAAATTTACAGCACGGCTTAGTTGTGGTTTATCTGGTTGTTCAGCTGTTTCCATCCTTTCATCAAGCATGTTTTGCTGAAGCAGTTCTTTGGTGTACAAATTCGGCAGATTAATAACGAGCTGCACTCGTTCACTAGACTCCAACTCCTCAGTAACCCATTGGGTTTTGAGGTTTTCGAAGTAAGGCTCAATCGGGATTACTTGCTGGTTGTTTGGTAGATCTGCCCATTCCTCAGGTGTATACCCAAGGTGCTTCATGCCGATGCAGATGCAGTGCTCTAGAGCGGCATCGAGAAAGTTGAAACCGATACTTGCCGGAATTGAACCGCTCTGCATAACGCACAAGTTGCCGTAGGGAGCGCTTTCATCCTCAACCATTGTGAACGGCAGCATGTTGGCGCCAGGGGGAGAGATTCCTCCCAGCCGAGCAAGTGAGTCTGCGTGAATGGCCAGTGCCCAAGTCAGTGGGCCCGCCTCATCAACCGCCACGTCGGCGGTCACGATTCCGTCGCCCAGAGAAAAGGCCTTGGCGCCCATTTCACCTGCTCTCGCTTCGAGAACCATTGAAAACCGTCTAAAAGTGTCGGTGGGATATTTGGACTGACTCATGGCAGCGCTCTGCACCAAAAAAATGTATCGTAATACTGTACGTGATTAATTTAACCCTGTGTAGGCGTACCAGTACCGCTGGGTGTTTTCAGGATCAACTGAAATACAGGTCTGGAGAGAGGCGAATAGCAACGCGCATTACCAGCACGGCGGAAGCGCACGTGCAATCAATCAGCTTGGAGGATGCCATGCCCCATACAACCGAATCTCAGGTCAGTCGTGCTGCCTTGCTTGAGAAGGCATACAAAACCGGATTGGACGCAGCGACAGGGCCATCCCTGAATCACGTGATCGAAGAGTTTCAGAAGGCCTACCACCAGGATCGCGAACTGGTTCATGAGTTTATGCGCGGCGTGCAAGAGCAAAGCGCATCGCACCGTCAGTACCAGGGCATTTTGGCAGACCACGGGCGGGCCAAATACAACCATGATCCCAAAGCCAAAATGAGCTACTTCGTGACGCTCGACACGCCGAAGGGGCCCAAGACAGTTTGGGGCGTGGATCTGGAGCGAGCGATGATCTCCAGCGGCACTCAAATAGGCGAGCCTGTTCACCTTGCCTTCAAGGGAAGCAAAGACGTGACCGTCGATACCAACATCCTCGACAGACACGGCAATGTCATAGGCACCGAAGCCATCACTACGCCCCGTAACGTGTGGGCTGTTACCAAGATCGATGCAGCTCAGCTGAGCACAGGGCAATCGCTGAATTCCTCACAGCGCAGCCCGCTGTCGTCAGCACCGTCAAGACTGAAGATCGGTGGTGGCAGCGGGGGAGGCCTGCTTGGCGCAAGCGGATTGGGAGGGCTCAAGAACCTACTGTCTTTCGGCGGCAATCGCGTAAACGCCAAGGTAGCCGACTACAGCCAGCAACGCGCCGAACTGGATCTGACGGATGCACTCCGTTCGGCTGGTAATCAGATCGCCTCGCTGAAAGAGGCAGGCCTCGCACCGCTCGCCGACGGAAGCGTTGATGACGCCGCCAAAGCTGATTTGATCACCGCCTTTCGAGCCGATCCTCAGCATGAGGGGCAAATCGTCGAGCTTGCGAAGCACCTCGACAAGCTCAGCGACCTCGCGGAAGTTGTTATGGGAAAGGGTGTGGGCAAGGGGCTTGATGGACACGCTGTGTCGCGAAAAGGCATCGAGCCTATCAAGGTTTTCATGACGGAGAACGAGTCGATCCTGAAGGCCTTAAACGTGAACGATAGATCGCTGTACGAGCGTCTTGAAGGGGTTGTTCAACACCTGCTCAAGGCACTGACTGACTTGCTTGAGCGGGTTGGCGCGATGTTCAAATCTGGTGGCGCTCCCAGCGCGACAGCACTACAGCCATAAGGGGCTTTGAGCGAAACCCCTGTGACGCGTCAGCTTTGTGTTTTAGTGAACTCAACCCCCAGCGGGCCGTCGCCATAGGTGGTCCCGCTTACATCCAGTATCGAGCCATCGGCAAAGGTCAGTTTGAGCCCATACTCGGAGGCTTGAACGTGAGTGACTGGCTGGCCGACGATCTTCTCGGCTTCATTCCCTGTGAGCTGTGAGCCGTAAGAGATGCTGCATGTTGCAGATTTGTAGTCGGTTAGACTCATATAGGGAATCCTTGTTTGTTTGCGCGAAAGCGAAGGCCGAAGCCTAATTCCGTTCGGGACGTTCTTCGCCCCTAAGTTCCCGTCAGTCGAACAAGGTTTATCGTCGAGCGTAGGGGGGTGCGGACTTAATATCGTAAATGCTCACGCATCGATCAGCTGCAATATCGCGTGACCATGGGCCGGGTCGGACGAATGCCAGTAGCTGACGGCATGTTGCCAATCGTTCGCGCCGACGGCGCGGTACTGCTGGCCCCCGAAACCGGTTCGAACATGACCAATGAGCTGGCTGTTTCTGTGCACGTCACGCCAGGTCTTTTTGTTCGGCGTGGGCGTCACAGCGCATTGCTCGATCCGGCTCCGCTGCTCAGCGCCAATCGGCGCAGGCTCATTGAAGTCGAGTCGCCCCAGTATCTTGCTGCACCGTCCCATTCGACGCTCCTGAAAAGTAATTTTTAAGACGATTTGCCTCTGATAGATGCACTGTATACACGACATATGCTAATATTCAACCCTTAATGCATTGTATATGGTGCAAAATGGAAGCAATCGGCAAGACAATCAAAAAGCTTCGCAAAGAGAAGGGCCTGAGCCAGGCTGAGCTTGCAAGCAAGCTGGGCATGAGCCGCTCGACCATCTCCAGCATCGAGAACAACACGGTTGCCGAGATCGGCATCCGGAAGGTTGAGGCGATTCTAAATTTGCTTGGCCAGACCCTGACCAGCGCCCCGCTGCGCAAACGACCCACGCTAGATGATTTGAAGGAGAGGGAGTTCCATGGCCAATGATGCGTTGAATGTAGCGGTTGGTGGTAAGTCCGTTGGTGAGCTGGCGCGGGCGGACTCGGCAAAGGACGCAACGACCTTTAGGTATCACCCTAAGACCGGCGGCACAGAGGCTGTGTCGCTCACTATGCCTGTGCGCCGTGACGATTATCTGTGGGAATCCGGGCTCCACCCGATCTTCGACATGCACTTGCCAGAGGGCATATTGAAGAGTCGATTGCATCAGATGTTCTCGAAGGCGATCAAGGGCTTTGATGACCTTGACCTTTTGAAGATTGTCGGCCCCCACCAACTCGGACGGGTTGTCGTAGGCGGACAGGCATCTGAAGTCCTACCAGGCATGTCGATAGATGAACTGCTGATTCACGATGGTGCCCATGGTTTTTTTGAGGACTTGCTGGCGCAGTATGCCCAGTATTCTGGCGTGTCAGGCGTTCAACCCAAAGTTCTGGTTCGCGACGAGGCGGCAGGGGAGTTTGATCGCGTTTCACACCGAGGGGCAACTCATATCGTCAAGGCGTGGCGCGCCGAGGACTACCCCGAACTGGCAGCCAACGAATTCTTCTGCATGCGAGCTGCCGAGTTGGCTGGGCTGGCGGTGCCGAATGTTCAATTGAGCAGCGGGGGCAAGTTCCTGATCGTTGAACGCTTCGATGTCAGCGAGCAAGGCTACCTCGGCATGGAAGATCTTACGGTGCTCAATGGTTGGAGCAGCAATCGAAAGTACGACGGCACCTATGAAGGGTGCGTGCGTCAGATCAGGCAGATGGTCGATCCGTCATTGCTACAAGAGTCCTTGATGCAGTTTTTCTGCAATGTGGCTTTGTCGGCGGCGGTGAAGAACGGAGACGCCCACCTCAAGAATTTTAGCGTCCTATACGACCATGCTGGCGATGATGCAGTGGTCAGGCTGTCGCCCGCGTACGACATTGTGACAACGACAGCCTACCAACCCAGAGACTTGATGGCGCTGGAAATGGAGGGCAGCAAAGCCTTCCCAAAACACAAGAGGTTGCTCCAGTTTGGTCGCGTAGCTTGCGGGTTTACCGAGCGCGTCATCGAGAATGCGCTTCAGGAGATTGCCGACGGCGTGAGTGACGCTAGAAAGGAAATGGTCGAGTACATTGAGGACAACCCGCAATTCGAGCGGGTTGGAGCCAGGATGAATGAGGCGTGGAATTCTGGGATCTCACGCAGCTTGCAATCGGAGAAACGCGCTACGCTTATCGACCTTGGCGAGAGCAAAAAGCCTGCACCAGGTATGAAGGGCCCCGGCATGTAATCGTGTGTGATTGACCGCAATGTCGTCAGTCGCACACCTCGTTCATTTCGTATTCGTTACCCTTTTTCTGGGTTATCCACTGCCCAGGTTCTTTTAAGGTTGCGTAGCGAAAAGGCTTTTTTTTGGTTAAAGGGCTAAGAGCGATTAAGAACGGTTAGGTGCACGCTCGTTTGTCTCCAGGCTTTACAGATCGCGGCGTCAGCAAAATAAAGAGTCCCTCCAGACCTTGGACATATAGCGCTCTTAACCTTGTACTTACGGCGCATCGAACCTTGTACACCGTCGCTGAACCAATTCTTATCCACTGACTTATCAACAAAATCGCTCGAAAAAACCAATTTTTATAAGTAGGGCGCAGCAAACCTTGCACATTTTCAGTGACTTACCACCCCTGCCTCATGCGCTACATCGATAGGGCGCGCTAAACCTTGGACTTCCTCAGTAAATCTACTAGAAAGACTTTGATCGGCAGTCACTGAAATTGGATGCGGCGCACTGATCCTTGAACCCGCGCCAGATTGGGCGCATCAAACCTTGTACATCCGATGGGATATTCACAGCGTTATCCACAGGAGCGTTATAAAACAAGGCTTTAAGTCGCAAAGCTCGAAAGGTCTAAGGTTTGAAGCGCCGTATCTGGCGAGCTATTAAAGGTTTGGTGCGCCCAATTTTTCGCATGATGTGTGTTGTTGAAGGTTTGGTGCGCCGTACCTTTCCACCATCCTCGACTGCTCGCTGCGGCTTGGTTCAAGGTTTGGTGCGCCGGACTTTTAATCAGCGCGGCGGATCGATGAGGTCCAAGTCCAAGGTTTGGTGCTCCCGATCTGAGGATAGCAATACAGGTTGAAGGTTTAGTGCGCCCGACCGAAAACGTTCTGCCAGTAAAACGAGGTTTGGTGCGCTCAATCCTGAGATCTGAACGTTAAAAATCGGAACATTAACCCTTCAAGAAGAAAGTCCGGCGCACCAAACCTTGAACATCACCCCATCGCAGAGGACAGCTCTGCGGATAGGGCGCATCAAACCTTGGACACGAGGTGTCGGTTACCCGCCAAGACCACAGCCGTACTTGGCCGTAAATCAAGAAATCATTCGACGGGCTTTTGAAGTGGCCTTATAGTTCCGTTTATTGGTACTAGCGGAGTCTGTATGTCAGCGTTTGAAGTGAATGAAAACGGCGTTCCTCAGTACCCCAAAGGCCACGCAGGACGGTTGTTGGTAACGCTCGCAGCTATCGACAGGCTAGAGCGCCCAACGGCAACCAGCGTTGCGGCGTTGACCGGTCTCAGTAAGGGCAAGATCGATGACTACGTGCATGCGCTGAACGTGGAGTTCGGCACTGTGATCGCGAAGGACGGCCCTGTGTATCGAGTCGATTCGTGGGGGGAAATATTAATGCGAGAAGGCGTTAAAAAGACTTTGACAGTTCCATTTAACGGAACTAGTATTGATCCTATCGAAGGCTGAACCACAGATAGGAAAGCGCTAATGGGTACTGCCACCGGCAAAATCATCAACAAGCTCCGGCCCGCTCGCCGTGGAGGCGATCAACTGGGCCCTTGTGAGATGTGCAGCAAGTCTATGAGCGAAGCATTTGTCGCTCAGGAGCACCGCGAGTACAAGCGCGCTGATGGCAAGTTGTACACCAGCCCTGTGGGCGGCGGTGTTTATGGTCATGGGGCCTGCTTGCAGAGCCTCGGACCATTTGCAAACTGTTAAGGGAATTCGCAATGACCACTCAAACGGCAGTACCAGCGTTTTTGCCGTTCGATTTTGTCTACGCCGGTCGTCGCGCCTTGAAAGGTGACAAGCCAGGTGCGGAGATTTTTCGCGTCGTAGACGGTCGGCTTGCTGACAGTTTTGTGTTTGCCAGTAAATCGCTGAAAGGCAAAGTCATCGGCGGAGTGTATCGCGGTGCGCAGTTTACCGACAGCCAAGCGCGTGGTTTGGGTGTGGTGACTTTCGTAGAGCGCTGGAAGGATCAGTTCGCCTGTATCGACTGGCGGGCCCGTGATGAAGCGTTTGAAGCCGATCAGCGCCGTATCAAGCTGGAAGCGGACGCCAAGAAGGTCAACGAGGTTGAGGCTATGTTGCTGCCTTTGCGCAAGCTCTACGCCTCCTACTCCCGGCAGTACGACAACGCCGGTAAAGAGGCGCTGGAACAGGCGGTTTTGCGTGCGCTTCGCTCACCACCGCGAAAAAGTGAATTGGAGTAGGAACCCATGGACACTGAAAGCAAGCCTCTGCGGCGTCATCCTGCCAGGGTTATGGTAGGCCAATCTATGCAGACGACTCTCGCCATGATGATTATTCAGCGAGAGCACAGTAACGCAGCGCTGGATAAGCAAGGCTACAACGGGCGGCGCGTGATGGGATACAAGCTCCCGAGCTGGCAGCGGCAGGCTAAGTGGTCTGATGAGCAGTGCTCGCGCTTTCTGGAAAGCATCTGGATGGGCGTAGGGCTCGGCACATTCATGGTCAACAGCAACACCTTCAATGAAACCATTGACCAAATTTTGTTGGATGGACAGCAGCGACTCCGCGCTATCGAGCGCTATTTTGATGGTGAGGTTTCAGTTCTGGGGCAGGATGGTAACGCATACCCTTGGACTGAACTCAACGATGGCGAGCAGGCCCATTTCCTGCGAATCAGCTTCCCTTGGATCGAGTCGCAATACAAGGTCGAGCAGGACTGTGTAGACGCATACAACCGCCATAATTTCGGCGGCACACAGCACGAAGAATCTGAGCGAGCCCAGTTGCTCGGCCAAGGGTTGGAAAACGAGATGAGCAATCAGCCTCATGAGCCCAACGGGGCACGGGAAACTCACGCAGGCAGCGTAAACCTGATGAGTCAAGGAAAACTGTGATGGCGAGTAAGGGACTGGTTCGACTAGCCAAGGCCGCAGCTAAGGCCCAAGCGAAAGCGAGCGCTGCACAACGTGCTTGGGTCGATGCCTTCGAGGCCGAATATGGACACACTGATATTTCGGATGCCCTTGTACAGCTCATCGACTATTCGCAGGGCGAGGGTGATGACGACAGCATTACTGCTGAGTTTATTGAAGAACACTCTGCTCCAGGTATGTCCTGACAAGATCGAGGAAATTCAGTCATGGCTACGAAATCGAAAGAGCCACGCTACCAGTTGAACCTAACCTACGATCAGTTGCGTATCCTCAAAAGCCAGATGGAGGCCGCCGCCGAGCCCGCCCATCGTTGCGCCGTCGAGGACTCTTTGTTGGACGTGATTTTCCATGTCCACCAGCGGGCTTTGGCATCGAGGAAGGCCAAGGTTGAGTGCGGCCATGACTACAGTGAGCCAAGGCGGGAACCGGTTGCTGCGACCGGTCACGAGTCCCCCAGCAGGCAAATGGAAACCGTAGTTATCGAAACGAAGGACTCCAGAGGCAAAGAACTTTGGATCAGCCGAGACGAATACGGCCTTCCTGTTCTGTTTTGCCTGGACTGCAATTTCCATTCAATGGGGGGCCGTGACTTTGACGAGTTACCTCGGTGCTACCGTACCGAGCGCGGCGCACGTCAAGCCGCTGCGCGATTGACCGGCGATAAGCTGATCTGGAAAGCCCCTAAATCTGTTGCGCAAAGTTGAGGGAAAACGAGCATGACTGCGAAGATCAGCGGGTCAATGGAAGACGTACTTAAAGTTGTGGCCAGCGGCAGTGGCAGCAATGATCGCGGCGTGCATGGGCCTCTGGTTGTTGCTGCCCGTGTAAGTACCTGTAACGCCCTTGTGAAGCGTGGCCTGATGTTTCAGACACTGTTTGGCGAATATCTGCTTACTGAGGCCGGTGAAGCCTTAGCGATCACTCTGAACGGCGTACGTGCCGACCAGCAATCTGTTTGAGGAAAACAGCGATGAGCTGCACTGGCAATTCCCGATGCCACTTCTGTGGTGCTCAGTACCGCTTAGTGACCATTTCCAAACGTGACATGGAAGGTTTATGCAAAGGGTGGCGAAAGAGGCATGAACGCGCATGCGCCTCCAAGACGCCAGCGCAACGTAGGATATGGGCAAAGAAGTACGATGGGAAGATGCAATGGGAGAGCAGTATAACTGTTGATCTTGAGCACCCTGGGTTTAAGAACATTAAGTAGGCATTCGCACCAGGTGCACCCAAGCCCCGCCGTTAAAACGTGGGGCTAGGTGCGTAGAAGGCCGCGTCTTTTCGCGCTCAATCAATGGGAAGGATTTCAACAATGAAAAGAAGGTTGGAAGAAGGGATGCTGAACGTCGCTCGCGCAGCTGAGTTGAAAAGGCGAGGACTGCGATTCGTGCCAGCGCAGGTGCTGAAGCGCTCCCTGCGTAAGTTAAAACACTCGATCAGGTTGGATAATCCGCCCGAACGAAATCAGGATTCACATCCGACTGCCCAGGCCGAGCAGCCGAAGTAAGCACGAAAGGATGAACAGCTTGGCGAAAGAGTATTTGTGTTGGGCTTCAGGTGGGATAGTGCTGGCAGTAGTTCTGCTCGGTCTAGCCATCGCAGGGTGGTTTTTTGGGATGCCGGCAAGGGAGTTATTTGCACTCATCGCCTGCGTCGTCATGTTCCCTTTGGTACACAACATCCACAGCAACTTGAAGCATTGGAAGCGGCTTCGCCACGTATAGAAAATGACGCCGGAAGACTCAAGCCCAGCCATGCTGGGCCGAGGCAATAGAAGGACGCCAATTTCGCGTCCGCGCAAACGAGGGATAACCAGATGAACTCACAGCAAAATGCTTACGTCCTGCCACTTGAGTTGCATCAGGTGCTTGCAGTTGAGCGCATTTCCGTAAGCCCTACTGGAAAGCAACCAGGGCAAGGCGCGGATTTCTATGCGTTCGTGTTCGATCTGGGTCAAGAAGACGCTGTGAACGCTTTTGGCGGTACTCCTACTGAGGCAGTAGCTAATGTCCTCTCGTTGTTGGGTAAGCCTTATGTGCTCGTCGATGCAGATGAGTTGAATTCGGACGCCGCTGTAGCCGCGATTCAGTTCGCACTGGACGACGACGAAGGCATGCAGTTTTTGCGACTCTGGAACCAAGGTGATTTCGACGTACTTCGTAGCGAATGGCCCGAGGCCCCTGAGGATATTTACATCGGCGCTGACCCACTACACAAACCGTCGAAGTAAGCGGGAAAACGCCCAGGTACGCCCAAGCCCAGCAAATACGCTGGGCCGAGGCCGTAGAGGACACCGCTTCGGTGCCCTAAGTACTCAAGGAGTGATCCGTGAGCAATTTCAACGAAAAGCAGCAAAAGATTAACGATGCTTTCGGCATCGGTGGCGTCGCACGCGCAGCGGGTGTTTCGTCCGAACCCCTGCGCTGCTATCAAGTAGGCGATTGCGATTGGTTCGCTGCCACGTCTGCGGAGCAGGCGTTGGAGCTGATGCGTGAAGTTGTCGGTGATGACATGTGGGACCCGGAAGACTATGAGCCCGAGCTGAGCAGCGAAGAGCTGCTTGATAAGCGCTGGGTTGAAGAAGACGAACCCGGCAAGGATTCTGGCTCGCTGCGCGAGTGGCTGGCCGCTGCGACAGAGCCAGGTTGGATCGGTGGAACGGAGCCATAAGAAAGGACTTTGCCATGTGCTTTGACATGCTGGTACCAGACTTTGCAAAGCTGCCACCGCTGACCGATGCCCAAGTGTCGGCCGGTGCGCGGCCGGGTGAGAGTTGGGAGCAGGCCCGGTCGCGACTGGAGGCCAATAACTACGCACTGCCGCCGCGCTATACCAACATGCACCCCGGCGCGGATTACGGCAACGGAGGGGTAATCGATGAGTGCGAAGGTCTAGACGGCCAGCCCATTCAATGGGATGCAAGCGAATTGGGTACGCTGTTTACGATCCACTTGAAGTACGATCCTGACATGTGATGCTGATTAATGCCCCAGTTCAAGGAATATCAAGATGAATAGCAGTGATGTGTTTAACGTCATCCTTTGGGGGAGCGGAGCTGCGATTTTCGTTATTGCCAAAGTCCGTGGTCGCGATGGCAAGCCCTGCCTCGAAACGGTGTACATCGGGTTGACCGCACTGGGCGCCTACGGAGCCATTGACTGTGCTGTGAGAGGTGAAGCTTTCATGGGTGCTGTGGTGGGCCTTGTAGCACTCGCTGCTGCTATCACCGCATTTAAGTTGCGCTACACACGTAAAGCGCGTGATGCAGCCGAAAAAGTGGCTGTCAGCAACCCAACGCAAAGTTGAGGGACATCGCAGTTTGAGAGTATCGCCTGGTTCGTAAACTATTTTGCCGACGATATTTTGAATGAAGTACTGCGCTTGGGGGAGTCTGGCCCACCTTGAATACTGTCTGTTTGATGATGAGTGAGTCCGGAGGCTTATTTGAAGATCAATGGGAAAATCGCTGCCGCTAACGTCGTGGCGGACATGAAAAGAGCCGGCGTTGTGGTTGTCGGCGAGGAGCCACTCGCCGAGCTTCTTGCTACGCCAGGCCAGGCGCTGGAGGTATGTCGGAACACGATTTTGAGCGCAGGAGCATACGGCGTCCGCTTCAATGCCGCCCAGGGCGGAATTGATGAGCCCCTGCTGGTAGAGGCTTTCTCTGAGGTGCTGACGCCAGAGGAAGCTGTCCTTACAGCCAAATTGCTGTTAGCTAATCTCTACCAGCCGCCCAGTAAAACAGATAGCAAGCAAGATGATGATCTGGAAGGCTTTCGCAAACTGGTACGGCACGGCTACTTCTGGATAGTGATGCTTTGCGTCGCCATCGTTGTTGGATTCGCAGTCAAATCAAGCTTGGCTAAAGCCATCGTCATCGCTCTCGCGCTCTATCCGCCGTTGACCTCCGCCTGGTACTACTCGACCAAGGACGTGACCCATGGCCAGAAATTCAGGCAGATGAGTCGGACGGCGCAGATCAACACCTTGCTCAGGGTTGCCGGCCTTTTCATGTCAGCAGCGGCATTCTTGTATGCAGTTCCGAAACTGTTCTGACTGATCGCCAGCGGCCGAGGCAGAAGGGCTTCTAATCGACATAAACTGATCACGGTAATCGCACCAGGTACACGTAAAGCCCCGCCATCGTGGGGCTGAGTCCGTAGGAGAGGCGCGGGTTTCGTGTCCATGCAACGTGAGGTGATCATTGTGAGCACGAACGCAGGTTCAGTGGAGTTGACTCTAATCTACGGTAAGCCAGGTGAGCTGGGTCGAACAACAGAACCGAAGAAATATTCAGTGGTGATGCAGCGCATGAATACCTTCTATTCATTTCTCCTTACGCCTGCAGAAGTTGGAGTTGCTCTACTTAAAGCACCTGGTCTTTCCCGCGTACGGGTCAAGCTTAGCGACGGCACGGTAATCGAGGGTGTAGTGCGCGCTGTTCAACACAATTATTTCGAGCTGGTCGACGACCAGCGGCCAGTGTAGGAAAATGGAAAATCACGTGATGACATCAACTCAGCCAGCAACCCTGGCGATTCGCTGGAGCACCATTGCGGCGGCTGCCTTGGGTGTGTGCGTCGGCATGGTGATCGGCGCCGTAGGGATTCAGCAGGCCATTAAGCAGCATCCAATTCAGTTGGAAATGCTTACCGCCGATACCGGCGCCGAAATTTGCATCAATGGGGTCGCCTACGAAGTGGGTGCCGCTGAAATCGACTCGCCTTGGCATGGTGTGTATATACCCATCGAGCAAGGACAGGAGCCATTGATTGGCGAAGATGGCCACCGGATTTTGCGCCAAGTAATACCTGTTCACTGCAAGATTGGTCGCGGATAGGAAAATGCTCAGCAGCACCCTCAAGCCCTGGCGTTCAAAACCGGGGCCGAGGACGTAGAAGCAGGCCACTTTCGGCGATCATCTGCAGCAGGAAAGCAGACCATGGCAATTCAGGCTAATCAGTTTGTAACAAGCTCCAATGAGCGCGTGTTGGCCGATGATGGCCAGCAAGGCATGCACGGTAGGGCGGGCATCGGTTCGTCGTCAGAAACGAACCAGGGGCACGTCGCTGCCGCGATCTACGCGAACTGCGCCCATCTGGATAACCGTCAGCTCGATGAGATCATCGAGTGGGTTCGCCTCTACAAGAAATGATCCGGGAAAAACGCCGCTGAACACCTCCGGCACGCCTGTTGGGGCTTTTTCTGCATTTGTAGTTGCAGCTATTTCCGGAATTTCGTATTTATTTCGGAAACCAACACGAGGCGCGCCTGTCGAGTGCGGCGTAACCTGCATACCGATTCTAGTTAGAGCCTAACTGAATACGTCTTCAGAGCCACCGCTGCCAGTTTCGTCAGCATCATTGTGTATTGTCTTGGGAGCGCCTTTGAGTGCTGATCTTGCGTCGGCAAGCTCTACTTGGCTCACTACCTCGTTGTGTTTACGATTTGCTCTCATCATGTGCTTGACGAAGTTTTCGTGCGGAAGCATGGCAAACGCCACGTCCAGAGTAATGCGCCTATCGTTGGCATCCTTGATGACTTCCTCATCCCAGTCCGGGAGAAGAACCTTTTCATCTACCAGCGCTTTGAGTGCCGAGCGCATAGCACGCATGTTGTCTTTCATCCTCGGTGAAAGGCCACGGGGGCTGCCGGTAAGGAAACTCACGAGCTTAAGGTTGTATGGGTGGTCGAGGGATGCCTGCGTCCAATAGTGGGACATGCGTTTGAACATGTACCGGGCCAGGTCAGATTTAAGCCCCATCGAAATACTGTAGTCGTAGAGCCTGAATTTTTGGGTGCGGATTCCGTGAGTCACCAGGGGGTGGAAGGTGGCGAAACACTTTGTTGAACCGTCTTCTAGGTACTGGTCTCGACTGGTAAGGGCGAGCGAGGTAAGGAAGTTCCCACGGTACATGTCACGTCCTTTGCCCTTGGTGCCCAGTGAGCACTCAAGCAGGGATGAACTCATGACATCCAGCGCCTCAACCACTTCCTGATTGCTGTAGGTGTGGTTTGTCCGAGCCAACTCCTTACAAAGCTGGCTCACGGTGAAAAAAACGCCAACGTTCTTATCCGCTTCAGATTCAAAGGAGTTGCCGTTAATTGCAATCTTCCTGAGTGCTTCCTCGACAATTTCCTCGCGTGAGCCTGGATAGAGCATCACGCTGACCATATCGCCGGCCTTGTTCTTCCGCTCGATAACGGCGGGTTTGATTTTGACCGTATACACCACGCCCCGTGATTTAAAGTTTCGGGTGATAACACTGTTCTCGCGCAGGTCTGAGTCTGACTGATCCCAGACGTATTTTGGCAGTGCATCGTAAAGCTCGATGGTGTTGCTGTACTCGGACTCGGAGTTGTCAATAAGTTCGAACAATGAAAGCTGGAGGCCCTTCTTGCGCCCCTTGCCGTCGGTAACTTCGACGATTTTTTTCACTGTAGCCATACGCTATTGAGTTCCCAATCTGCAAATGGATTTGAAATTTTACGTCAGCATCTGACTGAGATGTTCCGCTGTCTGACGATTCCCCTGACTAGCCAATATACCCTGAGGATGCACTCTCTGCGACGAACAAACCAAGCCATAGGCCTATTGCACAAGCGTAGCGGTAGCGGTGGCAACAAAACACGCGCTGTCATCAGCAGCGGACATTGGGCAGAGCGTGCCAGGACGTGGTGTACGCGGGCGAGAGATGGTCACGGCGCATCTTCCACTGCCCAACGTTGGTGTCACGTCCCAGTCGCACTGTACCGCGCCCCTGCTTCGCGTTGATCAGATCCACTACAGCCATGAGCGCATCACTGTTTTTTCTGGGCGGTGGCGCGAACAAGTCGTTTGTCATCCCCACACGTTGCTCAAACTGCGAAAGCACTATGCCTGCTTTGGCGTACTCAGGCCCATCACGATAGAGATCCACCAAGCCCGCCAGCGCCACCTGCAGAAGGTCCCGCGTGTCATGGGTTGGAAAGGGCAGGGAAATGATTCTTGAGGCTCCATACTGCAAGCCAGAGGCGAACGGGCTGGTGCGGGCAAACACTTGGATGCAGTTTGCAAAGCTCCCTTGTGACCGCAGTTTCTGCGCAGCATTGGTCACAAAACCAGCCACTGCCTCCTTGAGTATGGGTAGGCTGGTAATGCGCGTGCCGAAGGATCGTGAGCAGATGATGGTCTGACGTTTCGCGGCATCGACATCAAACGCCACGCAGCGTATGCCCAGTAGCTCACGCGCTGTGCGCTCAACGTTCACGTTGTACTGGCGCCGGAGAGCCTTGGGGTCGGCTGAGGCGAGCTGCCAGGCAGTCTGTACGCCAAGTTCGCTGCTCAATCGTTCGCTGAGGCGAGGCCCAATGCCCCATACATCGGAGGCTTTTGCGTAGCGTAGAAGTTTTTCTTGTCGAGCCGGGTCGCTCAGGTCGAGCACACAGCCAGTCCGAGCTTTGAACTTTTTCGCTGCCCAGCTGGCGAGCTTGCTGAGGGTTGCCGTCGGACCAATGCCAATACCCACAGGCAGACCAATGCGGCGTAGGATTTCACTCTGTGCGTGTCGCGCCCAGGCCTCAGGGTCGGGCACCCCATCCAGGATGCAGAAGGCCTCATCGATTGAGTACCCGTGTGCCACCGGGGCAAGTTCGGTGAGTATCGCCATGAAACGGTTGCTAAGACTTTGGTAAAGTTCGTAATTGGAAGAAAAGACGATCAGTCCTTTACGCTCAATCATCTCCCGCAGCTCAAATACAGGTTGCGACATGACCACCCCGAGTTCCTTGGCCTGATCGTTCCTTGAAACGACCGCCCCGTCGTTAGACGACGCGACAACAATCGGGCGATCCCGCAACCACGGTTTGAACAGGGTTTCAGCGGAGCAGTAGAAGGCATTGATGTCCACGAGTCCGATCATGGTTCAGATGCCACGCAGGTTATGCAGAACCCACACGCAAACTGCCCAGACCTCAAAGGTCTCGGCATCGCCAAATTTGATTGGCTGGTAGTCCGGGTTTTCTGCCAGCAACTGGGGTTGGCCATGTGTGTCTACAGCCAGTCGTTTGACCACAAACTCGGCATCGATAACGGCAACGATGATGTCACCAGGTCGAGCAGTTTTTCCCTTATCGACGACGAGCACGTCGGTGTCGTAAATCCCGCATCCGCGCATTGAGTCGCCCCACGCACGCATAAGGAAGATGGACGAGGTCGCGGTTATCCCTACCAGGTCATCGAGCGAGAGATCCGGCACGGAGTAGTCCGCCGCTGGTGAAGGGAATCCACAGCTGGCCTGCCCGCATACCGGCAAGCGCACAGGGTTTGTGCTGGGGGAAAGTGGGCCGATCAATTGTATGGGCATTTCAGATACTGTCTATATGTACAGTGCTGAATGTTAGCCCCGCAGCGCGATCAAGGGAAGCTCTGCTTCAGTCGCCCGACGGGCGTGGATAGAGCAGAAAGCTGCAGGCAGAATCGAGCGGTTTTTGCGACCGAGCTAAATGGTTCGTACGATCCATTTTCATATCCAGGTACAAAGGGCAGGGATGTTCATTAGTCGGCTTCATGGATGATGACTACAAGCGGACCCGTGTGGGGCGACGGGCCAAGATCATCACTCGGCTACCTTGGACATCTCTGTGCCGATCGTCCTAGAAAAGTGCGCGGAATTTCCAGAGCATCTCTCGCCAAGGCACCGGAATTTAGCGTACGCCCCTGTCGATTAACGGCCACCACAAGGCGGTGAAAAGCGCTATAAAGCGGTGCTTACTTGCTAGATCTAGTGAATTTGGCTAGCTTTGCATCTCGACAGGTGCATTTCGTCGGCCAATGTCACGCTCTCAAACTGGCGGATGTGATTGGTGCTGATGGTGTGCTAGTCTTTGGACGTAGAACCCATTCCTACCCCATTTGCATGGTGTATTTGTCATGATCAGCGGCCAGAAGCGCCCACAAGATCTCAACTATTCGGAAATCATGAGCCTGAAAAGCAGCGCACGTGATCGAGTAGTTGATGCTGTCTATGCATCTAACTCTTACAACCTTGAGCGGGCTGCGGCGCGTGTCAAATCTGCTTGGCGCGGTAATTCTGCTTCTATCGCACGTCCTCAACGCTTTGCCGCAATGGGCTGCTGATGCCGGAAGTCGCCGTTCAAGACGTGCCCTTTAGTGTACTTGAGCGTTCCGAACTTTTTACATTCCTTCTCGACCTTATCCAGCGCGTTTATCGCCCATCTCTGCAATCTGCCGTTCGAGATTATGGCCTGATCATCGTCGGGGGCCAGTCGCTTACGCTTTGGGCTCGGCAATACCTCATTGATGAAATGACAGGCGAAGATGTCGCTTTTGTGACCAGTGATGACTTGGATTTCATCGGGAACGCTGACTCAATCGACTACTGCTCTAAGGTCCTGGGATACCCATTTCGCAAGGCAACGATGGACGATGTTCCAGTAAACATCGCGATTGCGTGCATTGATTGGGTCGACGGAAAAGAGGTTGTCGTTGATATTCTGGATATGGGTGGAGTAGGAGGGGTCTCTAAAAAAGAGATCTTCAAATACCTTGCCGTTGTTGAAGTGGATGGGGTGAATGTCGCGGTAATTGACCCCATCAGTTGCCTCCAATCTCGCATCTTCAATGTCTATGCCCCTTGGCAAGAATGGCCTCACCGCGAGTCTGTGAGGGTGAAAATTGCGATCAGAGCATCCAACCACTATCTGCGTGACCTCATTGTCCACGAAGGCTACAGGGTAGCTTCCCCGCACATTCGTCGAATCAAGGCATTGGCACTCACCAAGCTTGGAAAGCGCATTTTCGTTGAGAACGGAATTGATGTTCTCGAAGCGATTCCCTATGACCCAGACATTTTCCCAGCTGCCTACATGGCGGTTGAGTTCCCAAATATGAACCGGCAGATCAGCGATGTCCGCCGTCGCAAGCTGGTGCAGTACGAGCGATTTAAGTGTGGTCCGATACACGAGAGCCACCTTGTGATTAGGAAAGTTGTAGACCCACGGTAAACATCACTGTGCCACGACAAAGATCCGCCATTGCGGGTTATTTCATTTTTTGGCCACCTCAGATTCGGATGCAGGAAGACATAATTTTTCTGTACTGCGTTGCCAATGATCCAGATCGAGCGGGTTACTATGCCACCGGAATTCGTGTGCACCCATAGCGCACCATGGCGATACCCCACACATGGCCCATGATTGCCTTGAACTATCAGTGGCATCAGATTAAGCCACTGATACGTTTATCAGTAGGACCGGTTTGACCCTCACCAGATCGAGCATGAGTCAGGTGCCAGCCTGACAGATTTATGCGTAACTCCCCCCCGCCGAGCGCCCATCCCTTCGCCCAGGTCAAACGCCAATTCTAGGCTGAGCTTCCCTTTGTCGAGGATCACAGAAAAAACTTACCTTAATGGGTAAAAATAAGTCTTGATAGATTTACCGTAAAAGGTAACATCTCTTCATTGAGATCCGCTAAGGGAGCGGCTGATGACCGCAGCAAAAATGTTTAAGCAGGCATGTCGTCTGCATCTGAATTTCGCCATCCACCGTTATCTGATGAGTAACGCCTCAGGCCGCATGGATGGCCACGAGAAAGCGCAGCGGCATATCGAGCTGTGCACGTTCTACGTGGCTGCTGTACGTGGCGTGGATGATCTAGATATGGTGCGTCGTGGTCTTGATTGCCATGAAGATGACTATCAAGCCGTGCACGATGCTACCCAGGCCCTGACCGATCATCTGGACGAGGCTATCGGGTTTCCGCTTGAAGGTCGCCCCGATTATGGCACTCTTGCACCCTTGTTCTTTGAGCGCTTCCATACGCTGGCAATGCTAGCACTTGACGCAAGCGCGGCTTTGATCGAGCCCAGCGGCGACTAGGCGCTTTAAGACCGTGGCGACCGCTCCGATGAAATGAATGGGGCAATCACACGTTAATCACGGAAACGCTCAGTTGCACCTTCAAGCCCCAGCCCTCAAAAGCCGGGGCCGAGGACGTAGGAGAGGGGCGCTTTTCGCGCCTCCATGTCCTAGTACTGGAACTGAGATTCCGCACCCCAATAGCAATACCGAAGGAGGCAGGGTGACCGCTTACAAGATCATGAGGGCCAGCCATTACGAGTTGGGGAGCTTGGTTGACACGACCCACATCAATTACGGCTACCGTACCGGCCGCAGCCATCCAGCAAAGGCTTTGGCTGATGCTGCAATTGAAGTGTGCAGCCAGAGCAATATCACGTTCCATCTGATGATTGATTTCATCCACAAGCAGCAGGAGCGGGCCAGCGATCTCAAGGTCCCCAACACGATTACGAGGGCACAAGCCACAAAGCTCAAATTCCTCGGAAGAAGCGTCCCGTCAATCGTCAAGTTCGATTTTGGCGCGACGTTCTGGGAAGCGCTTTACGAACGGATTCGCACGGAAAAACGACCGGACTGCCCATCCAGGTTGAAATCCTACTTCGCTTGCAGAGACATAGATTCGCTTCGCCTATACCGGGACGAGCATTGGGCAGATCGAATGGGCGACAAGCTGACGTGTGCAATTGACATTTCAGGGTGTCCGGTAGCGTTTGACGTGGACACAGTGATCTTGGACAAGATAGGAGGCGACATGACCTACAGGTCGGCTCTACCTCACGTCCTACGTTACTGGGATCAGGAAACGTCTTCCAGACCCATTATGGAAGTCTTGCTGCAAGGGACTGTCGTGCTGGGAGAGCAGATCGCTCTCTGATTGCATGGACCAATAAAGGCATCCCCTTTGTTGAACTGGCGGCATGACCGCCACTTACCGGAAAACGCGATGAAAGTCACCAGATCGACCGGCGATGAAATCCAAGTGGTTTTGGCCGAAAACGCCGGTACCGGCAAAGGCAATAGCATCCTGCCGGATGTCACGCCGAAGTACGGCACACAGTTTGTCACGGTTACACAGACGCTGCCCGATATGGAACGCTTCGAAGCAAATCGTCGCAAGACTGCGGCTTTCGAAGAGTAGAGGCAAAAGCTGAACCGTGGTGATCGCCTTCCCCGTGGCCGTTTTTTCAAAGGCAAGAAACCAGGGCGAAAGCTCGTTGTATTGGACGAGTTCTGGCAAGCGTTCAGTTAAGGGAAAAGACCCCGCTACACCCAAGCCCAGCCATGCTGGGCCGAGGCAGTAGAACGAGTAATGAATCCATAGGAGCCATGGAATGCCTGTTACCACACGAAAGCAACGCGATGCCTACGCCGACGTGCGCGAATCACTCGAAAACGAAGGCTACACCTCTGGCGACATGATGGCCCAGACGGATATCCGTGAAGCGCTGTTGTTGATGGCTGCTGAAGGGGAGCGTCTGACCGCGTTTGCTCAGGATCTGGCCGCACGCCTCGATGAGGCTGACGAAGAGGCTGCATTGGACGCCGAAGATTCTTCGCACGGCTAATGACTGCCCATACTGAGTTAAGGGAAACTGACCCAAATGACAAAAGAACACCTAAACGAACTGCTCGTTGTTTCGACGTTGGTTCGTAACGTCGCGCTTCTAGTGATCCTCGTTGTTGTTTCTGCATTCATGCTGTACGTGATGCTCTCGCCTGACGACCCGGTGCCCGCTGCGAGGGACACAAGAGGCGGTATCCCGGTGACAGACAGTCGCGAAGTTCGCCAAGTAGGCAGTTTAGGGAAAAGTGATGGCCAACCTAATTGAGTTCACTACTGCCGAACTGCTGGAGATTGAGCAGGCGTTGGAGCCAGCAGTCAGTGATAACCAGGAATTCCAGGCAGCGATTGATAGTGCTTTTTTCAAAGTTGGTCTTGCTTTGAAGCGGCATTGGGCACTCAAGCAGGAAGAGGTTGCGATCAAATCTGCGGCTGAACGCCTGAGCGTAAAAATGAGGGATGTAAGCCAAAAAATCGACTCAATGACCGTGGATCAGTGGGTGGAATGGGTAGATGAACTTGCCCCTGATGAGCGCCTTGAGTTTTCGCGAAAGCACCATAGCAAAACCGCGTTCTACCACGTTGCAAGGCAGCGTCCTAAAACTGGTCCCAAGCAGTAGGAAAATCGTATGAACCACCATTGCCATGGTGAATTTTTCATCGCCAACGGAGTGCGCCAATATCGTTGTTTAGCGTTCGCGGACAGTTCGGTGATTGCCGCCGCCGTCTGTAATGGAGACCAGTGTCCTTGCTGCGGCAGAACAATAGTTGCAGTGGAAGCCGACGAAGAAATCGACCACAAGGACCTTACACGCCTTTTAAGCATGCAAGCAATTCGCAACATGGCCATGCTCAAGCGCGACGCCAAACGCCTGAAAAAGAAGTCGCTACAGGTTTTCGGTACCGAGTACCCGCTTATGGTTTGCCAGAAGGCTATGGCCGTTTCACGAGGTTTCACTTCATTTGCTCAGCTTGAGGTTTTTTCAGCAAAATTAGGATTGAGGAATCTTGAGGTTTTTTCAGAAAAATTAGGACTGAGTAATCCATCTCTAGCAGTGCAGACGACAGTACCTATCACCGAAATCGAGGTTTACCGAGCAATGGTAGAAGCATGCGTGAAGGCGGAAGTAAGCGACCAGCTTAAGCTCGCACTGGTGCTGCGAGCATGGGTTGATGGCTCGCCGTTTCATAGCTGCCCAAATTGCGACGGTCGCGCACCGTGGCGCAATGAACCACCTTGCAAAACCTGCAACGGCGACGGCTTTGTGCCGGACTCCAACTAACACGGAAAACGTCTATGAAATCACTGCAATGTTTGGTCGTGTACACCTTCTTCACGGCCGTTACCCTGGTGTCTCTGGTGATGGCCGTAATACCCCTGGCCATCTACGGTGAGGGCCTGACCTTGGTTTGTGCTTTGCGCCGTTGTTCGCGCTGACAGCTTGGGCAGCGATCAAAAGCTATCGCGAAGTCTGTGCCTTGCTCCCCACTCCCATAGCAACACACTGAGTTCAAGGAAATCGCTAATGACCGATCAGGCCGAAGTGCCGACCGTGCTCGCCGCTTTACGCGACGCGAGCTGGTTGTCGAACCCGGATACTCGCACGCCAAAGCGTGCCCATGTCCTGCGAGACGATGGCATCGCCGCGTGCGGTCTGGTTGCGGTCATGTGTGATCCTGAGCCGGCGATGGATGTGCCCGACTGGCAGCGGTGCAAGCGTCCTGGATGCCGGGACAAGTGGCCGACACCCGAGTGATGGTAGGGCTACGCATACCGAACAAACTGTTAAAGGAAAGCGCCGCGATGAAATATTTCGAGTGGGAAGGTGCAGTGACCGAGGCGGTGGCCGATGCCCTGCAAGTGGGAATGATGCTTGCTCGCTGACTACAGGTGACTTTAGCGGCCACACCTCGCGTAGTGTTCAGACGCTGCCAATCGGTAAGCCTGTAGCGTTGAAGATGCAGGATGGTACGATCTACACGATTATTGCTACCAAACTGTAAGAGCCTCAGGTAGCGCCGCGTTGGATTGAAGGGAAAAGTATGGTGAATGCATTTGCAACCAACCTGATCTATCTGAGGGGGGAAAGAAACCTTACTCAGCAGGAGCTGGGAGATGTAGTTGGTGTATCGCCATCACAGATTTCTCGCTATGAGGCCGGAACTGCCCGCCCCAGAAAAACCATTCTTGGAAAGCTAGCCGGTGCACTCGGTGTAGCACCAGGAGTGCTTGAGAACCCGTTCAGTGACGAGGTTCGCATGCAAAGCAAAGATGGTGGCGCTCAAGCTGCCAGGGCAGCTATTTCGTTTGCTCTCGAAACTGAAAATGGTCTTCAGTTTCTGCGCTGCTGGAATGCGGGGGATTTTGCCTCAATACGCAAGAATTGGCCTGAGGCACCGATGGACGTTTTTAATGGTGTTACCAGTTAAACTAGCGGCGAAAGTAAAAAGGAAATTTCGCTGCAATCTCAAGCCCGCCGCCGTGCGGGCTAAGCTAGGACGGAGTTACCCATGCTAATTAAATCGTTCGATCATTGGCTTTATGAGAACGATATCAATGTCTGATACAAAGCCATTCTCCGAGCGTCTCCTATGGGCCAGATCTGAGGCGGGACTCACTCAAAAAGAATTAGCCTCCAAGAGTGGGATAAGTCTCCCTCAAATTGTTAGATACGAGGCTGGAAGATCTATACCCAGGCTAGGCGGAGCACTGAAGCTTGCGCGAGTATTCAATATGGATGCCCACGATTTAGTGCCTGAGCTAAAGAGTTTATCGAACCCCCTAAGTATGCCAGCCCGACCCATGAGCGTTGATACGGAGGCCAAACGTACCAACTTGGTGACCGAGGCGCCTACTGAGTTGAGGGCTCCAGTAACCATCACTCTCGACGGTTTGAAGTTGGCCGCGCTCAATCACTACCGCCGAGTGAGCCACGCCATGCTTTCAATAGAGGTTGATGCGCCAGGCTATGCCGACTTGCAGCGGAAGTTGGAACGTGCCGCCTGCGCGCTTGCTGCTAACGTGGACAATGCGGTGAGCCAAGCGCTGGGCGAATAGTTGATCAGCGCAGAGCCATACGAATCGTTTGCTTGGCCGACTCGCTGAAGGGGTTTTCAGCGATATTCTTCAGGCCCTCATCGAGCGTTGCTCGTTTCATCCAGCTTTGCCAGTTCACCCGCAACTCACTGATCTCCGTCGTAGATAGCCCACCGTGAGCCTGAGCGTACTGGTGGAGACGGCCAGTAGGCTGTGCCCCATCCTCGTACTGTTTCGCCAGCGTCGAAAGCTCATCGAGCCCCAGAGACTGCAACTTGATACCCGACAGCTTGGCAGCGATCTGCTTTTGCTGGTGCTGATCATGCACCAGCCACCGAGCGGCGAGGGCGGTGTTCTTGTCCCAAGTAATTTGGCTGTCCTGCTCTGCACGGGCAGGGAGCAGTTCTACTACCTGATCGCGTTGCAACTTGGTGTAGTCGATGGCCTTTACCAGGAGCACGTTATAGAGCGTACCGCTGGACTGCTCAACGTATGGCCCCAATCTCGTGAGGTACTCAGCTCTGTCATCCAGGCTCGGTTCGGCGCGGTGACCGACAGAGCAAATTTTATGGATGTAGACATCTAGTGGAAGCGCCTTGTCCATTTCCGCAAGGAAGCCATCAGCGCCGTGAGCCTTGATCATCGAGTCGGGGTCATGGCCATCGGGGAGGGTGGCGATGTAGACCGCGAGCCCCGGATGATATTGCTCCATGATCGTTTCGATACTGCGCTCGGCTGCCCTCATGCCAGCACTATCGCCGTCCAGGCACATTGTGAGCTTGCGCACGCCGGTATTCATGATGAGAGAGTATTGCATCGGTGTGAGGGCGGTGCCCATTGGCGCAACGCCAAGAGGGATGTTGTTGTCGGCCATGGTGATAACGTCGGTGTAGCCTTCAACCATGATGGCTTCCATCGCATTCTTGATGGCGGCCCCGTTTTCGAACATGCCATAAAGGATAGCGCCTTTATGGAACAGCTCTGTCTCGGGGGTGTTGATGTACTTCGGCGACCCTTCCTTTGGTTCTAGCAACCGTCCAGCAAAACCTACCAGGTCACCCTCGTGAGTTCTGATAGGGAACATCAGACGATCAATGAAGAAATCCCGAAGTCGCTTAGTGTCTTGCATGTTGGTGACCACGCCAGCCTCTTTTCCAGCGAAGAGAACTGTGGGTGAGCTGTAGTGATCGACAAGGCCACGAAAAGCCTTTGGAGCATACCCAATCTGAAATTTGTAAAGGGCGGTTGGTGAGAGGCCGCGACTCTCTAAGTAGGATTTTGGGGCGTCATCCTTTATATGATTCTGATAGTAGATACGAGCCACTTTCATAGCCAGATGCAGTGTGCTGCTGTCGCTGGGTGCAGATTTGTCGTCCACGGCGTGGCTCCCAAGGGTGTCCGATCGTTGTTCAAAATTTGATCACATCTCTACTGGGGCAGCCAGAGTGCATCGTATGTTTCTGCCCACAGAGTTATCCACTGCATTTGTGGATAACCGGTCGAATGCACAAGGTACAATATTACGGCAAAAGGATGAACTGGTGTGCGTTAGCCTTTACAATGCCGAACAGAGCCGCGAATAAATTCGCGAGGGAAGGGTGAGTCAACATGGCCCCGATGAGCTGGCGCCGATCACCGCTACCTTAATCCCGAGAATCGGCAGTGGCCAAACCTTGTGCTTCGAAAGAGTGACTTATGGTGAGCGAGATCTGTAATGAAGAGCTAAAACCAATTTACTGGTCAGTGTTTGAGGGCTTTGACTTTCGGCTAAACCTAGCTGCTTCGGACAAAGAAGAAGCTACGGCAATGGCGCTGGCTCAGCTCGGCTGGAAAGCCGATAAGGCACCAAAGCTGCAGGTTTTCTTGGCAGGCGAGACGGTGACCACCCTCGCTGCACGCAACACTTTTAGCCTCTTCCAGGAGCATGGCGGTGTAGCCTTCGACTGGCCAGGTGAGGGTGAGACCCGCTCCATTGCCCGTGAAGAATGCGAAGCAATGCTGGAGCGCATGCGCGTATGGGCTGATCAGCCAGAGGCAAGTCAGTTAGCCGAGGGCGTGGGGTCCGATCTGAATTATGTTCGTGCGCAGATCGCTGACATTGAGCGACTCCTCAGCGACCCGCGCTGGTCATGTATCTCGTGGGTGGTATTCCAGCCATTCCACAGCGATAACAGAGAAGCGGCCGAAGACTACGCCCGAGCCGACGCCTATAGCGATGCGCTGTACACCAGCACACCGGAAGACTGAGCGGAGCAGCAAGAATGAATACAGAAAAAGAGATCGTAATTGTGGCCTATGTGACAAGCGTTGATTGCCCACATTGCAGTGCGACTCAGATGGGTTTTGTGAATGACCCGCGTGGGGGAACTTACGATTGCGATGAGTGCAACACGTCATACCAAATTCCCAAAGATGCCCGAGTTGACTTGGGCTGAACCTATTTCAAGGACGGTAGAATGTTCACCATAACCACCGAGTTAACCAAGGCCGATGCGCCGCAGATCCTGAAGCTTGCGCGAGCCAACTACGTCGATCTGATCTTCAAGCACGTCAAGCCAAATGGGCCGACCAGTAGTCTGTGCTTGGCACTGATCGAGGTCGAAGTCCGTGAGTACGTCAACGATGCGCTGACAAAATGCCATGGCCTGCCAGTGAGCGTGGTTCTCGCGAAAGACACTAATTCCAAAGTAATTGGTTTTGCCATCGTCATCGGTGGGAAAAAATCGACCAACTGCGGGATCAACTACGCCGCCGTGCAAAAGGATCACCGTCGGCAAGGCATTCTTCGGGCCATGCTCGATAATGTCAAAGCTCGCTATCAGTCGATTAACCTGACCTGCAACCTGGACAAGGTGCCTTACTACGAGGCACTGGGTTTCCGTGTCACGGGGGCGCAGCAGGTTCAAGTTGTGATGAGCTGGGGGCCAGAAATGGTGGAGACCGATATGTTGGTATTGGGCCTAGATGACCATGTTGAAATTCGCGAGGCCCAGGCAATTTTTAGTCGCGTGCACGGCAACAAGGCCCGAGGAATGATCAATAAGATTTATGAAATGCAGAAACAAAGAACCGCCGAGGTCGAAGCATTTGTGCGGGAAGTAGGCGTGAGCGGAAAGACAGTTATCCCTGAGCTTCTTCAGTGGAATGGCAGCCAAAAAATAACAGATCCATTGGCAGAGCCAAGGGATTAATTACCGTTAACGGCGGGTATGTTAATTAAGGATATTCACCATGGCACGTCGTAGACGGGGCTCAACGTTTGGCGATTTAATCGCCGTTTCAATGAAAATGCCACTCTGGGCTAATGTTTTCGCAGCAGTTTCCGTGTTTGTTGCGCTTCGCTATTACGGGGGCTCAGAAGCTCCATGGATGACTAAACCTAATGTTCCGCATGATCTGGCCGATCTTGGGCACGCTGCTGGCGGGCAGATTTTAAGAACGATTGGCTACCTCGGGCAGTTTGTCCTTCCTCCGATTTTCATCCTTGGCGGACTGCTTGGTACGATAAATCGGAGGACGAATGCCAAGAAATTCAACCGAATCTCATTTGCTTCTGATCCAGGTGCAGCGATTCGTAGCCTGACATGGCACGAGTTTGAGCGGATGACTGGTGAGGCATTTCGCCGCCAAGGCTATTCAGTCAAGCAGACAAAAAAGGGCCCGGATGGTGGCATTGATCTAGTCCTGAATCGGCAAAGTGAGTTGTTTCTGGTTCAATGCAAACAGTGGAAAGCGCAAAGAGTGAGTGTGCAGATTGTCCGCGAACTCTACGGAGTTATGGCCGCCCAAGGTGCTGCGGGTGGATTTGTTGTTACGTCAGGAGCATTCACCGCCGAGGCGAAAAAATTCTCACAAGGCACGAATATTCAGTTAGTCGATGGTATAAAGCTGACCCGATGGTTTGCCGAATTGGCTGATGCGAAATAACGCACCGCGATCAAAAAAAGCCCAGCTACCAGCTGGGCTTTTTTGTGAGTTGATGATTGAGGTGACTGGCCGCAGTCGACAACCAGGTGCGACGGCGGCAGTCGCGAGGATGGTAAAAAAATGCTTTTTTTGCGCCACTGAAATTAGCGGTTCAATTGTGTGGCGCCGAAATGCCACTGGAATTTTAAAAGAGGGAAAAATGACGAAAGGCGCGAGAAGTGGCACGACTATTTCCCGATTGATTACATTACGCACTATAATACCTATTTGCTTGCGTAATGGATTTTTTGATTCCAATTCGTGATAAAAATTCGCATTTGAAAACGGGACTCCTGTGAATGTCAGCAAAAAACGGGAACGTGGCGATTCACTCTGTATAGGATAGTCCAGGCATGGCCATCACCCCCGGTTTGCGACGACCGACTCCGCTGCTCGCAAAACTCAGATTCCATCAGGTGCGGACGCAGATTTTAGGTGGAAAACGCTGAAGACGAAAAAAACCCAGCCAGGACGATCAGAAAACCATAACCAATTGATTTATATAGATATTTAAATTTTGCGCGCTCCTACGTGAAATCTGAGCAATTGGCAGGGTCAAGGGCCTGCGCTTTTCATGCAGAAGCGCGATATACGGTGGGATTTAGCGGTAGCTGGCCAACACATCAGATAGGCTTGCTCATACAGCGCCCAGGCACTTGAGCCCCTGAATTCAGGGGCTGCAACGCAGTTTGATCAGTGGCATACTCTTCGTTTATATTCTAATACACGTTTACACGTGTAGTTTAGTGGGGGCGTAACTCTATATGACCGAAAGCCAATTCGAAGTTTGCGCACGACTGATCAGATCTAGAATGGGGGCCGTGCACGAAGCAGCTAAACTAATTCTGGTCCTTGATCGGAACGCTGAACAAGCACGACAGCAACTATGCAACCCGACTTTATCGGATCAGCAAATAAGCAATGCAGTTAAGCGTTATGAATTGGCTCACCTTTTAATTTTGACTGCTTATAAAGAATAAGAGTTTTATTCTAAATTTGAATGCAGAACAATAGATGCATATCTTAGTTTGATTGTTAGTGTAATTGCCCTCCTTCGCTGGTCTGTGCATTATTCGAAACACCGTAAAGGCCTTGCAGGTACTGGCGTTGCCGCCAGTGTTATGGGGAAAGGGCACCGCTGCCCTCCTCCAATCTACCCATCTTGTACAGGAGACCTTTATTTGCTGCGCCCTCCCCTCACCCTACCCTACCCTTTCAATTCATACAGTTTAGATAAGGTGTTCCGTGTAGTCCCTAACCGACCTATTTATCTCTTTTGAATTATTAATAATTTGCCTTGTTACTTACTGCATTGTTGCGCTACGCTTTAACAAGATAAAGATGTTGATTGGTTAGTGTTCCAATTAATGTGATTTAAAAGAAATTGCTTTTAGGGTGCTGACAATGAGTAACTTGATAGTTTTACCTCATACGATCTCGACTCTGCCAATGATTCCTGCGGAGACTGGTCATAGGTACACCGTTGAGTTTGCAATGAATGCGTTCCTGGGGGGGCTGGCTGAAAACAGCCAGGCGACGGTCAGACATGGCCTGCGTAAGGCCGCTGATGAAATGGGGTACGAAGATGCCCCGCTCCAGATGGTTCCATGGGATCGCATCGGCGCCCCTGAACTGAAACAGCTCGTGCAGCGCTGGCGCGGGACTGTGTCCAACGCCTCGATCAGGATCTACATCTACTCGGTGCGCGGCGTCGTCAAATCGTGCATGTCTCACAATCTGGTTCACCGCGACCAGTATGAGCCTATGCTCGATGTCCGAGCCCCCAAAGGCACGAATCGAATTGGCCTTGGTCAGTACGTTAAGGAAAAGGATCGCCGTCGGATGCTGCAAAGCTGCGGCGAGGATGAACGCAAAGTGCTTGGGAAGCGCGACAAGGCCATGCTTAGCATCCTCTTTGGATCAGGGGTTCGGCGCTCGGAAGCAACTCGCTTGGAAATTCAAGACCTGAACCTCAATGAGGGGATGTTCCAGGTGGTGGTCAAAGGTGACCACCTTGTTGAGAAGTACCTCGCCGCTTGGGCGATTGAGCCACTGCGCGAGTGGATCGCTGAACTTGCCAGCCTGAATATCAAATCGGGCCCAATCCTTCGGCGCATGAGCAAGGGTGGCAAGCCGCTCTCACCCATGAGCCCAAATGGCTTGTGGCGCGCACTTGGCGAGCGGTGCCTATATGCCGGTGTGCCTGTGATGAAGCCGCACGATGCACGCCGAACACTTGCAACTGATCTGATCAGCGAACACGGCCTTAACATCGCCAAAATTGCTTTGGGGCATGCCAACATCGCGACAACCGCGATCTATGACATGACAGACCAAAATATTATGAAAAATATTTTCGGCAAAAAAACCGGCTAGATCGCGTTTATATTGCTCAGATTCACTGTTTTCGATGCATGTCCCCGCCCCTGGCGGGGATTTTCGTTATTCAGCTGGCAAAGCATAAATAAATATTAAAAACATATATTGACCTTTACCGGGAGAATCGGTAGCATGGGCACCATCTAAGGCAAACCTCACCACGAAGACCGAGGGCTAAAAATGAGCAAGGACAACAGTAAGTCGATTGGCGGCGGAATCAATACCCTGAGCAAGCTGCGCACTTATACTGAAGGCGTCATTTCGCGTGCTGATTCGTTTTGGCCAGCCCCTGAATTGTTGGTTGAGGAGGAAGGTTTCAACAGTCGCGGCGCGTTCGCTGTTGACTACTGGAATCGTCCAGATGTAATCGCCCACATTCGCGGTTTTGCCGAGTCCTACAAAGCAGGTCGGTTCGTACCTCCGATTGTGGTGGTGGTACGCAACGGTGACATCCTGGTGCGTGATGGTGCGCACCGCCGCCGTGGCCTGATGCTAGCAATCTCCGAAGGTGCGGTAATCGAGAAGATTCTTGTTGTCGAGCAGAAAGGCGACGAGGCTGAGCAGGCGAAGCTTGTTCTCACCGCGAACGATGGGCGCCCCCTGTCGCCACTTGAGCGCGCAGTTCAATACGGCAAACTCGCGGCGTGGGGCTGGTCTGTTGCGCGCATCGCCAAAGAGGTCAACAGGACTTCTGAGCACGTGCGCACTACCCTACCACTGTTGGAGCTGCCAATAGCTTTGAAACAGTTGATTGCAGAAGATGTGATTAAAGCAACTTTGGCGATGTCGCTCTATAACGAGCACGGTAATAAAGCTGTGGAACTTGTAAATGAAGCCATAGCTGCACAAGAGTTGGAGCAAGCGCAAGAAACTACTGAGCTTGAGCTGGCGCTTAAAAATATTTCGGCTGGGCTTGATTCGCCCCAGGCTCAAGCACCGCAAAGTCCGGCACCTGTTGCGGAAGATGGTGCGGCGGCGGAGTCAGGTGCAAGCAAGGCACCTATTGAAGAGCCTCGCAAGAACATCAAGATCACTGGTAAACATATCAGCAAATTGGCTGGTGCTGCGCCTAAAATCAGCAAAAAGACTGTGGAATTTGTACACAAGGGCTTTGCGACTCTAGGCCAAAGCATCGATCAGATCAGCCTTCAGGGTGATCACTTTGTCATGAAGTTGACCGCAGATGAAGTCGAGCTGCTGAAGGAAATCAAAGCTCAGCTGGCCGCAGCAACCAAGCCAGAGCCTGATGCGAAAGATCCGGCGCAGGTTGAACTACTTGAGCAAGCTGAAGCAGAAAGTAAGACTGGCGTAACTCTTCAGTAACTTTGCAGAACGCTGTAGAAAAAGATTAAGGGCCCTTATGGGCCCTTTTATTTTTGTGTTTGTTGGTTTGTTTGTTGGTTTGTTTTCCGTCAGCCAAAGTTCATCGTTAAAATCGAACGTGTTGACTCGACCTGCTCAGGTAAGATGGTGAAATCCTGCCTAGGCAGATCGCTGGCCACCGTGCGCCACACCTTCTCGGCGCCGCTACCCCACGCAAGCGTGTTTTCTTGAGAGGTGACCCCGACGAAACCAGCCTTGCTCAGCATGGCTTTTGCCCCTTCGATGCCTTCCTGCCTGCCCGCGATCAACCTGAAGACGGCGGAGCCTGGCAGTGCGTGGGCTGGGTCTAACTGGATGACCGGCGCCAGCGCCTTCAACTGTTGCTCAGTCGGCGGTTGATCCCATGGCAAGAACTGTCTAGGTGTGGACGAGAACATCAGATCTTGATGGAGCGCTCTGGCCTCGGCGAGCTGCAGCTTGTTGTGCACGTCGTTGGCGGCGAGCGGACTGGCAAACTCCCCCTGCTGGGCCTGCCGAGCAGCCAGCAAGTTAATTGCCGATTGGGCAACCTCAAGCGCCCGCTCCTGATTGCTCCATAGGCTCTTGCAGGCCGAGTGCACGCCGCCCTTGAGCAAGACGCCCCCAATATCGTGAATGGCCAGGCTATCGCCATCGAGCGCACCAGGTGATGACTTGCACATGGCCATGGCCACCAGCGGTTCGTGGTTGTACTCAGGCTTGAAGAGCAACACCTCGGTGGTGCTTTGCTGAGCCCCAGTGATGCCCATTGAGGCCAAGAGGTGTGCTGCCTGCTTGCTGCCCCCAAGGTCGTTGGCCAGCTCCTCGTAGCAGGCGCGGCCCGTCAACCGGGCACCGTCGAGCTTCACCACCTTGCCGTCATGATACTCGCGAGCAAACTCTGCTGCGGTGTAGCGGTTGCACGTTTTCAGCTGCGGTATGCCGTTCCATTCCACTTGGTACAGGCCATCAATGCCCAGTGTGGAGAGCGCCTTTTGCACGAGCGCGCTCTGCTGGGACAGCGGCTGGTTCCATTGCAGCAGATCCTCGCTCACCAAACCTTTGAAGGACTTTCCGGAGCTGGACTGCTCCACCGCCCACGCGAGCGCGTTGGAGAGTTTGTCTACCATCTTGCGATGATGGTTCGCCTGCGGGGTGTCTGCTCGCGCTTCCTGCCGCGTCTGATTGATGTCTTGTCGTAGGGTACGGATGTGATCAGCAAAAGTGTCCTCGATCCGCGCCTTTCCAGCCAAAGCCTTGCGGTACAAGGTGAGGAAGTCGCGCAGCTGCCCCGATGTAGCTGGTTTCTCACACAGTGCCGTGATGCTGGCGGCGGTCAGTCGTGTGCCGCTCAAGTGATTGACGTAGAGTCGGTCGGATGCACCCAGATACTGGTCGGCGGCGTTCATTGGCACAACGTGCCCGTGCGGCTTGCCGTGGTTGCTAAGAGTAAACTGTCTGGCCCGCGCTCGATCTCCAGTGAAAGTCAGCGGCGCCGCGCTCTGGATCTGCCCCCAATGCACGGTGCCGGTCAGGTCTGGCGCAACTGCGGTTCCGACGAGTGCCTGCGTCGGAGTGAAAGTCACGTACCGATTTTCCCCATCCCGGTTGCGATAAATCGCACCGTCATAACCGGCCTGCTTGAGCCACTTGTCGTACCTCGGATTTTCGATGATGTCCTGAATGAATACGCGGCCATCACGCAATAACTCGCCAACGATTAGACCCGCTTTCCGGTTGCCGAGCTTATCGTTCAGGTCGGTGATCGAGACATGGGCGCTGTCCGTGACTACAAAGGGCGACCGAATAGCCAGGATCGCTGGCGTAACGCGGCCCTTCTCGTCGGCACTCGCCGCATTCAGGTCGGTGAACGTGCTGAAAGGATGGCCAGCGTTGTCCTGGACAAACACAAGCCGTGGCTCAGCGAACTGATTGATGCAGCTGCTGCCTTCGAACCAGTGATCGAACTGCGTCGATGCTGGCGGTGTAATCGGGGCGCTTGCTGGTGTGGCCATGGGGCGGTTGTGCTCTTGCATGAAAACCTTTGCGTCCTGCTCAAACTCGAAAACACTGCGGATGTTGTGGCTCGAAAAAACCATCCATTCAGGCTCTTGATCCACGGTGCCCTCGCCGCTGTAGCACACGCTGTCGTAACCCTTCGATTGGGCTTCGCGTGCTTGCTGCCTGTCATCGGTGAAGAGGGTGTTCTCACAGCGCAGATAGACCGGCATTACGATAGGAGTCGGCACTGCATCAGTTAGGCCGAGCGAGACGGCCAGATCCTTGATGTCGTCGGGCATGTCGCTGTTGTGGTGATCGGCGAAGAGGTTGTAGTCCTCCTGCAACCATGCGCTCGCACTGCCTTCGACGTGCTGCGACAAGTCCACCAGGTCGTTGAGGTCAAACCCCGCCGATATGCAGGTATCGATCAGCTGCTGCATGTCCTGAGGTGAGTACTTCTCCCAGGTTGGAAACCCCTCCTCGACCAGCCCTTTGAGGAGTCGCGAGGCCAATATCGGCAGAGCTTTGTCGGCGGCTGCAAACAGGTCGTGTTGGCGGAATTGCTGGTTTCGAGCGGCAGTTGCGTATTTGCTGGCTACTGCAGCTGAAGGCGTGAAGTTGAACGCATCCCCCTGATATTTGTTGTTCAAGATCGAGCGGTGTCGCGCCGCATCGAAATTTCGGAACGCGGCTTGGGTGCCGTGATAGAAGACGGTAGGCTTTCCATCTGCGCCGACTGTGGTGGAGTTGCGTAACCACCGCCTCAGGGCGTCGCTGTCGCCTACTGCCTTATCAGGCGATGTTGAAGTCTGACGTGCTGACCAGAACGCGTTAGCACTGTCAGAGGCCTTGGTAGTAGAAGGAGCAAGGCTCAGGCCTGTAACGCGCTCTATCGCGTCATACGCGGCGCTGGCGATGCCTTGGCGGCGGAAGTTCGGGTGAACCATCGCGGCGGCATTGAGGTGCTGACCAGCGTCTGCTGGGCCATAGAGGAAACTGCCGACCACGGTGTCATCAAGCGTAACGGCGAATACCTCTCCGAAACCCTCGCGGCTCGCGGCTACAGATTGCACGCTAAACAGGTTTATCGAATCGCCTACGTGGATAAGCTTGGCGTTGTCGTTCAGCCCGGAGCGCCAGCTGTGAGTTTTGGTAGCCCACTCAAAACCACAGTCAGCGCGACTAAAGGCGGTTGTTTCGGGCCCGGTCGAACTGTCGGCGAAAACTCGAATCTTGCGGGTAACCCTGACCAGACTCGACTCGACATCGATTGTATCGAGCGGAAAGGCGTTGGCGCGTTGTTCGGCGTCCATCCCGAGGCGGTGCGCGGTGTTTCGAGCCTCGACTTCCCCGGCTTCATGGAAGTACAGGTCGTATGGCGACATCAAGTTACGCCGGAACGAAGCCACATTGCTTTCCCAGTTACCTTGTTGGCGCCAAGTGCCAATGCGTTCAATCATCAAAGGTTCGTGCCCGGACAGCTCCGCGAACTTTTCAGGCTCACAGCCAAGGCTCATGGACTGGTCATGGATTTCGACGTAGGCACGCATGTTCGACTTCAGATTTTCGTTGGCACTCAATTCGCCATCGAAGTCGCTGCTGATCGCACCAGGGCCAAAGCCTTCCAGATGCTGTATGGCGTGCTGAGTCTCGTGACTCAGGATTTCTTCCACGGTGGGGCCATCATTTGACAGCGTGTAGGGTGCTGCAACGAACAGCTTGGATTTAGCGAATGACGGGTAGAAGGCAAGCGACCCGTAAGCCGTATCGCCAGGACTTCGCTCAACCGCGACGACTTTGAGGTGAGCCAGCATTGGGTAGGCTGCATACAGCTCAGGGTGATCGTAAAACTGGCCCAGCGGCACGCCGTCGCGACTGTGTATCGATTCATCTACCCAATCCATGTACCGCTCAGGATCGCTGGTGGTGACCTCCGGTTCATTCTTGTCGTAATCGAAGCCCCGGACACGAGCCTTGCTGTCATCTATCTCGAATCGCCACTCGCCGTCGGTGCCGACCATCCAGCCTGTCTGGCGCCAAATGGAATCAGTCGGTTCGTCCTGCTCTGCAAGTTGCTTGGCCTGCTTGAGGCGCGATACGTCGCTGGTGAGCGCGTTGGCGCCAGCGAATGTGAAGCGAATATCCGGATTGGCGGAGAACAGGCCGCTGTTGCCGCTGGCCGACTTGACTTGAGCGGAACTGAAAACCCCGTATGTGAGGTGATCCCGCTCCGTCAGCTTGATGCTATCGAAGCCGCAATGCGAGAAAAGCTGCTCAAGAGCTGCGGCGCCAGCGCCACCAAAAAAGCTTGTCGGGTTTGCCCAAAAATCATGGGCTCTGTAATAGGGCCCGCTTTCTTCCAAGCGGGCTGCTTTGGTGATCGTTTTCACCAGGCTCCCTACAAACATGACATCGATGTGGCGTCCGGATGCCTCAGCCTGCCGCACCAGCTCATCGCGTAGCTGACCGACCTTCAATGATCCTGGGGGAAGCTTGTCGGCATCGAACGGTGCTTTCGCGCTCAGATAGACCGGCATTACCAGCGCACGGTCAGCCTCCAGCACCGGCTGTGAGTACTTGGCCACGTCCTGCCGCATCTCGGCGTATTCATCCGCCAGCATTGAACCTTTGAGAGATTTGCTCACGCCGGGGTGGGTGTTAGCGATCTGAATGTCGGCGGTGGTGCCGGTGATGACTGCCGCAGCTGAGGCCGTGTCGAATTGAGCAAAGAACGTGGCCAGCGCTTCGCGTTTGGACTGTGTACCTTCATCACTCAGCGGCACAAAGCTGGCGTCCAATGCGGTGACTTGCCACGCACCAGGTTGTTTTGCCGATTGCGTCAGCGTACTGAAACCAAAACCCACGGGCAGAACCATTCCCAGGAACTGATCATTGTCTGCCAGATGCTCGATCAGCTGGTCAGTGATCCGCTCACGCTCCTCATACTGCTCGAACTGGTACTCACCGCTTTGGGTGTAGAAATTGGCCAGTGCTTCCATCTGCGCCCTGATGACATTGTCGCTGTAGGCAAAGCGAAGCTTGGCGCTTGGGGCGGGTAAAGCCGAGGCCTGATCATTCTGCGCACGCACGAGGCTTGCCAGGCGCACTTCATCTTCATGCCACAGATAGACTGACTCCTCAGGCGCGTCTTGCGTGGATTGTGGCGACATGGCCACACGCTCGGGCGCAGTCAGGCGCAAGCGTTCCTGAACGTTTCTGGCCTCGACCTCGCCCGCCAGCAGGCGGTAACTGAGCATCCGGCTTTCTGCTCCTTGTAGCGGGCCCTCAAGCTTCAGCAGCCTATCGAACATCGCCAGCCGCTCAGCTTCTATCGGATCGAGAAACCGGTCGTAGGCTGCTTGTAGTGCGACTTTCATGCCATGGTCGTATTCGCCACGGGCACCCTCGCGCATCCGCTCTTCTGCAGGAATCTCAGACAGAACTTGCTCCAGGTACTCGGCATATTCCGTGCTCTGCTCAGCGGCTATTTTGCGCTCGGTGTAGATGGCGTTGAGGTTTTTGAGCACAGTGGTGCTCGGCAGCAAGGTGGTATCACTGCTGCTACCACCATGCGCAAAGTTCTCGATTTCCTGAATGCCGTGCTGAACCTCATGCATCAGCGCAGAGAGCTGTTGATCCGAAAGATTTAGCAGTCCCTCTTCGGGCTCCGCACCAATGGTGATGCTGTTGTCGAGTGGGCGGAACATTCCGTGATCGGGCGGCAGGCCCGGTTCAACCGTCACGCTCATGTAGCGCAGCTCAGGGTACGCGTCGAAGAGCGAACAGTGGTCGATCAGGTCATGCAAGCGGAAGGTCTGCGCTGAGGTGTTCTGACCCCACAGGTTCCAGCTATCGCGGGCCGTCAGCTGGCTGTCGTCTAACTCGAAGCGCCATTTGTCATCGCTGCCTTGAAACCAGCCGGTGTCCTTGCGGACTTGCTCCGCATCCCCGCCCTCTTCGTTTGCTGCCTTGGCGCTGGCCAGCAGCGGGCGTGAAGCGGTATTGGCCCCGGCGCCAGCAAAAGCAAAGCGTACGTCCGCGCTTTCCTTGTCGAACGTCCCGACATTGCCGATGGCAGACTTGATCTGTTCTGGATCGAAAGCGATGTAGCTGTCTGCTAGCTCGCCAGCCATGTTTTCGACTTTGTTGTGGTAGACGATGCCGTCGAACCCATGATCCTTGATCTCGGCGACGATCTCCTCGAAGGTCTCGGCATCGGAGCCCCATGGAAGTTCGCGAGCCACGGTGTCAGGCGTTCCCCAGTCGCCTACGTCTGGGAGGCGCAGTGGGCGCTGGATTGAAAGGTAGAACGCATTGATATGGCTCCCAGTGCCGTACTTGTGCACGAGCACGTTCGCTTCATTGAAGCGGGTCTCAAGTTCCTTACGTTTGGCGAGTTCATCGGGCGTCGGCTGATAAGCGTAGTCGCCGATAATTTCCCAGATCTCTTTACCAAGTCGCTTGGAGTCAGCGAGTATCGTCTCAGGTGATGTATTGGCCGACTTCTCCTCAAGCGACGTGTTGAACGCTCGAAGATCCATGTAGAACATGGATGCGCGCTCGTTCAGTCGAATGTACTCATCGTTGTCGAAGTGCTTTTCAGCCGTATCATCCAGGCGCGTGTTCGCAGCCACTTGATTGCCGAAATGGAAGCCGATGTGGGCGCCGTCCTGCTGCTGGAACACGGTAAAGTCTTGATGACTGCCGTGGTAAACCACCAGCGGAGCGCCATCTGTAGTGACGACTCTGGATCGTACGAACCAGCTTTGAAAGCTCGGGAGGCTGGTTTGCGGAAGCTGGCCGTTGTTCTTGAAGCGAATGTCGGCGCTGTGGCGGTCGAAGGTGCCCGCATTGCCCGTGGCTGATTTGATTTGCGTGGGGTCAAAGACGATGACGTTGATCCCGTCGTATTCGTCGCCCCGTTCACGCTTAATGATGACCGAATCGTAAGGTGATCCCGCAGCAATTGCGTCTTCCAGGCGGGTGAGGATCTGCTCACGGTTCACATCAGCTTCGATTGAAGCCGTGATTTGATCCGTGTGAATGACCAGCGGATTTTCAGCCCTGAGGAAGACGGGCATGATGTTGCCTCCTTCCATGGGGGGCATCCCGAACCGTGCGGTCGGGTTGAAGTCCACCGCCGCGTTGGTCACGCTGTCCGCATACACGCTCGCCTCATCCCGCGAGTCCGTGAAGTGAAACCCGAACGAAAATGGAAAGCGGGAATTGACCGCAGAGCTGTCGAATTCCGTAAAGTCTTTGTTCGTGCCGTGGTACAGCACCAGCGGCGCGCCGCCCGCATCAACCAACCGGGATTGACCGAACCATTCGTTGAACGCCGACTGCTCGATCTGCGGGGTGATGCCAGGCATATCGAAACGGATGTCGGGACTGGCGCGGTCAAAACTACCCGCATTGCTATCCGCTGACTTGATCTGCTCTGGGCGAAAAGCAATGTATTGGTCGTACACGTGCTCTATGCGTTTTCCGTCTTTCAAGCCGTAGTAGTCTTCGAAACCGCGCAGAATCAAGCCGTCATGCCCAGCCATCTCAGCGTTATAGACCTCTCTGTCCACCACTTCCCAGTCAGGCTCTCCGTCGTACAACACGTTCTCGTTGTACCAGGTGCGGTCTAGGATCAGCGGGTTTTCGATGCTCAAATATGCACTGATAACCCGTGGGCCACTGTCTTCTCCTTCTTCTTCTCCTTCGTACACTTTGGCTTCCGCGTACGCACTAGCTGCATGCTCATCATCGGTAAAATAGAAACCGCCGCGTCCAGCTTTGAACTCGTAAAAGCTTCCTGCGGTTCCGTGGTAGACCACCAGCGGCACTCCACCCGAAGAGATTACTTTCGAGTCACCAAACCACTTTTGGAAAGCGGGCAGCGATGTTTGCGGCTCACCAGTGAAGGACTTAAATCGGATGTCGTCGCTGGCGCGGTCGAAGGTGCCAGCGTTGCCTATGGCCGACTTCACCTGATTTGGGTAGAACGCGACAATCTGCGGCAGATCGTTGCCCCAGCCGGAGGCTCCTTTCATGATGTTGTCAGGCATCGACCAGATCATGCCGTCGTACCCTTGCGCCTTAAGTTCCTCGTAGCGCTCAGTGTTTGAGCGGATGCTCTCGATCTCATGCTGGCTCGCTGGCCGGTAGGGGTTCTGGATATTCAGGTAGACCGGCATAACGACATCGCTATTTCGGACGTAGCTGTAGTCCATGCGCGGCGAAAAGTAGCTAGGGCCAGCCTTGAACGCAGTGAAATCGTCACCGGTGCCGTGGTAGACCACCAGCGGCTGGCCCTGCGCGTCTACGATTTTTGAACCGTCGAACCAGTTTGCGAACGCGAGGGTTTCCGTCGGCGGGCGCAGTGGCGCCTCAGAGCGGAATCGTATGTCCGTATTCGATCGATCGTACATGCCGTTGTTCTGGCTTGCGGACTTCAGCTGCGAGGGATCGAAGGCGACCACATAGTCAAAGCCGCCCGTGGCATCCTTGGTGGCAACACCGTCGTAGCCCAGCCCAATCAGGCGCTCTGTAAATCGCTCGGAGGTCTCGTTCGCGTACTGCATGGCCCGAATCTCGGCGAAGGTGCCGATCAGGGGGTTCGTCAGGCTCGCGTGCAGATCAATCAACCTGTCACCGTAGATCTGCGCTTCGCCAGCGTATGGAGTGGTGTACACACCAGCACCTATGGCGCCGTACGGGCTGACCTTGAACGCGTTGAAGCTTGCCGAGGTGCCGTGATAGAGGGTCAGCGGCTTACCGTGGGCATCAACGATTTTGGAGTCAGCGAACCAACTCTCGAACGGGTTGGGCGCAGTGGGCGTTGGCACGGTTGCTGGCACTGGCTCGGGCCGCAACTCAGCGGGCGTTGGCGCGCTGGCCCAGAAAATACCGTTGGCCTGGGAAAAATTCTTGGCGGTGCCGTGGTACATGACAATGGGCGAACCGTCGCTGTGACGGGTTACGCTGCCATCGAACCAGCGCTGGAAAGCTTGGCTGTCGAGCTGGCGATGCTCGGCGGCAACAGCGGAACCCCAGCGAGCGATGACGCTATCCAACTCGTTTTGTTGCACAGGGAAATGGTGCTGGCCCAGGATCTGTATCGCCGCTTCTTTGCTTTCGAACTCCTCTCTCAGCGTGAGGCCCAACCCGGCCTGATAGTGCTCGGCGACCCACTGGCCATGCTCGGCGGCACGGATCAGTGTCAAAACTGAAGATGCAGGATCATGGGTGCCGCTGATTGCAACGAACAAACCGTGGTCATCGAGGCGGCGGCTGGCTCTGGACTGTGTAGCCAGGCGCAGCGTCAACGCGCTCACTTCGTTGGCGATCAGGCGTGTGACATCATCCGGGCTGTTGGTGGCCTCGGCGATAACACCCGCCATCTGTGTGAGGGTTTCGTGCCCGTGGGGCGCCTGCATAGTGCCCAGCGCGTAGAGGTACGCCACTTGCTGCTCAGCTGAAAGCGTTTGCAGAGCCTCAATGCGCTGTTCGACGGACATCTTGTGCATCGCGGCGACAAGCTCGCCATCGAGCTTGGAATCCCACTGATTCAGTGCGGTGGTGCTGTGCTGGTGGTCGGCGACGTAGAAATCGACAGCCTCACGCGCCAGAGTGGCGATGTCGTGTGCCTCAAGCTTGAAATCCTCAAGCTCGCCTTGGCGTTCCAACTCGCGCATCAAGGGGGTGCGGTACAACCAGGTGCGCAGATCCCTGATGCAGCGTTGGCCCAGATCGAAGCCCCCCGCTCCGCCATCTTTGGCTTCGAGGTCGTCGGCGGTCAGCTGGATAAGGTGTGCCAAGTGCTCGCTGTTGAGGTTCGACGGCGCCGTTGTGCTCGGCACCATCATGGAGGCCTGAACCGCGTAGGTATCGCCCTCGGAAAGAAGCTTGTTGAAGCGTTGGACGATCCGCCCGTAGTCGCGCCCGAGCATGGTGTGGAGCGCGGCGTGTTCGCCAACTTCATGCAGGAACACGCTGCACACTGTTTCTGGCGCGGTGTTGGCGCCGATTAGGTAGACAGACTTCTCGTACTCCATGCCAGAGACCCGGTCGCGCCCGCCGTGCAGATCGACCTCATCACGCAAGTTCGGCGGTAGGTCATCGACGGATTCAACCAGGTGCAGCTTGCCAGCCAGTTCGAGTGTCGCGATGGGGCTCACGCCGTAGTAGCTGGAGAGCAGACCGCGCATTGTTTCGATTGAGGACTTCACAACTGGTGGAGCCTCGCCCACACGCAATCGAACTTTGTCGTCGTTGGCGCGCTGGACAGAATTCAGGATCGGGTTGTACGCGCTGCGCCATATCGCGGCCAGCGCTGTGTCACTCAACTCGGCAAAGTCGGAGTCAGCCTCGCGCATGGCCGGAACTATATACTGAAGCACAGTTGATTCATCCAAGTGCTCAACCATGAACAGATCGATCAGCCGGTTCATCCCGCTGGCGCCCTGCAAACTGATGCCGGTTTCGGCGCTGGCGCTATCGAGCCATTGCGATGACGGTGTGTGGCGAAAGCGCCGACGAAGAACGTCGGTAGCGTTGCCCAGATACGCGGCGGTGCCCTGCTCGATGGCCCATAGGTGCTGCGTGTGGCTGGCTGCGTCCGCGTGCGGGGTGTCGACGTGCGCAGTGAAGGCTGGCGCCTCGCACGGGGTGGCGCGCAGCAGCTGCTCGTAGGCATTCCATTGAGCGGTAGTCCACTCACTGTTGGGCGTCCACAACTCATCGAGCGTCGGCGCCGAGGACAACATGGTGCGGCCATTCGACGTGGCCACGAGCAAGAGCTTGTAGCCGGACAGCTCGTTACCTGTGATACGAGCGACGGTGTCCGGCCCCTGCAGGTAGGTAGGTCGAAACGGCGTTGGCGCCAGGGGGTGGTCGGCTTGAATTGGCAACTCCGCACAGGCATCCCGCGTCCACTTTGCCAGCTCGGCGTTGCCGGTTGAGCGGCTTCGCACAAGCAGCCAGCGCGCCATGCGGCCTCGATGTTCAACGGGTTGCGCCTCGATCAACTGAGCGACGGTATCTGGGGTAACCAGCTTGGCCAACTGATCCGGGTGCTGGCTCTGTAGTGCAGGAAAGATGCGCTGGAGCGCGGGCAGCACGCTGAAGCTCGCAGCCACCGTCGAGTCGGACACCGTCCAACCGAAAGTCGCCAGCCCCTGTATTGCCTCGACATCAGCTGCGAGCGCAATACGGGTTTGGGTGTGCGGGTGCTGAAAGACGGTCTCACCGTTGCGGGTGTAGCCGTTGGTGGTTGTAACAAAACTGGCGAGCAGGGATTGAAGACCGGGCATGCCGCGTCACTCCGTTGATTACCCCATGCGAGGGCTACGAAAAAAGTCAGGACTCGGCTCAGGCTCAATCGCTGGCGCGTTAACCGATGCTTCGGTTTCCGACGGCTGGGGCTTGGGCGTCTGATCAGGTAAGTCCGCTAAAGGTTTGGTTTCCATGCCCAGGCTCATGCGCATGACGTTGTCCTGCTCGTGGGCATCACCCAGGGCGTCTCTGACTTGCTTGAGAATGTTGACGGCGCGATCAGGGTTGATCCCGTCCACGTCGAGGGCAAGCAACTCACTCGTGATCCGATCCAGAACCTGATGAGCATTCATCAGTTGCGGTTTAATGCTGTGGTGAAACACCGTCATGAACTCCGCCGCCGCCAAAGTCTGGTGGGCCTCGTTATGAGTGACGATGATCGGATTGGTGATGCCACGGTGCTTAGCGTGCTGATACGCCTCAAGCATGTGCCTGCTGTCTGCATACTCTTCACGATCACCGACCCACTCCAAGGCATCGCTGACGGGGCCCTTGTTCGAGTTGCCGTTGATGATCAGGCCGACTCGTACCAGATCCCAGTTCTGTGCGTCCACGCCTTGCGCTTCAGCCTCGACCCGAGCTAGCGCGGTGGCGCCATGGGGCGCGTCCACGCGGATTGGCAACAGCAGGTTCTCGTTGATGAAGCGCTTATCCACGGCGAAGGTCAAAAACTGGTGGATCTCTGTCGAGTCGTGGAACAGGTACGCGGGGGCGTCAGCTTTGATGTCCGGATCGGAAGACCAGCGCAGCTCGGTTTTAGCAGAGGCATCGCTGATCACGACTGGGATACCGAGGCCTTGGACTTGCAGGACAATTGGCTGACGCATTGAGAGAGTTCCTATGAATTTGCAGTGAGTTCAGGCACCACGCAGGGCGGTGTGCCCGCGTAGTGCACGAATGAACAGAGATTGACGAGCAGTTTATCGACCGCTTCCTGTTGGCCGAAGTTGGACTCGCTTTCGAGGATTAGCAGGCGGTGGAACGGGTAGCGCTGCTCTTCGGAGTAGAACGAGTGCATACCGTTGATCGTGACGCTAGTACCGTTGACCACACGGAATTCTTTGAGCAGTTTTTGCAGCTCTTCTTCGCCCACAAACACGGGCTTGATCAGCTGCTGGAAATCGGCCCGTTCGCTGTACTTGGCACTGACTTCCACCAGGTAACTCATTTTCATGCCATCGCTCCTTACGCTTCCAGGGCCATCGACGGGGTCATCGAATTCGGCGCCAGCGTTGGCACCGTGGCCTTGGTTTGGGAGGCCAAATCGCGAGCCAGCTCGTTGGTGGCCACCAAACGCGCCAGTTCCACCAGGAAAAGCGGCGTTGAGCGCTCATCGATCCAGCGGACGGCGTTGAAGAAGCCTTCGAGCGCATGCGGATGAATGTCTAGCGCATCGAGCAGGTGCTCGCACCCGGTTTTCTCGGCGAGGTTGATGACCGTTTGAAGTGCCAGGCGGTTGCGGCTGGTGCCGATGTCGAGGCCCAAGCGAGTCAGCTCCGACATGGACACCGCAATGTTGTCGCCCATGACTGCGCGCAGCACGTTGGTAACTGAAAGCGTGGCGATCTTGATCAGCGGTGTGTTGGGCGACAGCGCCAGCATGCTGGAGCGATGAGCCACCAACTGTGCAATCTGGCGCTGGCTCACCGCGCACTCTGGATGCCACGCCGCTTCAGCGCTGTGCGTCAGCCAGGCGCAGTAACCATTGATGGCTGCTTTGGTGCCGATGGATTCAGGATTGAGGGGTTCCCAGCGCAAGCCGTGGTGACCTTCCGGCACTGCACGAAACGCACTGTAGCCGTCGCCCGCGTTACGGGTGACGCAGACTTGCCCCATGCGCAGCGGGCGAAGTTCGTACTCTTTGAAATCAGACACAGATGACTCCTAAAATTAGACCATCCTCCCAGGTGACCCTCCTCACTCAGGACCGCCCCGCCCCCTTCGGGGGCTGACTGGACTCCGCGCACCCCTTGAGTGGCACGTCCTCCCGTCACACCGCTGCTTTTCCCCTTCCCCGCCGCAGGCGGCCTTTGGACGCCCTGTAACTTTCACTGGGGTGCTGGAGCCAAACCATTTGGCTGTACCAGCGGGTAGCTGCGCGTGGCTGCTTCATCGTTAACGCTTTGAAGCTTTTAAAGCGTTGACTTAAAAGCGTTTTATTGCGGTGACGCTGTGTGGCTTTCGCGTTTGCGCTGATACGGGACAGCCTTTGTACAGCGGTAGCGCCTTAAGCATGCATCGTCTTATGATATTGTACATTGTAAATATCTGCTAACCGGAATGTGTCATGGCCAGCGAAATGGATAGCGTTAACGAAAAAGCATCAAGCGCTCCCTTTAACAGCGAGCGTTTGCGCGACATTGTGTTGGATCACGTCCTGGACAACATGTCGATCTTCATTGGTGACGGCCCAGGTGCTGGTGAGAAACTGCTGCAGATGATGGATTCGTTGACTGCTATGTCTGAAAAGGTAGCGCGTGAAGCGATGGCCAACCGTGTACGCTTTGACGCGTTGCCGACCTTCAATAGCAAGATTCATCCAGATCCTAAGCATGACTTACTGGATGATCGACTCTATGAGACTCGTTTCAGAGTTCTGGAACAGATCGGCAACGATCATCCTTTCAAGGATGACGTACTGACAAAAGCGCAGGCAGTAGAAACCTACGGCAATGACTTCGTTGAGCAATACTGGGGCGGTATGGGTGAGCGTTGCCCTAACAGTGTGACAACGAATAACCGCACGTTGTGGTTTTCCGTCGTGCGTTATCCGGTTGCTGGTCAAGCGATTACGCAGAACAGAGAAGCCGAGGATTCACCGCGTTACCGTGCTCCTTCTTTGGGTTAACTTAGTGAGCGTTAGCGAATGCTTCTACGTCAACGCTCCTTCTGGGTCACCTACCTACCAGGTCAACTCACATTCCAGTTGACGCATTTGTTTCGAGTCAGCGCTTTTAAGTTGACCCATGTAGGTCTTTAGCGAAAGCGCAGTGAAGCTACTAGCGTTGACGTTTAAAAGCTTCATAGCGGGAACTCAAGTAGCACGCGCCCCGCCCCAGTCCAAACCATCCAGTCTCACTTGAGAGTGCTCCCCTTCGGGGTTGCGCCTAGCAGCGCAATGCGCTTGTGCGGGCGAGCCCGCAGGGAAAAGCTTATCCGGTGGGATAGTCTCTGCAGGAGTTGTTGCGGCGGGAGGCCGCTGCGCGGTGGTGCGGGTTTGACCAGGTAAAAAGTCATCGCCCTGAAGGGGCGGCATTCCTCAGTTTGGATGGTGCGTGCAGCTGCGGTTTGTGGTTGTGCGCGGTGGGTCGGATAGTACAGGTAGCCCCCGCAGGGGGCGGGACAGCTGTTCAATTCGTTCCTCCACTTGGGAGGATGGACTATTTTACATGCTGGCCGTGACCCTACGGGGGGGGAAGTGTTCATTGGTGGCCAGGTGGTTATTTGTGGTTAAGGTCGCTCGGGCTGAACCTCGACATTACAAGCTTCTTATGGCGTGCATCTGTGCGTGCTGCGGCGCTCAGTAAGCATTGGGCGGCTTGCGATGCTTGGACGTAACGCGGCGTCGACTTGAGCCAGCCTTGGTGGTGTCTTGACGTTTTCCGCCAGGTAGATATGTGTGCCGATGAGTTAAACGATATTTATCTTAAAAGGTAAAAGATAATGCTTGATCGACTTACCATATAAGGTAAAATACTGTCATTGAAACCAATCACTGAGGATGCCATCTATGAACCTTGAGCTGAGAGCCAGCATTGCAACATTGGCTGCACTGGAAGCCTTAAGCCTGATGGCAAAGAAAGCAGGCGTTGAACCAAATGTCATCATGGATGCCATCGTCGCCGATCCGGAGGGCAGAACCGCCCGTTACTTCAGTGACCTGGTGCTGATTGCTATGCGCGAAGTGCCAAAGCTGCTCGCAGCCTGATCAACTTGCTCGGTTCGCCGGGCCTTTTAACCAGTTCAAGGATTCCTCTCATGCGTACTTTCAACGGCACCATTAAAACCGACGTAGAGGGCTCCGAAGTCGAATTCGAATTCGAGGTGCCAGACGACGCAACCCAGGAACAAATCGAAGCAGAGGCGAAGCAAGCTGCGTTCGATTTTGTTCAGTGGCATTTTGCAGAAGTTAAATAGGAATGCGAACCATGGCATCTAAAACCAAAATCGTTCAGCCTGGCGGGCTCAATAAGCGGCTGATTGCCACAATTAAGGCCGCAGTGAAGAGTTCGGCGGTGACCCATACCTGCGACTGGCTGGTCAGTGAGGGGTACGCATCCGATGCCGCGCACGCTCGCGAGCTGGTTAGTTCCGCTCTCAACGCTTAGGAAATCGTCATGAGTCGCCAGTTGAAGATGCTGTTTGGCAATGAAACGGGTAATCGCGCGCCTTGGGAAGATGAGGTTGATCAGCTGATCGAGGGGGGCGCTCTGTTTGTAGCGAATCACTCGGGCGGGAAAGATTCCCAAGTGCAACTGATCCGCTTACTGGAGCGAGTCCCTGCTTCGCAACTTGTTGTAGTTCATGCCTCGCTTGGGGCGATGGAGTGGCCGGGCGCGATGGAGCTAGCACGTGATCAAGCTGCTGAAGCTAAACTTCCATTTATTGTGGCTACAGCAGCAAAGACACTGTTGGAAATGGTCGAGCGCCGGTTTCAAAGTCGCCCGGAAGTGCCAAGTTGGCCATCAGCCTCAACTCGCCAGTGCACCAGTGATTTGAAGCGCGGCCCGATTCAGCGCGAAGTAAGACGCTATGCAAAGGCTAATGGATTCAAGACCATCGTGAACTGCTTGGGGTTGCGGGCCCAGGAATCGCCGGGGCGTGCCAAGCGTTCCGCATTCAGCCGCATGGCGATAAGCAACTCAGTACATACATGGTTCGAATGGCTTCCTGTTCATGACATGGGCGCGACTGAGGTATTTGAAGCCATCGCAATGGCTGGCCAGGAGCCCCACTACGCCTATGCGTTGGGCAATGATCGTCTGAGTTGCGTGTTTTGCATAATGGCGTCCAGGGCAGACCTAAAGAACGGTCGTGTTGCTCGCCCAGAGCTGTTCAGCCAGTACGTCGAAATGGAGCAGCGCACCGGCTACACCATGCACATGAACCGTATCCCGCTTGTTGAATTGGCGGCATAAACGAAACACAAACAGTTAAAGGCGAACGCACCAGGTACACCACAAGCCCAGCCGTAAAACGCTGGGCCGGGGCCGTAGAGGCGGGTGTGATTTGCGCCCGTGAACAATTCGGAATGCTGTCGATGAAACCAAGATCCACGTTTTTTACGACTCTCAACCTGTTGGTTATTTTTTCGGCTGGATCGGCTGTAAGTTGCCTGACCATACAAAGAGCATTCGCGATCGACTGGATTTTTGGTGTGGGTTCTGTGGGTATGGCAGCTGTCTTTAACATGGCCTTCAAGGGCCTCCACGCCGAAGCCCGGACGTAAAGGAAAAGTAGAGCCATGTTCTATCAAAGCGTTAAAAAGGCATACGAAGCGGGTAATGTGCAGGTGGGGCTGCCAGCCTACGGTCATGGAGATCGCGTCACCATCGAGGCGACCGGCCTCACAAGATTGAAGGCAGCGTTTCTCACAAGCAAGGAGCGGCAGAAACTGGGCGAAGAAGTCAAAGACGAATGGATCGCCGCCCTGAAGGGCAGCAATCAAAAATGTCCTGAATGTGAGGGAACAGGAGCCATTCGGTTCGTGGGGCAAGAGGCCAATACTCCTGATTTACATTGCCCTTGGTGCCATGGCGACGGCAAGGTTTTTGTCGCAGACGATGAGTGAACGGAAAGCCATGAGCAACCCACGCAAACAGCGTAAAGCGCAGATCAAATCTGCGCGATTGGCCGTAGCGAACAGATGGTATTGGCGCTGGCTGCCCAACCGCAGTTGGCAAGCGATCATGTTTGTAGGCCTTGGCTCGGCAGCCATGATTTTGTTGATCAGTTGGGCGCGAGGTCTACCGTCTGACTTGAACATGCGCGCAGCGGTAGTTGCCGCCCTTTGGTTGGCCTTTGCCGCACTGGTTTGGGCTAGAGATCGAGCGCTGGCCCAGTCACCCAGGTAACGCGGAATACACTGCGGATCTGCCGCCCAGGTATACCAAAAGCCCAGCCGTTAAACGTTGGGCTAAATGCTTAGAAGGATGTCCCTCTGGCGTCCACTCCATCGAAGAAAAGGACTTAAAAACATGCTCCCAATAGATGCAATCATTGGTCTGCGATTTACCCAGGCACACCCGTTCGTAACTGGCGTTGTCATCGCTGTGCTGATTGCCCTGGCCATGCTCGCTGCCATTCGTAGCCGCCGTTGCCCCCAGCAGAAGAAAGCTTTGCGTGCTGTATCCCTCGCTCTGATGATCGGCGCCGCAGGTTTTTTTTCGTGGGCATATAACACTCGTGGCCCAGGCCTGTTCGAACATGCGGCAAAGTTTGCCGACCAGGTATCTACTGAGCAGTAAGCCACGCAGGTTTCATCCGCTATTGGCTTTACAGGCTCGCGGTCTTGTCTGACCCGATCTGTTTCTCGGGCTTTAGTTTCGGTCGCTGCGCAGCGTAGAAACAAACCAGGTACTGCCTACCAGCTTCTGAGGCAGCATTTTCAGTTCGTGAGCAAGTCAGGTTGTGTTGTGCTCGATGCCCCGCTGAGAAGTGACGGGCCGCGCCCTTCAATTGCAGCGAGTACGTTTGCCTCATCGCCGAAGAAGTTCTTGAAGCGACGGCCAATCTCACACATGGCCAGCATGCTCTCGAAGAAGAACTTTGCGGCCTCTTCAGTCAGCGGCATGTGTTTCAAGAACTTCGCCTCTTTGGGTTGGCTCAGGCCGCAGAAACCCACTAGACGACGCGCCCAATCCATTTCCTGAGGAATCGCTGAGTCCGAGTACAGTCGCACGTATGTGACCGTGTCACCGCTGGCGCGGCGGTAGGTGACACGCTTGTATACGGCGGCGAAAACCCCCACTGAGTAATGATCAACTTGACCACCGCTGCCAGTGATCCGCGTACCTTCACGCCCATTGTGTTCAGCCCACTTGCCACCCGCGTCATGCTGCGCGCCAGGCGCTCTACCGTTCTCGCAGATGCTGCCATCTGGTCGAATAAAATAGCTGACTTCGGCGAACCAGTCGTAGCAGATCAGCAATTCCGTGATCTCCTCCGCCTTGTAGTACTCGGCATGGGCAGCATTCACGTATACGAGCAAATCTGCTTTGGACGGTGCGTATGCTCTGTGGTTGACCTTAAGCCTGCGCGTGTACCGAATTGGTTGACGCTGATTGAAAGGTTTCCCTACAGCATCCAGCGTTGTAACCAGGTAATCAGGCACCGTACAACTGAATTCACCATCTGTGCTGACGTGAATTTCGCTTTCAAACTTGTATCGCTGACCATCAGCAGTGGACACGCTGAATGTGTGATTCGTGAGCTTGGGCATGAGTTGCGCCTCTTACTTCGACGGTACGTGTGGAGTGTCGGTACTGATGAACCCTTCCTCGGCAGATCCGGGCCACTCTTTGCGTATCAAGTTATTGGTAAAGGCCCTTTGGGCCTGAGTTGGCTTGCTGAGCGCGCTTTTCCATTTCGCGGAATGCGGCCATGTCGGTGACGGGCACTCCCCCGCTCCCCCCGCCTTTGCGCACCTGCAGGTGCTCAAGGCTCTCTGGGTTCGCTGCTTGGAAGCAAAAACCCTGTTCGCACTTCTCATACCACGTGACGTCATCTTCAACGATGGTGCGCCGGGTTGTCGGTTTCGCCTCTTGAGCTGCGAGCAAGGCCATTCCTGCGGCATAAGCCTTCTGATCGCGATAATCCATCCACGCGTTGTAACCCAGTCCACTGATGACGGTGACCGCAAACAAGGCGGCAAGCGTGTACATATTGGTGGTTTTCATTGCCCTTAATCCCCGGAGGCCTGCTTGAATGACTATTTTATTGGGCGCTATTCTGCGCTTCCCGCTACCGACGAGGCCCCGCAATGCGAGGCTACTTTGCTTCAGGAACTGGCGGAGGGTATAGCGCGATGTAGCGCGTGCGGCAGTCTTGAGTGCAAAAGGCCTGCTTCCCTTCAAACGACCAGCCCTCTTTAACGGCCTGTTCCTTCATTTGCTTAATTCTCACCCGACCTGCAGTTCATTCGGCTGCTGTAGTCGTTGAGCAGATAGCGCACACCAGATCAACCCAAAACACGGTTTGCGTGGCCTGATCCCTCAGGTAGGCCTTAGGGGGCGCTGCTTTGTCCACAAGAATTTCCCTATTCGATCAGTGGGTTAAGGGCCTGTTCAAGGCGGTTCGCCATGTCATGCGACTCTTGCCGAAAGCAAGCCAGGCTGTGCTGCGCTGCTTCGGCAAAACTGGTAAGTCCTGCTTCAAAATCTTCAAGCCCGTGAGCATCGCCGCCCGTGAAGCAGGCGAATTCAGTAAACCATGCGCGCTGCGCTTCAATGATCTTTATGGGGGCCTCGCTTCGCTTTGCCATCAATACCTCGGGTGATTCGCTTCGGAAGCCAATCATTAACCATTTACGGTAAATAGCACAAGATATATTTTACCCCTAACGGTAAATTTACGACTTGTGCGATTTACCCTTTTGGGTAAACTATTGTTCTTGAAATGGCAGCCAGAGCAGTCAGCATGGGAACCACCTACAAAGTCAAAGTCACCGAAACCGTTACTCGCACCATTGTGCTTGAGGTGACAGCAAAGAGCGCAACTGATGCTGACGCTATAGCGATCCGCGAGGCTCGTGACATCCAGCCGGCTGACTGGGATTACGCCTGGGAAGCGCCGGTCACCTCGAATAGCGAAGTGATTTCTTCCAATTAACTTAGCGGGCTCGGGTGTTCGAGCCCACTACCCTGGCATCGAAAGAAAGGAATCAAGTATGGAATTCGTTTGGGACTTGGCATTTCACTCTGGCATGACTGCTAAGTCAGACCTGCGCGCAGCCGTCGAAGAGGGTGTACCTGTTGGTGTAGTCGCCACCTTACTGGATCTGCCAAAGGTGTATTTGACGCTGCCGCGACACCTCGATAATGGGGGGGCAGTGTTTGTTGACTCCGGCGCTTTTGCAGCCTTTCAGAAGGGTGAGACGGTGAACTGGAGTCGCGTTTTCCAAATCTACGAAAGCGTCCTCATGATGACCAGCAAGCCGGAAGGGCTCAGCATCGTAGCGCCCGACGTGATCGGCGATCAGGCCGCAACGCTTGAGCTGTGGGCAAAGCACAAAGAGCAGGTCGGAACCTGGATAGCCGCAGGTGCTCGGGTTATCGTTCCGCTTCAGTGTGGTGATCTGAGCGCTGGCCAGCTACTCGATGCGGCAAAGGATATCTTCGGAACTGCGCGTTTCTGTGCGGGTATTCCTTCAAACCTTGCCGCCATGGGCGCCGACGATGCCGCCACACTGCTCCACACAGACTTCCATATTCTCGGTCGCGTTATCATCACGGACGATTTAAGGGCGAAGTTATCGGCGCTGCTGGCCAACAACCCAAATGCCACATACACATCCGACGCCAACTGGCTCCGTAGTCGCCTGAAAGAAATCAGCCAAGCAAGAAGCGTGGCGCCCCCCAATCCGCTTTGCAGACCGATTGATTCATCTCGCACCCGTGCAGTGCGCGCAGTACTCCAAGTGGATGCCTATCAGTACAAAAAACGGGCTTAACAGCCCGCTTCTAATTCCCTTATCCCAGTGCACGCTCCAAATTGATGGTGGCATCAGCCGGATTAACGCGGCGCTTGATAGCCAGGCTATGGCGTCACAAGATCAGCCGAGCAGCAAAACACCAGGCCTTCGGAAGGAAAGATTAATTTACCAAGGATGGTAAAATAACAATCCGCTAATTAGCTCTTTATGGTAAATTTGAGTCTGTTGACTTTTTAGGCAGGCACACCCAGATGGTTTTGATTTGCGCGTTTGGCACCGCACCTGAGCAAGCCGCTAACGGTTACACCCTCGAAACCGTTGTGACGGGTACGGACGACGAACTGCTGGCCAGCTACGCAGAGCAAGATGTGCGTCTTGTCCGAGGCCCTGTGATTTCCGTCATGAAGGGCCAGTATCAGTTCGCTGTTTTTAAGCCGAGCGTTGGTGTAGTGCCTGAATTTACCAATCGGGGTAAACTTATGGTTTTACGAAAATGAAGAGTATTGAGATGGTCGATGAAGTAGTAGGCCTCAAGCCAGGAAAAGTTAGCAATTTGCACTTCGAAATGCTTCTTGATGGTACTGCCATTCGGGGCAAGGAAATCATCGAGGCTCTGCGCGACTATCTTGTCAATGCCGTGCCGCTGACGGATGCCTGGAAGAAGTACGACCTCAACCCGAGTCAGTTTTACCGACGGCTCAAGGTTCTTCAAAATGAAAGCCTTCGCGCTCAGGCTTTGAGCAGGTTCTACAAGCCATCTACCGAATCCACTTACCTAGAAATTCTCAAATCCAACCTTGCTGAAGAGGTGGAAAATAAGCGGAAAGAAGCTGAAAAAGCCCGCCTGGAGGGAGATATGGAGAAAGCTGAACGATGCACTGGGTTAGCACAGTTCTGCCAGGAACGAGCGGACAATCTGTCCGCGCAAAGTTGACGTGCATTTAGCCTATGCGACTGTTTGTGGTGCTTTGGTAGGTGTGATTTTGATCCAGGCTGGGCCTATTGAGCGCGATAATGCAGCCACAAATTGAGCACGTGAGTATCTACGCTTAGATATAGGAGTCGAGCATGGCCAAGGTTGCGTACGATGTTGCGTATAGGGATCACCAGTACCTTTGGGCTATAGGGTCTGCGTACGACATGACCGGTGGCTATGTAGATCAGGATGATCTGAAACGAATGTTGAAGACGCCAACGAAAACAATGGCCGCCAAATGCTTGAGTAACCAAATCAACTACTGGTTCCACAGCGGCACCGAACAGGGCGGTAATCAGCAGGTCGAAGGGCTTCTCGAAACAGACCCTATGGTTCGGGCTATTTACGAGCGGCACGTAGAGACGCTCTCTGACGCTGATGACGACTGATAGGTATAGTCGCCCTACATCTTCGCATCGGCGTGACCGCCCCTGCTCGCAGATGATACCGAGCGCCCGCGGTTAAACGTGCTGCCAGTCCTCATCCGCCTCGGCAGCTGCTGCATCTACTCGATCCTTAGACGCCTTTTGCGCTGCCAGAAGCTGAGTCATACGTCCCGCTGGCCTGAGGGCCATGTGCAAGGCAATAGCTTCCTGCTGCCCCGCCTCCCAGGCTTCACGCAACGCGTCAACACTTCCTATAAGGCGCGGAATGTCGCACTCGTTGAATGTAAGCGCCCCCATGTAGCGTGCCCTATCCAAAATTTGTTTCGCACTGACGCCGACTTGAGAAAACACTAGACGCTCGAAGTCACCTCTGAGGTCGATCATGTCGTTCAGCGAGGGCTCCACTGGAAGACCCAACTGTGGGAGAGGATCAGTGCCCCACGGCTTGCCGCTGAACAACCGTTTCTTGTATTCGGCCATCACCCACGCAAAGGATGGCCCATGGCTCAACGCCGTTTCATGCAAAGCTTCATGGCTCACCTCGCCAGCCCAGTAAACCTGAGGAGCGTCAGACCAGCTCGAAAACCAATTGTGTTGCACCAACTCCTTATAGAACTCAACAACATTCATTGCACTTCACCTGCCTGCTTACAAGGTTCGCTAACTGGCGGATGCCAGTGCTGTCCAATAGGACCAGCAGACCATCGAGGAGCCGCCCCACAATCCACACCGGACTCCAATAGCTCGGGCGAACATGGGCGCCAGCCAGCTGGCGGGATTGGGTCAGCTTTGGCGTCCGTCCAGGTGGCTTGATCCATCATGGCCAGAGGATGGTAGCGGGGCCCGATGTCCGCCTTTTCAACGATGCGGACGAGCGAGAAGCCTGGCTTCACCCAGCGCTGAAATTCAGGGGTGTCGCAAAGGTCATCAGAGGGATCAAGACCGATCTCCCAGGTGTTACCTTCTGACTGCCACTCCAAACACAAGGGATCGAAGGTGGGAAGCTCTTCAAACAGGTGCCAGCAGCCGCCAGGCCCATCAATGCCGTCGTCCATAGCACAATATGCCGGTTTGAATGCATCGCCGAGCGCGGCGTGTCGGAGGCCGAGTTGCCCAAGCGTTGCCTCGGGCAGGTCGCGGATGCTGGCAACTGAAGTGGCAGAATTCGAAATCGCAAAGTCCACTTCATGGGGCCCCTCGACAGATACTGTCAGCTTGAACGCTGGGAAGCCCCTCGGTAGGCGACATTTGGAGTCCATCAGACGCAGCCTGAGAGTCCAAGCTCTTTGCCAGCCAAGCCCTTTTGTCAACTGATCGATCAACTGGTTTCCCATCGAGCTACATCCTTGGGCTGTGTGTGTTTACGTTACCGTCGGCAATATTCTCGACTGCCTTTTCTACGTTCTTCAGCATCTGGCCAAACTTTTTGGTCATGTTCCGTCCATGCCCAGCTCCATCTCCTACAGAGGCGTTGTCGGCGAGTTGGGGCTGTCCAACCTCATGCGATTGATGATGCGGGGAGATGAGCCCGTCAAACTGCATGTGCGATAAGAATGCATTGGCTTCAGTTTCAAGCGCGCTGAGAGAAAGAGGGGACTGCTGCGCATAGGCTCCGAGCTTTGGAGCGGTAGGGGTAAAGCTCACATCTAAAAGCTGTACTTTGCGAACCTGCTCTGGGCTGAGAGTCCCACCCAGCTTCGCTGCATATGCTTCTACTCGTTCCAGGGTATAGTTTTTTGATGCCCTAACTGCCTCAGCATTTTGCAGGGCGTTGTCGATTGATCGTTCAAGGACGCGGTTGGCATTTTCAGCAATATTCACCTCGAATTTCTCGCCTCCGAGTCTTGTGAAGGCCCCATGTCCTTGACGAACTATTTCGCCGCCAGAACCTTGGCGAACGAGGGTTCTGTTTGCAAACGCCTCCTTTGCGAAGGCGAGGCGCAGGTGACCGTTAGTACCTGGGTCAAGATCTTGAACAATCTTGACTGCTGAAGCGATCACATCATTGACTGGCATTCCGACAAAGCTATTTGGGTCGAGATTCTCTAGAACAACATCGAGCATCTGAGTGGTGACGTGCGTCATGGCCAAGGTGACCGGGCTACGGTACGCACCAATCGCGTCTACTCCACCTTTGAACGACCCAGTTTTAGACGCGGTATACAGGACAACAGCTAAGTCTGACCGCATTTCTTCTATGCTGGATTTGTAGAGAGGCCCAAGGGTGCCCTCTGGCACAACCATTTCTGTTGCGGGCAGGCAGTGTGTGAGTTCGTGTATCAGCGTTAACGCCTCATGCTGACTCCCTGAGGCAATGTACAGATCCCTAACGCTGTTGATGTATTCGGCAGGCTGGTCACCGTCGGTGAAGCCACGCGAAATGCCTGCGCTTACAACAAAGCAGCTCGAACGCCCATGTTCATCATGAAAACCGACCGATACGCCGCTATTTCGATGGCCATGTTCAGCAACCTTTTTTCCAAATGCAGAAGGCGAAGCCTCACCTAAAGTCACCCCACCAAAATCCAGTGGTAGGGGAATCCCTTTTGCAGCGGCTGACATTCCAGCCATGAAATCACTCAGGTATGCCGAGGTCGAATTCACCACGTTCACCCGCTTCATCTCAGGATCGAGTAACGCCTGATACATAAGGGTGGTGCCATCCGCCGCATAGAGGGCAGATTTGCCATCTGTGCTTCTGTAAACATCTGCCTGCGCCAAGTTCGCGCTGGCGCCCGCCAATGAAAATGCTGGGGCTTGAACGGAAGTCGCTGACGTGCATCCTGTAGTAAGCGCACCAACAATCATGGGGATGGCCAGAGCCGCTACTGCTTTTCCAATCCCCGAAGTTCGATTGGAGAACAGTGATGTTTCACCGCTACCTAGAAAATTGCTGATGTTCAGCATATGCGGAACTCCAACAGCAACGCTTCAGGCTCTTGCTGGGCGGATGCGCGCTGAATGACGTACAGACCCTGTTCACGAATGATCTGGACGTGTCGCGGGGTAACAGCGATCAATACTATTCGCTGAGTTGGCGTCACAATTTCAACATCGAAACCATCCCCGACACCCCGCGCATTCACGTACCCAGGCTCAATCCAAGGATCACCAACAAGCCGCAATAAGGCGCAGCTTTCGCCGGATTCGCTGGGCCCTATATGCAACGCGAAATCAGTGAGCACGCGACGGGTCGTCATAATCCAAGGTCTCCGTATCAGGGGTATTTTCAGTTAGCATCAAGATATAACAAGGTATGTTGTTACGGCATGCTGCAACACAGAAGGGAAAATCGCGACAGCGCAGCTTCTGTTGCGGCCTATTGATCCTGCGGATTGCCAGTTGAGATGCTCGGCGAGAAAGTTTGCTGAAGACGGCTTTCGGCACCCCAGCGATATCCCCCTCCTCAGTCCACATACCCTATTGCACGGTAACCACGCCCTAGCATTGCCAGCTCGTACCGAGCACGCATCATAGGATATTATTATACATAGCATGACGAGCTGCCCGCCAGGCGCTCCGCACGCCTCTCACGACCTACCCTCTGAATGGTGCCAAAATGATTTATTCGTACAAACGGTTCTGCAAAAGCCTGCCCCGGACGCTCATGGGTCGGTTGGCCAGAGCGCTCGCCTGCCTCATTCTCGCCCCGTTTGTGCTCGCCGCTGGGTATGCGGCGATCATTTGCATTGTCGGGGGGCTGTGGCTGCTAGTGGGCCTTCTGGGCGAACCTGCTTCACTCATTCCCTACGCCTTCATCGTGCTGACGTTCATGCTCCTCTGGATCAGCTGGGAGATTTTGCGCAACCGCAAACTGTATCGTAAGTACATGCGCGAGCAAGAACGTGCAGATCTGGAAGCAGTAGTGCTTGCGCCCAAGGAGAGCTTTACGAAGTTTGATTGCAAAATAGCAGCAGAGGCCCTTTATGAGGGACAGCCAAAAGTGATTGTTTAGGGACCGCTACCAGGTAGGGGATAGTCAATCAGCGCAGGACTAAATGGTCAGTTCCATATAAGTTGCGTATTAAGCAACTCGCAACCTTCTAGCGTCATTAATTCAAGTTGCAAAGCACTGGTAATTACACATGGAGCTAGAGTGAACATCCTCATCATTTCGACTATCACTGCTCAGCAGCCTGAGGCACCCAGCCACCTTGTATCAGGATTGAGCAACGATGCCGTTCACTTCAAGGTCTTGCAGCCGCCATACCCGCCTGCTGCGCTTCTAAACCACCTTCTCGCAGAAGAGTGCTCGGACTGGAGCCTGACAACTTACGACCAGGGCACAGGTATAGGGGCTTTCATTTCCATTGATTTAGAAGGCCCTGACGAAGGCGCCGAATTTAATCTTTCAAGTACAACCCCTATTCGCCAAGCAAGCTTTGTAATACAACGCCATCAGACGGAAACAATGCAAACCCTGACATATAACAAGATCTTAGAAGAAGCGGCCGCACCACGATAAATCCTACCAATCACTGGCCCTAAAGGTGCTTGTTGTTAAACACCAATTCTACGACGAGCTTCGACGTGCTGGATGGCGACACCGGCTATCCAGCTTTGAGGATGCAACGACCGGCGCACACAAAGTCGGACGGTGTGAATACTTACTCTTCCGTCATTCCATGGTTTTTCTGTCAGGCATGCGACATGCCGCCCCGCCTAAATCCATGGCTTCGAAGTGGAGTAGAAATGGCATTGTTGTGCCACGGCTTTATGGGATATCGACCTACATCCCCATGTGCAATGCTCGCGTTCAGGCAGCTGAGGATGGTTCCGGCGCCAATCCTTTAAGATCGAAAGAATCTACCGTTGCTGTGCTGTTGATCGAACCAGGTACGTCGATCAGGTTAAAATCCACCATGTGGGGCTGCCCGCGCCCTGTGGGGAGATGGTAATCAAAGACCATAACTTCTGTACCCACAGGAAGCGGCAAGAAGGAGGTGCGCCCTGCTACCGCAACTTTCAGTCGTCCATTGGTTTTGACCCGCGCTGGCAACTTCGACACGTCAACCAGAGGTTCAGGCGCCGTCCAATCATCAGGCTCTGCATCGACCTCGCGTAATAGCTCATACGCGGCAACTTGAGCATCGGTCAGAGGGCCAAAAAATTTTGTGTACTCGTTAAAGTCCAGCGCGATGTACAGCGAACCATCTTCTTCTTTCCAGAGCGCCATTTGCCCGCCGAGGTGGGAAATCTTGGCCCGTGATACCCGTGTTTTCTCGTTCTTTACCATGATCGATGCACCGTATTTTTGGTGCTAAGAAATTCGCACCAGACATTTAGATATTACCCTATATGGTAAATCTATCAAGAATCAATTTACCTTATTTGGTATATCCGTAAGCGCGAGGATCGAGAAGATCACTCCCCTTGAGGCCGTGACTTGTTCAGCTCGCGCTTCAGCTTATTCAGCATGCCGTCAGGGCATTCACCCTCTTCGACCATTCTGAATGCAGCATCAGCAATACCATGCAGGTGGGCAGGAAGTGCGAAGTATCCAGGCGAAAGATTTGCCCGTTCGGCGGGTTCGTCGCTGCTCATGGGTACGCCGAATTGTGGGCGGCGGTTGACCAGCACGTGGCCAACCTTAGGTAGGCCTTACAGATCACATTCGGTTGATACGGATCGCCGTTGCCATCGTGGCTAATCTCGCTTTGAATTCAGCATGCTCAATCTGCTCGGAAGCGCGGCGCGCTTCACGGGTCTGCTCAATGTCCTGCACCAGGCACCAGGAGTGAGAACGTCATCTCAAAGGCGCAGCGATGCCCCGCCCAGCTCGTTATCTCTGCCTGTGCAACAGCTAGGTGCTTACCTTGGCAATGGCTGAGATGCCAGAAGGGGTTGATCGGATTAGGCGCTTAAAGCTGATATCGAATCACTCCCCCCCTCCTCCCGTCCCAGCGCACCGAACCGTTTGATGGAGGCGTTTCAGCACGGCGCGGGCCCAGTACCCGAAGCGCTCATTCAGCGGCATCGATACGCCATCACCAAGCAGCCCTGCTGCAAAGCCTTGGCACCAATACGCCCAGCGATCACAAGTGGTCGGCGCCGGTTCATTACACGCGGCATGAACCTGAGGCGCGACGAACACGTCGTGTGCAGCTCTATCGAACGCGTCAGCGAAGGCGATGCTCAGGGGTCGCTTCATGCGGTGATTCCTAATAGTTGTGGCTCTAGAATTGAAGCTTATATCACGCTTTTACGCATACGTGCCTAGAGGAGTATATTTATCAAAATCATCCTTGCGCTGTACGCCCCTAGGCACGTACACTCGATTTACACAAACACGTACAGCCAGGATCTTCCCCATGGAAAAAGTTATCGCATTCGACGCAGCAAGCATGCAGTTTCGCGTGTACTTCCCGAAGTGCGAGACCATTCTGGCCAGCGTTCGCGCACTGCCTGTTCGCCGGTTCCACAAGGATTGGAACGAACCATATTGGATCGCGGGCGCCGATGTGAACACCGCTTCCGCATTGGCAAATCTCGCCTTTAATAACGACTTCATCGTTTGCAGCGTTGCAGCTGAAAAGATCCAAGCTGCTTTGTCGGGCGTGGCAGAACGCAATATCAAGGGCATGAAAGCTGCGGGCACACTGTCGTGCTTCGAGGTGCGCACCGCGTACAACGAATCAATCGTAGCGATGCTGAAAAGCTGCGCCGCTTCGACAATGGACTCTACCAAAACGTGGAAGCTGCCCGTGCATACCAGCTCGATCAGAATAGTGATCAGCCTTGTGCGTGACTACGGCCTGTCCATCGACCCCAGCGTTCTTGAGTCGGCGCAGAGCGTCCTCAAGAAGAACGCCGCCGATGGATTCATTGATGTATGCCGCGAGGTCGATGCTGTGATCGAGCTGTGCGAATCCCGTATCGCCCAAAGCACCCCTCGTGCTATGCCGCCACTGGCGGTGCTGGACACTTCGATTGTTGCTAACTGGATGCGTGGTAATGCCGCACGCCGCGAGAAGTCAAAAGAGCAGGCATCCGCTAGCCGTACCGGCGCACGCGCAGCGCAGCGCGCTATAGATCGTGGTTTTGAAGAAGAGGCCGCACTCATGAATCGGGAGCAGATCGCAGCAGTGCATCGCAACTTGAAAGCGCTGGCGGGCGTGTGCGATGGCGCAGCTACTCAAGATGATGTTGGCTTCAACGGCCCGGATGCAAAGGTAGGGCGCGGCCTGGCGTTGTTGCCAGTACTGGATTCCCTCCAGGCAGCCTTGGCTCGTGCCATGCTCCAAAAGTACACGCGACAGCTCGGCAAAGAAGCCATCGAGCAGATGTCCTAATTCCCTCTCCGGCGCCTGCGGGCGCCGCTTACTTTTCGCACCCTGTGAGCAGGTTGACCATGCTGTCACTCCTTAAAACTGATCATTCCAACGGGCGCGTTTACTACCGCGACGAATCTCAGCGCCTTGTGTGCTTCCAGAAGACGCAGACGTGGCAGTTTGAGTTGCTGCTCTGCTCGGAGTGCGGCGAGCCCATAAACGTGATGCATCATCAAAGCGTTGACCTGGACTATGTCCCTGCTGGTGACAGCTACACGGCTGGCCAATTCAGGGCGTGGCACATGAGCAACCGGCAAATCGACAAACGCTGAACGAGGAACCTAAATGAACAACAACACGCAATTGAAAGGATTGTTGGCTGCCGTTCCATCCACCATGCTCCGTGCAGGCAAGGTTGGCGGTGACAAGCCGGGACTGCTCGCAGGGGAAACGCCTGTGTGCCGTTTGCCTGAGGGGCCTACGGGCGAAGCGTACGGTGCGTTGCTCATGGGAGCGGTCAATGCCCTACCCAACCTGATCAAAGCGAGCGAACGCCAGGCTGGCTCCGATCAAAGCCCAAACCAGTACACAAAAATCGAGCGCGACCGCATCGAGCAGCAGATTTCTTTGGTGCTGGGTATGCGCCCAGGTGCGAAGGGCTCAAACAGCATCTGGTCGCGCTTGATATGGACAACAATTGAACCGTATCTCGTGCCCCTTCCTACCACCCCACAAGAAGGCGACAACGCTCCACACGCGGCTACTGAGCTTCACGCTGAGCGTATTCGAAAAGAACGCCACGACGCGGTGTTGCACTTCACCTGTTTCATAACAGCCCAGCTTGCGACAACGCCAATAGAAGGTGAGGCAGATGTCACAAAACTGTTTGAGCGCTGGGAGAATGAGCAAATCGCACCCGCCCAGTAACAGCGCGAGTTAACGTTGACCGTGCGGCTCTCCCGCCGTATTTTCCTGACAACGTATTTGTGGTGCTACCAGGTTATCGCTAGATACCACGCTTGAGGATTTGCAAATGACCCCAGACGAGCTGTTCACCTTCGCCATCAAGTTCTGCAAGGACGCGGAAGACGCTGATCAGGGAACTAAGTACCCGACCTTTCGCCAGGTGGCGGGGCGATTCAAGGTTACCTATGACCAGATCGAGCAGGCTTGCGAGGACTGGCAAGGAGATGCCTACATGGCTCCCGCAGTCGGCATTCGCTCGGGCAGCGGGTATGCAACTTTCGCAACGCGGGGCGAACATCTGGTCGAGGCCTACCGCTAAAATTGGTAAAGCGCGAGCCTTACACAGAAGTAACCCAATGAATTTGGAAATTTGTCATGAAAAATGAGCAATTCGACGTACTGGTCAAGCTGATGCGCGGCAACCCGGAATCAGCCGCTAATAAGGCCGCCAGGCGCGTGCTGGTTGATCGCTGGACGCAAGCCGATGCACACCACGAAACACAAGCGACACGCCAAACTGTCAGTGATGCAGTCAAGAAGTACACAGAGGCTTTCGACATGGTGAGCGAGGCATGGGCACCGAAAAAGCGTGCACCAAAGTCAGCTCCTGCTGTGACTGAGTGACCCTGCGCTTCCTCCCACCTGCATCTAAGAGATTGTTGAATTGCCAAGGGATCTGTTACCAAGCGTAGAGAAGGTACGTTCATCGCGCCTGCTGCGCGTTTTCCGCAATGAATACAAACAACTTCAGTTTGATGGCGCACCACCTACCAAGGTGAGCGGGTTTTACTGGATCTACACAAACTACTCCCTCGATGACATAGAAGGTTGTGTTGCCTCCCCCCTTGGAAATGCAATCAACATTCCCCTCATGGCGAAACTACACAGAGGCCTTGGAAATGTATGCGACATCCAGGAGGATGGGTTTCGGCTGGTATACAACGGTATTGCGAGGGCCTCAGTTGGCATCCGTGAACGTCTTGGCCAACACTTCAATGGCGGCGACGGCACGGGCTCATTGCACATCAAACATACGACCCTACATGAACTATCGCGCTGGCGAGTTTCCTTTGTGAGCACCAGCGGCAATGGAGCCATCGCAGCTGATGTAGAGAGCGATTTCGCCCATGCGAAGCACCTTGAGCGCATCTGGCGCCTTGAGCACGGGTGGCCGCTGCTCTGCATGCATTGATTATTGATTCGCACCGAATGTCGCCGCGTAGCGGCGTGGAGGGCAGAGCTATTGCTTGAAGGCATTGTTCGCCATAAACCATCGGCCTCCATCCAGGTAATGCAAGGGATCACTTATGTCGCAAAGGATTATTCAGCAACTCTCTGAAGGCATCGAGCACGGAGAGATACTGCGAAGCACCTATCAAGAACTCATCTCGACAATCGAACGACGACGCTGGGCCGGTGCATGCCATAGCACTGCAGCTGTGCTCTACATTTTGCTCGCAGAGCAGGGTCTTGGCCCAACGCTGTGCTTAGGTGAGGTTCACTCAGGCAACTATCGCTTTGACCACTCGTGGGTTGAGGTCCACGGCCTGATCTACGATCCCGCTGTAGGGTATCCAAGTGAAGAAGGTAAAACAGTAAGTCCACCTGTGTTCGCATCTGCCAGTATTGAAGATGGGGCTCCGACGCACCTGCGATACGGTGCCCCAGGCACGCTTGCAGAAGACGGGCATAAGGTTGCCAGTCGTGACCTCGATGAGTATTCAGATTCGCAACCTCCAGAGTTTGAGATTTGGACTGTGGCCGAGGAAATTGGTGACCGCCTGGGCATGGAGATTTATTGCTCAGAGCTTCGGCAGAATTACGGCGCGATTCGTCGCGAACTTCGCGGTTGCTGATCCCCAGCCTTGTCACCGCTAGAACGCCATGCAGTTGTCCCTCATGGCGTTTTTTCGTTCAGGCGAAGTGCGCAATCAGTATCAAAAACGCGCAAAATTTAACAACATACGATGATATTAGACCTTGTGTTTCTTGTGGCTCAATGCACAATCTCAGCACCATGCTGGGCGCCTGCCATACAGCTTGACGCTCGAAGACCCACCACAGGAACTACAGATATGTACATCCGCTCTGCCTTCGCCCTTACCCTGTTTATGAGCTTGACCCTTACCTCAGTGACAAGTGTTGCTGATACCCGATTTCAGGGGAAGGCAGTTCGTGTTCTCGACGGAGACACCATTGAGGTGTTAGCGGATGGCAATCGAAATGTCCGTGTTCGGCTGGCAAACATTGATGCGCCTGAAAAGACGCAACCATTCGGGCAGAAATCTAAAGAGCACCTGATCGACCTCGTTGCAGGCAAGAATGTCGAAGTCATTGACGTGGGTGGCGACCAATACGGCAGGCGCATTGGCCGCATTCTGGTTGATGGTCAAGAGGCTAATGTTGAGCAGGTACGCTCTGGGCTCGCCTGGGTTTACAGCCGCTACAACCACGACGGCCAGCTGCCCAGCTTAGAGAACACTGCCCGCAGCCAGCGCATAGGCCTCTGGGTAGACCCAAAGCCGCAAGCACCATGGGAGTTTCGTCGCGGACAAAAGTAGCACTGTTCTCATTAGGCAGGCGAAGGCAGTATTCCAGCTTCGCCTGCGATAACGTTGCAGCACCAGGTCGCGATAGCGTAAGTGAAAATGCGGCACGCAAATTAAATTGGCAATGAGGTCACGATGCGCCCAGTCGAAGTCACGACTACCCAGATCATTGTTGCGGGCATCCAGCTCGAAAAAAGTGGTAAAGCAGTTAACGGCACTTCCCTCCGCAAGCACATTGGGGCTGGTAACCCTGCTCGCCTGAAGCGCGTTTGGGATGAATGCGCAGCTACTCGGGGAGTTGCACAGAATGAGCCTTCGTCGATTGATTGCGTCCAAGGTGAAAGCGCCGCCGGACCCTCTGATAGCTCGCAAGACACCAGCTCGCTGACTTCCGAGGTCGCAGCATTGCGCGAGCAGGTAAAAGCCCTGCAAAGCCAGTTGGAGGCGGCTAAAAAGGAAGCGGCCGAACTATCCAGGCAAGCGCAGCAGGCAAACTTGGTTGTTGATGCTGTAACCGACGACCGAAACAGGTTCCAGCTGCGCTGTGCTGAGCTTGAAGGCATGGATAAGTCGCACCAGGTACGCATAGCAGAGTTGAACGCTCGGATCGACGAGCAACGCGGTGAGTTACACCGGGGCTCGCAAGCCCGTATCACACTACAAAAAGCACTCGACGCCCTCCTCCTATCCGCCAAGCCAACCACAATCTAAACGCGGCGAATACCGAGTCATGAACATTCGCCATGGCCTGCATTGCAAATATAACGAGTCAGTGGTATTTTTCCCTAGCTCACTAAAGACTCGCGCCAGCAGGTTGCAGGCCAAGGACAGTTATGCCGAACACTCTTGTCATTTCAGACCTCCAGTCCGGCCCCTATAGCATCCAGCGTATTCAGCAAGGCAAGCAGGTGCTCAGCCGCGCTAGCGGTCGCTTCCAGGCAGTCGTGATTGGTCGGTGCTTACTCAGCTTCACGGAAGACGTTGTACTCAGCTTTGAGTGGTCAGCAGTCGGCCAGAGCAATGACCAAGGCGTTGAGTTCAGCGTGCAAGCACGAGAAGGTTTCGATCCGCAGTTAGATGGCGCTTGTCTTGTTGATGACAGTGGAGTGCCGTTGAGCTGGAGCGAGCAAAGCGCCAGCCTGCTCGCTTTGGTCGGCACCCTCGACTGGTACGAAGCGGTGAAAGACTTGCTCGCAAAGTCATGCCTTGTCGGCGCAGAAGCGTAACGACGGCGCCGAACACCATCACAAAACGAATTTGATTACGAAAGGCACAAGAAATGGAAAGCGCACTCATCGAACAAGTCTGGGCCAAGAATGGCTTTGAACTGATAAACACAGGCGGCAACTGCTGGGCAGCAATTCGCCAAGTTGATGGCGTTGAGTTCTGGCTGACCGATGATAACGAATCCCGCGAGCCCGACCCAGCTGCAAAACTTCTTGTCGGCGCCTACGTGCCAAACAGCGGCGAATGGCTCGAATTCAGCACTGAGGTTGAATCGTTGGTGGATGCACTGCCGCAGCTGACAGAATGGGCTGCAAATTTGGCTGGAAGAATCGAACAATAACACTGAGCAACCATACAAAATGGTTCCAACTACCGCACCTCATTAAACATCACCCACCAGCCCGCACTTGCGGGTTTTGTGGTTAAAAGGCGGCGTTACAGCCTGATGAGATTAGACGCATAAGCGTCACGTGAAAAGGATAACGACGATGAGTCTTTGCGAGTCCATAATTCAGATCGACCAAAGCGAAGGGGCTGCGCTCGATTGGCTTGTTGCGCGTGCCGAACAGGTAAAGGTGTTCGTTTCTACCTCGGCGAGCGGGATAAAGTCTTGCTGGCGACATGACAAGCCCAAGCAGCAATATTCACCTACTTCACGCTGGCGAGAATGCGGGCACCTGCTGGATAAATACGATGTAACCTTTGTTCGCTGTGGTGACATGATCCAAGCCTTTTGCCCGACTGATACTGCGGAGCATCAGGTATCAGCGCTCGGAGCTGATCGCAGGCTGGCTTCCTGCCGCGCAATCGCAAAATCGTTCTTCGGGAGTGTGGCCGTGATTCCATTCGTACTGAGCAATGGCAGCGTTGAACTACAGATCGAGGGCGATACGGGCAAAAACTCATCACAGGACTAGTGTCAGCAGCATTGCTTATGGCCTACCGTGGCCTTGACCCCTCCTCGCCCTTGTTCGTCTCCGGTCGCACAGGCGAAGGGTTAAAAATTAGTGCGCAGCGCCGGGACGGCAAGACCTATTACAGTGCGAACCAGCTCAGCCGGTTGTACACGCGCCTGTTTGGCCTTGCCGGGATCGAGGGAGCCAGTGCGCAGTCAGGGCAGCGCATGCTCGCGGTCAAGCTGAGGCGCCGTGGCATTGATTTGCGACATATCAGCGAGATACTGGGTATCGAGAGCCTGGAAGCGGTGAAAAAGCTCAGTGCGGGCGATCCTGCACGCTTGGGTGACATAGTTCGGAGAATCATTTAATGGCAATTACAGGCGACCAATACGACGCATTGGTTAAGCTCATGCGTGGTGATGCTGGAAGCGCTGGCAATCGCGCTGCACGTAGCGTGCTGGTGGACGGGAAGCAGCAGGCAGAGGCAGTACGCGAGACGGGAGCTAGCCGCAGCACCGTGCACTTGACGGTGAAACGTTACACGGAGGCTTATGAACTGATGCGCGAAGTATTTGCGGGAGACAGTTAAAAAGGCTTTGCGTGTATTACTCTAGAGTAATACAATAGCCTCATTGAAGCGAATCACCGAGGCTCTGAAAATGTCACTTGCTCCCCCAAGCACTGTTTACAAAACCTTGCACCAGTTGACCACCAAGCTCCACGTTTTCAAGTCCCGCGTTGAGTTTGTTGTTCTGGCGTTTAAATACGGTGTGGTAAGCGAAATCACCAATTTCGAGCTTTGGGATCGTGGTTACGAAGGGTTGGGTGAGCGGCAGTTTGATGCCTGCTTTGAAATGGGTGATTCGGAAGACGTGATTGCCGAGCTTGTGCGGACAGCTCGCAAGGAAGGCTTCATCGACAATATCAAGAACTGGTGTGGGAATGAGAGCTTCGCCCGCTGGTGTTCGTATGCTGATCGTCAAGGCGAATTGTTCTAACAACACATCGGCCCGGTTCGCCGGGCCACACCACCTGTTCAAGGAAGTCGCACCAGGTACACACAAAGCCCCGGCCTAAAACCGGGGCCGAGCCAGTAAAAACGTGTCGTATTTATCAACGCGCCTAAAGGAAGTTGTTTGAATGAAGAAAGCTATCGCCGCAGCATCTGCCCTGGCATTGGTCACCCTTGCTGGTTGCTCAGCCAAGGCCCCTGAGCAACGCGAGGTCACGATGGCCTCTACCATCTCCGCGCCGCCACTGTTCTCGGGCCAGATCGGCACTGTATCCAAGAGTGGGCCCAACAAACTCAAAGTGGGCGATTCATTTTCCCAGGTTGGCTTGATGCGTCTTCGCTCGTGCAATACAGACAACACTGACTGCAAGCTTGGGATTGGAAAGCTCAAAAGCCAGGTGACGGTGGTGGCTCTCAATACGGCTAAGGCAACGGTGCTTGTTGACCTTCAGCTTGATGTTGACAGGACGCAAAATGTGGGTACCGAAGCTACAGGTGTCTCATACAACCTGTCTGATAAGGAGCCCACCCTGCATGGCAGTCACGCCAAGTCTGAAACCGTCAGCGTGGACTACAACCGCATTGAGCACTTCGATCTGCCATATGGAGTCGCTTTCAAACTCTGTGTAGAGGCGCAAGATGTCGGCGGGGAAGATTCGGGGAGCGCATGCAATGGTCAAGAAGCGGTTTTGTCGCACTGACCACAGTAGCCAGCGCATCTGACAGCGAAAGAAATATGCCGCTGTCGGTGGCTACAAGCTCGCTTTGATCCGTACCAGCCATAAAAGTGCATGGCATCGCATCATGTGCTGGGCAGGTGACAAGGAGTCTCTTGCACGCGAGGTATCGCTTCTGCGATCTGAGCAACATGCCAAAGACGTGTTGGGTAAGTCTCCCGAACACCGCTTGGCCTTGGAGCGGATTGTAAAGTCGCAGCCGGACGACATTGCTCGAAAAGACAACCTGCTCTCGCTATTGCGCGGCAGCATCGAACCATAGGAAATCGCCATGAAGGACAAAGACCCAATTGCCGAAGCGGCCGCAGCAGCGGCTAAAACTCACCCTCCATTGATGCAGGTAGAGACTCAGGACTTGGCTTCGCTGAAGAGTAGTCAGGCTGCAGAATTTTTACTCTTCGATGTGAAGAAGGCGAGTGCAAATTTTCCTGAGGGTTGGGACTCTTCCATCGGAAGATTCTCATCACAGAACGAGGTAAGTGAGTTCCTCAAGGGCAGACGGATCACAGCTGTCGAATTCACCGACCACTGCACCATCAAATTCGCGCTGGAAGATGGCGTGTGCGTCTCACTAAGGCCTTCTGGCACCGAAGGTGATGACCTGGAATTGACGGTTGAGCAATCCTAGTGCTAGAGCAACAAGAAATCGCAGCAACTTCGGCAACAGACGAATAGGTGTAGGAAAAGCGGCTACCGCGCCCATGGGCTTGCTGGCTGCTTTCGTCCTGGTGGTTTTTGACAATGGATTTTGACAACAGACAAAATATTTTGACACCTGACAATACATTTTGACACCGCTCGACAGCCCCGGATTCGCTGGGGTTTGGAGCTTGAGCAAGCAGCGGCAGTAGAGTGAACAGGAAGCTGCATGCAGACAGCGCCGTGTTGATGAATGTTCTAGACGCCGATTCAGTGACGAATAGTTTCCTAGGACATTTTTGAACCGTGGTTTGCTGATCACCGGCAGGATGGCCCAAGTGTCAAAATATTTTGTTGAGCGCCGAGATGTGATTGGTGGCCACGGTTGTGAATTATCAGAATCTTTTTTTATGTGGCCGGTGCCGGCACTCTTGCGAAGCCCGTTTTATGAGGGAAGCAGTGTCAGAGTAGTTTGCTACGCACCAGCAAGGTGCTTAGAAGGACGGTCATTTTCGCGTCCGCGAACTCAGGGAGTAGGAGTAATGCAATTAAAAGCCGACATTACCGCTTTGCGCGTTGACTTCGATGTTGACGTTTTCAGGGCGGATAACGGTGTGTACGTGTTGGCACAAGAGCGGCCGCACCAGGGCCACTTTCTCAACTTCGTCAGTCCGGCACACACCACCAAGGGTGCGTTGCTGGATTACTGCAAAACCAATTTCGATGATGTTTTGCACTACCTCTATCCAGATCATCAGGCCGAGTGGAGCGAGCATTTAGAGCGATTGGCAAGGCTGGAAATTGGTAAGTGTCCGCTTCACGGCGAAGCGATGCACCATGTCGGTTACGTCGATTCCGAGAAAACCATCTATCTAGCAGAGTGCGATAACCCCGATTGCAATGTGCAGGCCAGCACGATCTGCGCCGCAGGCACGGGCATGACGCTCACCGCGCCCTTTAAACACCTTCTCGAAATGTAGGGGAAAATCGACCATGAAGAACTATCTGGAACGAGCAACCGACGAAGCAGGTTATCCCGCGATGGATTTTGAAGCGTTCTACCAGCAGGGCATTTCTTGCTTTGTGTGGGGGCTGCCAAAGCCATTGGTGCGCCAGGCATTCAAGCGCGTCTGTGCCGATCAGCAAGTCAAAGGCAACGCAGTGGCAATGTGGCAGGTACGTGCGTTCGTATACGGTCTCTCAGGGCGCTGTGAAGGCCGGCAACGTGAGCGTAAAGCACCGGCAGGGTATCGGTGGCCAACGCCGCCTGATGCGTCTTGGGAGCTGATCGTGTGCATCTATCCAGGCGGTTCATTCGACCTCGACCTGCTGCATCCGGTCAGTTGCCGATTCTGGTCAGAGGACAACGGTTTTTTCGACGTTCCAACCGAAGATCGCTCATTGTTGAATCGCGAGTGGTTTGAGTCGATGGGCTTTGATGTGATGACCATGCAACCGATGATGCAGGTACAGATTGCCGACTCAAAAACGCCTCACCTGAAACAGGTGTGAGATTCGAGGAAAAGACGTATGGCGAACCCGGCACAGAAACTCCCTGTATTCGGCGTGAACTACATCCCGGCGTCCCTCACATTGGAGGGTTGTGTGGGGTGGGCCAGTGATGAGCATGAAGCTCTGAAGCTTGTGCAAGCACTGCCGGAAACGAAGGAAGCAGAGTCGATGATGAGCCGCCAGTTTGGCGTCGAATATCGTCTTGGCGGCGTCAACCAAGAGCGAATGATTCTCCAGGATGATGAGGGGCCACACTACAGCTCGACAATCGGGCGACACCGCTATCAGGAGGTTTTTCGAGCCTTCCTAGACCTCAAGCGCGACTGATAGGAAATCGGCGCCATGAATCCATGTTGGTCACAACGAACTGAACAGGAAGGAACCCCGCCATGCCGATGATCCAAATCGAGCAAGACAACCCCAAAGTGATCGAGCGCGTACGCCAGAAGATTGCTGACCTGGCGCAGGAACATAAGCAATACCCTACACGCGACATCCACAGTTCGGTGATGTTTGTCGTGGGCTATACCGGGGCGCTGCTGATGGAAGACATTATCAGTTCCGAGATGCATATACAGTTGGCCCGTGAGCGTGATGAAGCTCTAGCGCAGGCCGCCGTACAAGGCTAATTCCGGTACCGAGATTTTCCAACACTGAAAGGAACCCGCCATGGCCACCACTCCCACACACTACAAGTATCAGTGCCGTATTGATGCCTTTGAGGTCGAATACGGCCATACCGACATTTCCGATGTTCTTGTGAGTGTCGTCCACTATGCAAGTGGCGAAGGCAACCACGGAGAAGATTTGACCGCCGAATTTATAGATGCTCACTCAGCACCGGGCATGTCCTAACTGTTAGGGGAAAAATCAATGAGCATTTTTGGCATACAGCTACAGAAGGTTGGTGGTGTAGGTCCGACAGCGGCGACACTGATCATGGCCATAGCTATTGGTGTTGCTACGATTTTTCTTACCCGTTTTGGGCTCAACATCCAGGCAACACAGCTGGCATTATCGCTTTGCGCTGGCTGGGCATTACCAGGTGCCTATGGTGCATCGCTGAAAGAGCACGGCTTGAAGCGCCTGTGTCTTTCGGTCTTGCTCGTAGTAGCACTTTTCCTTTCATCGACCCCCATTCTGTACCTGCTGTTGAGCTTCATTGGATAAGTCGAGGATATGTCGATGCCGACCATTGCAGTAAGGCTCAAAATTGAACGCAAGCGGCTGGAACTCACGCAAGCTGAAATGGCTGAACGTTGCGGCATATCTCGCGAGATTTGGTGTCGGTACGAGCAAGGTAAGGGGCTTCCAGGTAGCGAAGTGCTGCAAGCCTTTTTGAAGGCGGGAGGCAACGTTCACTTTGTCTTATCAGGAGAATCACCTGCGGAGGAAACGTTGTTGATCGAGCGTTTCAGGGCATGCCCGAAAGTGCTGCAAGACGCCATCTTGCGGGCATTGAAAACAGAACACTGAATTGCAGGAAAACGCACCAGGTGCACTCAAGCCCCGCCGTTAAAACGTGGGGCCAGGTGCGCAGAAGGATGCCGCTTTGGCGTCCACAGAATCGAAGGAATGACGACATGGCCACCTCTCAAAAGAACAAGCCAAACTGGTGCATCGCAATCACCTTTGCCGATGAAGAAAACAACGGATTCGTAACCCTTGGCGGCGCTGGCTGGGCAACCCAAACCGAATGGGAACAGCAGTGGCAGGACATTTTTGTCTCTCCGCTGGGTGATGCAGATCCGTCGACTCTGTTCGCGGACAAGCTCGACCAGGACGGCGATCAGATTGACGAAAAACGTGTGACCGCTGAAACCGTTGAGCGGCTGTTGGGCCGTCCCTTGAGCGAACTGATTGCCGAAGGTCGAGCGAAAACGCCGTTCACGATGGCCCAATTGTTGGAAAGCGACCCGGAGCTGGCTGCACAGTTTCGTAGTCGCCGCACACCAGCGGCAAGTTGAGGGAAAACGACGCTGTACCCAAGCCCTGGCCCTCAAAAGCCGGGGCCGAGGACGTAGGAGAGGGGCAATTTTTGCCCACGGATCGAGCAGGACAGAGCGATGAAACACCGCTATGACGTTGAACCCACCGTGGACGCTATCCGGGGCATGGCCGACCAACTGCGCGAGAAAGCAGCAAAGCTGGACGAACTTGCAAAAGAGATGACTGCGACAGGCAATCTCGCTCTTGCCGGTAATGCGGCAAATGTCGTAACCAGCCCGGTAGCACACATGGACTACCTGGTTTCCCGGCCGCTGGCTGCCATGGCAGTTCCGCAAGACTGTTGAGGGAAAATACCGTGACCATCGCGAGCTTGTTCCGAAACCTGATAGCCATCACCGTATTGGTTTATGCCTATTTTGCTTTTCAGGTGGCTCCAGATCCGCGTCAGTGGCATTGGTGGTCTTGGGCTCTCCTTGGCTTCTGGTATGTACTTTTAGTCAGTGTGTACCGGGTGAAAAATGCAAAGCCACCGCCCGCAGACCGGAATTGAGGAAAAGCGGCTACCGCGCCCATGGGCTTGCTGGCTGATGCCATCCAGGGCGACAAGTCACCCCGTCCACCACCAGCTCCACGAACAACGGAAAACGGAAAACGGAAAACGACCATGGCAACAGTATTTTTGGTGATGGCCACAGCCAGCGGTTTTAGAAGCGACGAAAGAAAGCCTTTGCCATTACGTGCATTTGAGGACCGCGCTCAAGCCGAGGTGTGGCAGGACATGCTGATCGACTATCATCTAAACCCACCTGAAATGCCTATTGAGGAAGGCCGCGAAATTTGGAGCGACTACAAGGCACAGGTGAAAGAATGGGAGCATCGTCATCCTGCAGGAGCTAAAGCCTCCCAATACCAGCATTTCGGGATTTACGAAGTCCCCATAGGGCTATAGGAAAACGTCGCTCAGCTGCATCCCAAACCCCGCCGTCAAACGTGGGGTAGCGGCAGTAGAGAGGCCCGATAATCGCGCCCAGGATTTAGCAGGGAGACACAAAATATGACCAGCACGAATATCCCCGAGCCGTGGGCGGTTTACGCAGAAGGAGAGCCGGTAAAAATCACCGGCAACGTCAGAACCGTGTTGCCGCTGAAAGCCTTCACGGTCGGCCCCGAGGACATTTTTGCAGCACCTGACAAGGCTCATGCGCTCGCACTGGCGAACGCGATTACAAAGCCAGTACCGGCGTACTGCATCCAAGAAGTGGAGCCGGTAGAAGCCAAGTATCTGGCTCTGCCGTGGGGGGAGTCCAAAGAAACGCTCCAACAGCGTTTGGAAGCCCGAACAGAACCTGGATATTTCGCGGGATGGCAAGACTGAATTGTTCGGGGAGAAGTCGCCCAGGTACACACCAAGCCCCGCCGTCAAACGTGCCCTTGAAGCAATTATCTACCTGTCGTAGGAAAAATATGATGTCTACGCAACTGCCCTTCCAAGTCCATGTCGCGCTCAACCTGTACGGGGCCACCCCTGAGCACTTGCAGCAGGCGCTCAAGGAGGCTTGCGAGCAGCTGGTCCAAGGAATCCCCGAAAGCCACACCGTAATGCAGGATCAGCAAGCCGGGTTCACCTTCAAGGTCACGGCGATGAACCTTGACGACAACAAACCCAGCCCAGCAATCCCACCCCAGGTTTAACGGAAAGCTACGATGGCCACGCACTTTGATCCCTGCCCTGACGACGATGAAGCCGAGCAGGCGCCATGCGGCACTTGGCTCGGGGAAGCCAGCAACGGCACCAGCAACTGGGCGCACGTCGATTGCGGTTTGTGCCTGCGAATGAAAGCCAAGATCAGCGCCGCGCACGAAGCAAGCGAAGCCGCCATCGTCGAGCAGATGGGTGATATGGCGGTGTACATGCGCGCAGTTGAAAACACGACCACCGACGATCAACCGAAGTAGCACGAAAGACCCGCCCAAAGCACCCGAAGCCCTGGCCCTCAAAAGCCGGGGCCGAGAACCTAGAAACAGGCTACTTTCGGCCCTCGGATCGAGCAGGACAACGCCCAGGAGGGCAAAGCAAATGGCTGTGGTTATTAATATCCAATCGTTGCTCCCGCGCATTACTGCGGTTGGTTCCGCGCTTGATGTGTTGGCCAACGTCACTGACGCAAGTGAGCGCGTGTCGGAGCCAACGACACCGGACCAGCAGGCTGCAATGCAGCAGGTGAACATCGAGCGCGGCAAGTTGTATGAAGATTTGCTCTTGTTGCTGGTCAAGCCGCCTGCCAAGCGTGCCACTGAAGCTGTGGCGTTGCGGGCTGTATTCGCCCAGGTATCGCGATGCCTGAAAGATCAGCCGATCGCTCTCGAAACGCTTGAGGCCTACGAAGAAGACACTGCCAATAGCCATTCAGACGTGTCCCGTCTGCGGGGGTTCCTGCAAGGTTTGTACGCCGGTAAGTCGCTGTCATTTGAGGACTACTGCGAAGTTGATGCCCTCATTGTGTCGGCCTTCGATTTGTAAGGGAAAAGCGGCTACCGCGCCCATGGGCTCGCTGGCCGCTTTCGTCCTGGGCGACAAGTAACCCCGTCCACCACCAGTTTCACGAACAACGGGAAAATCGCTATACACCGCCCTGCCCGCTAATGCCGCCTTTTTCTGTCTTGTAGTCGAAGCTGTTTCTAGAATTTCGCTTTTATTTCGGAAGCCGACAAGAGGCTCTGCTTTTCTGCGTCAAGCCAACCCGGCCCGTACTGCTTATCTCTGACGATCTTCACGCCGCTGATCGCACCAAGCTCGGCGCGGGCAAGGTTGTGGCCCATGTCAGCCGAAAGGCTGTACAGCGCGTACGCTTTCGCCTCATCGTCAGCGCTATGCTTGCGCATCATTATGTCGCTAGCCTGTTGGTAGAAGGTTTCGCTATCAGCCCCATCAAAGTTGGTACGCTGGGCTGGAGCGCCAGCATCAGAAACGGCGCCATCGAGAGAAGAGAGCAGTTTCGCTGCCGCACGATCATTCTTGTCGTTGGCGAATGACAACGGGGCCAAGGCCTCCGCTTGCCTACCCTGCTGGATATACAGTTTTCCAAGGGCTAGAGCAGCGGGCACATCACCACCATTGTAGGCCTCGACCAGATACGCCTCACCCTTAGCGGGATCGTTCATTTTGAAGTCGGTGTAGAGATTTGCGTACAACATGCCTAGCTCACGTTGAGTCCGCACACTCTTAGTAACCGCCATCTCCATCACGGCTACACCACCGTTGACGTTCTGCGCGTTGCCACCTTGTCCCTTGATCATTTGCCAACCGATGACGCGGATCGCCTCTGGGTTGTCAGCACCAGCAGCGGCGAGCAGGTGTTCCTGGGCGAGCTTCAAATCACGGGGACGGTCAACGCCCTCGGTGTAGACCTTTGCAAGCTCGTAATGCGCTTCACCGTTTCCGAAAGAGGCTGCAGCTTCAAGGTATTCAAGCCGTGCGCTCCGATCAGTCGAGGCGTTGGCCAGCGCTAAGTTTTGCTGTGCCTGATTAGCTAGTGGGTCTGACACGGCAGCAGTTACTGGAGCCCAGTCGCCTACCGCGCCATCGCTGGAAGGCTGCGCGGTCGGCTGATCGACCGCGTATTCGACGGGATAGGTATCAATGGGCGCCAGCGCCTGAGAATGTTCCTGCTGAAGAAAGAGTGGCTGTTCACGCGGGGATTGCGGCGGAGTCGCACAACCTGCAAGGACAACACTGGTCATGGTTACTACGAAGGCGGCGCGGCGATGGATCATGAGGGCTCCAGGTTGAATGCTATCCCCCGCGCCATTTGTTGCCAGCGGGCTCAAGCCGAAGAATGCGAAACGAGCGGCCACCGATAGGGCTTAATGGTGGGCGACTGACTATATCGGGTAATTAAATACATAGCGAAGCCCCTCCCGCCCATTGGAGCTACACACTGCCGCATTCAGCAAGGGTGGTTGATTGCAACGTCCGGCAACAGCGATGAGCTTGATCTAAGCGTCAGGTCATCAGCAGTTAACCCCGCAATGCAATATTCTCGCGCTAAATGGTTGTACGTGCTAACCAAGATGGTATGGACCTTTTTGTAAAGATCGATTGATGTATCGGCGATTGAAAGATCAGGCGTTTTTGCCAGGTACTGATACGACGCTACCCGCAGGTAAGACTTAACCTGATTGGTTTTCACGTCAATCTGGTTAACGCCGCTGATGTAAATCGCCAGCCCCAGCGCATCACAGCGCAGCTCAATGGCATTGTGAGTGAACTGACGGTCTCCCCGCATTTCATCGATAGACTGGCCGCATGCGTGCATCACGGTGCCGTCATTCGCCCGATACGAGATCTGGTTGTAGGCGCCGTATGTGATGCCTTGGGGCTTCTTCTCTCCCGCGTCATCCCAATAAGCCCGAACATCCTCCCGAATCAGTTTCGGGATGCTCGCTTGAATTGCGTTGATCGCGCTTTGGGCGCCAAAGGTTCGCATTTGGCCCTTATTGGCCGAAGGGGGCATCATCCCAACTACGTTGTTTTTCAAGTCGCTCATTGCACGGGCCTCCAAGCCCAAGTGTTTTTGCGTGATGCACCTACTACACTGCGTAATATGCGATCACAATATGATCCGACTATAGAAGCATGCAACCAGCAAAATCAAGCACCAGGCACAATATTATCAGTGGATCAATGCATGGTTTAATAATACTCTACGTGAATTGACGTATAGAAGGTTTCCAACCATGCAGGGCTATTTTGTTAAAAAAGTGGGCGCGAATCGCGGTAAACCTCGCATCTGGTTGGAAAACCTTGAGGTTTCAACGGCTGGATTTAAACCAGGTGATCGTTTCGACGTGAGGCTCAAAGGAGGCGTCGTCACACTTCAGGCCAATCCTGATGGCTCCCGCGTCGTCAGCAAGAGCAAGCGCACGAATCGTGCTGGCGAAGAGATCCCAATCATCGACATCAACAGCAAGGAATTGCTGGCGCTGTTCGCGGGCATGGACTCAATCCGTTTGGTGCAGCGCAAGGGAGAAATCTTCCTTATGCCCTTGGCAAGCGAAATCCGGAAAAAGGAACGCTTGAACCGCCTTAGCCACAAACTGCAACACGACATTCCGTTGCAAGTCGGTAGCCTTTCTCACGGCGGAGGGCTGCTCTCAAAGGCGTTTCATGAGGGCTTCCATCAGGCCGGTATTCGCACCCAAAAAGGCATAGTCAACGAGATCCGCCCGGAACTGCTTGAGCATGCTTCTGAAGCTCCAGAGTGGGGCGCTGGAACCATCCCTTTGGCGGCACCAATGCAGGAGTTGGCATTTGATGCAGCTGCCATGCGCAACCTGCCACTTCAGGATGCCATGGAATTAGGGCTTCCATGCTCAGGTGCGTCGGTCAGTGGTCGCGCCAAACGCGGGACGGAGAAAGCTGAAGACCACCCGAACGTTGGCCACTTGGTTGTTGCCGCCTTGATGATCCTGGCCAAAGCCAACCCCGCCATCATCATGTTCGAGAATGTGGTGCCTTACAGCAGTACAGCAAGCGCATCGATTCTTCGCAACCAGTTACGTGACCTCGGTTACACGACTCATGAAACCGTGTTAAAGGGCGAAGATTTCAACGCTTTGGAGCCGCGCAAACGCTGGTGCATGATAGCAGTGACTAACGGGATGCACTTCGATTGGGACATGCTCCAAATGCCCGAGAAACGTGACCTTACTCTCTCGGAGATTATGGACGACATCTCTCCCGACGACCCCATGTGGAGCGAGATGCGAGGTTTGAAGAACAAAGCGATTCGCGATGCTGAAAACGGCAAATGTTTCAAAATGCAGGTGTTCAAAGAGGATTCCACAAAGTTAGCGACTATAACTAAGGGATTCGCAAAAAATCGCTCAACTGACCCAAAAATCCAGCACCCAACTGACCCCGACTTATTGCGCATGCTCACAGTATCGGAAGCAGCCAAGGCAATGCAGTGGCCACCTAATGTTGTAGAGGGGCTATCAAAGACCATTGCCTTCGAAATGCTGGGCCAGGGCGTTCAACGCGATCCGTTTGTGGCTGCTGCCAAATTACTTGGCGAATCAGTACTCGACTACCACCATAACGGCAAGTTTGGCGCCCGTGAACTGGTGCAACTGGTAACCGACAACATCGAAGACGCCGCCGCGCTGGTCGTCAGCGAAATTCGCGCACCGCAAGCCGGTGTCATTTACGAAGGCCCGGTTACCGTCAGCGACGTGGGAATGATTATTCAGGACATCGGTGGCGGCGTCGGCATTCTGCACAAGTCCAGTGCGTTGGACGCGGTCAAGCTGGGCGAATCCCTCCAGATCCGCTACCCGTCGAAGTCCGCTTTACCCAATGTAGTACACCTCGATACCCCTGCCCCACGCGTGACGCCTGAACTTGTGATTGCGCAGCAAGAAGCTGCGCGTGAGTACGCCCAGGTGCGCGAAGACAACTCCAATCAACTTTCCATGTTCGGTCAGCCAGAGCCACACCCTGAGCCTGAGCCGGAACAGCTCCGCCCAAGTTTCGGCATGCGCATGTAACCACGACCGAAGGAGTCAACAATGCAAACGACTGACACCGCTTTGAACTCGAACACTGCCAATGCAGCGGCACTGAGCCAACGCCTTGAAGCGATCAATGAACACGTCAAGGCATCGAGCGCCTCGCCTGCGTTCAAAGACGCCACGCTTAAAGCCGGTCTGGCCTACGCAATCTTCCTAACCGAACTGGAGGAAGGAGGCACTGCCCACAGCGAGGAGCAAATCCAGCACCTGCTCGAACGCACTGAGCAGCATTGCCATCTCTACGAAACCGAATTTACGAACCTCGTGAAAGGAAGCAGCGAAGATGAATAATCAAGAGCGGTCGTTTCTCCAGAAAGTAGGCGACAACCTCACTCAGTTCGGCAAGGATCTAATCCCATCGCCAGGTAACGCCGCAGCGTTCGCTGCAAGCCCGCTGCTTGCTTATGGCGTCACCTGTGCCGTCCTGACCGTCGCAGCCGCTGTACACGGCACGCCAGAAGCTGTCGAGGCGATGTACTTCGGAATCAACAACCCCGGCTCTTCCTCGCTACTCGCAGGGCTCAAGGGTGAGCTTCCATTCGAAGCAGCCAACTCGGCGTATCAGTTCATCACAGGCTCGGCGGGTGCGGGCCTCGCCGCAGCTGGCCTGACAAAGGTCGCCCAGAAGTTCAAAAGCCTCAGTGAAGAAACCGAACATCTCAAACGCGAAAACCAAATGCTGAAGCGAAACATCGCAACCGAGCACGCAGTAGACAGCGGAGATGCTCAGGCGAACAAAACCCTGAATGACCGGTTCTCCAGAGGTTTCGCAAACGTCAATGCGCGAACTGAGCAGCGCCACGAACACGAGCAAGCTACTCGCGTTAACACAGGGCCGAAACTCCGATAACTCTGCACCTGGTCGCAATTTGCAGCCGCCCCGCTTATGGTGGCGACTAACAGAAGATTACTTATTGATCAGCAAACAAAGGTTTCGCAGCTTGTTTAAGCCAGAAGATTTAACCATCGTCCTCGCGCCGTTGATGCTGATTCCAGCCTCGATCATAGCCTGGTACATCGCTAGCATTTTCAAGCGCTCCGACTTGTTCGCCTGGGCATCGATCATGCAGGTATCAATCACAGCCGCCTGCGTGACCTTTTACTTCTTTGGCACCCTTCAGAGCAGTCGCGGAAGCGGTATCGCCGCAGGTCTATTTGCTGGGCTCACTATCGCTTACGCAGGCAAGGCTCTGTACAAAAGATCTTGCCAGCCGTAGTTCAAACCCTATCGTCACAACTTATGGAGTCACAAATGAACAAGTCTGAATTGGTACAAGCTCTCTCCGAAAAAGCTGGCGTTTCCAAGGTCGTCGCTGACGCCGTGCTCGATGCCTTCCAAGAGGTCGTCACCGCAGAACTGAAGGCGAAGAATAGCGTGATTCTGGTCGGATTCGGCACATTCCAGGTAACCGAAAAAACAGCTCGCGTGGGCCGCAACCCAGGTACGGGCGAGCCGATCAAAATCGAAGCTAAAACCGTCCCAACGTTCAAGGCCGGTACTGTGCTGAAACGTGCTGTGAACTGACCAACCAGCGCCGACGTTGAACAAATAAAGAAAAGTCCGCTTTGCGCGGGCTTTTTTGTGTCCACCGAAGCAACAAAACGCAAGCATTTTTGAGAACAATGGCCAGCTTTCAGCTGGGAAGGGAAAACAAGGTGCAATATGATTGTACATTGCTATCCTGCGCCTATGGCATGGCACTAAGCGCAAGCCTCACAACAGGATGGTTGGGCGCAAGTCCTTAAAGCACCAATCCCTACAGATAAAATAACCCATGGAGCAATACATGAAAATCCGTCGAAAGCTTGTAAGAGCCGCCACGTTCGGCGCGTTCCTTCTCAGCTTCAGCGGGGCAGTTTTCGCAGCCCCCCTGAAGGAAAACAGTGCTGACATTCAGCAGGTCATCGATGTTCCGGGCATGGCCATTGTCATCAATGCAGGTGGTTCTGGCTGTAACAAGGGTCGCCACGAAGTGTGGGAGCCGACACAGAATGGCTGCTCCAACATTGAATGGGTCAAAAAAACAGCTCGGGTCGTGAGTCTGACCGCCTCGCCCCCCACGATAGTTGCAAACAACAGCGCAACAAGCACTTTGCTGGCCACACTCAAGGATGGTGATGGATACCTAGTGGGGCCTGGAATACCGACAAGCTGGGGAACCACGAGAGGCTCACTATCGCGCACCTCGACGGTTACTAACTCTTCCGGGCAAACCTCGGTTACCTTGCGTGGTACGGCGGCAGGCGTAGGTACGGTCACAGCAGCCGCAGTAAATGGCTCTGCGAGTACGAACGTAACCCTAACTGCTGATCCTTCAACATCTCGGGTCATCTCCCTTGCCGCAGGCGCTGCATCGGCACCTTCTAACTGGACTGCGATTGGCCTTTACGCGACAGTTAGAGATGCTTACAACAATATTCTGCCTGCAGGCCAGGCCGTGCTGTGGGCTGCAACGCTAGGTACCCTGAACACAGGGACTTCGTACACTGACGAGAGCGGTGTGGCGTATGCGAGCATCGCAAGTGGTACTCCAGGCGAATCGTCTGTCTTCGCAAAAACGACCGTTTCTGACAATGCCACTACGGGCATAGATTTCACAAATCCGGGCCCGACAATAACAAGCATCAATTTGACCAGAAGTACTTATTACGAAAATTACGATTCGGAAGCGTCACTTATGAGTTG